>NZ_MBLN01000115.1:0-24491 GCF_001854645.1 Pseudofrankia sp. EUN1h | reverse complement strand
GTCGCCGACGTCCTCATCCTCGTCTGCGACGGCCTGACCGGCCTACCCGACGCCGTCGCCCAGGTTTGGCCCGACACCATCGTCCAGACCTGCATCGTGCACCTGCTCCGCAACTCGTTCAGATATGCGTCCAAGAGGGACTGGCCCGCACTCGCCCGCGACCTCAAGCCCGTCTACACCGCCCCGACCGAGGCGGCCGCGCTCGACCGGTTCGCCGACTTCTCCGCGATCTGGGAGAAGAAATACCCCGCGATCATCCGGCTCTGGGAGAACGCCTGGGCCGAGTTCGTCCCGTTCCTGCGCTTCGACGCCGAGATCCGGACCGTCATCGCCACGACCAACGCKATCGAGTCGCTGAACTCCCGGTTCCGCCGCTCCGTCAAGGCCCGCGGCCACTTCCCCAACGAACAGGCCGCACTCAAGCACCTCTACCTCACCGTGACCAGCCTCGACCCCACCGGACGCGGCCGGGCAAAGTGGATGATCCGCTGGAAGGCACCGCTGAACGCCTTCGACCTCGCGTTCGACGGGCGCCTCACCGCCGGCCGAAAGTAGCAACTCAATAACAATCCGTTACACCGTTAACTTGACAGTCCCACTCGACCGGCCCCACCGGCCATCGGGCGCGACAGGTTCGCCGCAGAACGAGTAACCATGAGCCCTGTCGTGCCGCCGGATAGAGGCCCTTCTACGGACCGTGACCGCCGATATTGCGGACGGCGTGCGGCGGCTAGAACGAGCCGCCCGGTCTGGTCGCAGCAGCTGCGGCAGATCGATCCTGGAAGCCATCACCGCGCCGCTGGGAAACCTGACGACAGTTGGCGGGGTTCTCAGCGCCGTGCTACGTCGGCGTAGCGGCTCTGGCCGGGCGGCAGGCGATGATCCACTGGTCTACCTCAGCCTTGTGCCAGACGCGGCCGCCGGTCACAGCGACCGGCGGCGGGAAGCCGGGCCTGCGGGTGAGCTGGTAGCAGCGGGTACGAGACAGGCAAAGGCGTTTCATGAGGTAGCCAATGCTCACGAGCTCGCTCATGACACAGCACGCTACCTGCCGGGTCATGCAGTGTCAACTCATACAGTGCTGGGTCAGACAGATGATGTGCGGTCGGATGAGTGGCGGGTTCATTCCGGCTGGCATGGTCGATTCGTCTGGCCGGCCTTGAGGTGGGTGCCGGACTCGGATCATGACCGTCACGCCGCCGGATTCGCTGTCGCGGCGGGGGACGTGGCCGGGGCGGCCAGCGCGTACGAGGCGCTGCTCGCCGACTGCCTGCGGGTCCTGGGCGCCGACGACCCGCGCACCCTGACCACTCGGGGCAACCTGGCCTCCTGGCGAGGACGCGCGGGGGACGTGGCCGGGGCGGTCGCTACGTTCGAGGCGCTGCTGGCTGACCGGCTGCGGGTGCTCGGCCCCGACCACCCGGACACCCTGGCCACCCGGAACAGCCTGGCCACCTGGCAAGGACGCGCGGGGGATGCGGCCAAAGGCGGCCGCGCGATTCGCGCTGGCCACCGACCCTCGGTGTGGATCACTCTACTGAGTAATGGTCTGTTATCCGGTAAGTCGCCGGACGTAAAGACAATCTGCGGTGATCCGGGCAGGCTCGTGGGAGGCGTGTCCAGGCGGTCGTCAGCCGGTCGTGTCGGTTGGCTTTGATTAAGCCAACCGACACCGCTCACCGGTTCGCGAGCCGACGCTGCAGCTCCACATGCCGGAACTGGTACGCCGCTCCGGCCTGGCGCAGCACGCCGCGGTTCTCGTGGGCGTCGGCCAGGAACGCCATCAGGTCGCGGGGAAGCCGGCCACGCGCGGCAAGCCAAGCCCGGGTCAGCACGAACATCCTCCACGGCGTTTCAAGGAGCCCGACCACGAACCCGCCTCCGAGCCCTCTAGGGCTTGCGGGCAAGGATCTGGATACCCGTCGACTCGTGCCCGTTCATGGTGGCAACCGTTATCTGGTGGGTGCGGACCGTTTCGAACCCGGCGAGCAGGGTGGAAAGCCACGCGCGGGAGTGATGGCGGCAGACCGCGCCGTCGCTCGTTTCGAACACACCGTAGCTGCCGCCATGGTGGTCGGCGTAGCGGCCATAGCGGCGGCGGTTGCGTTCGTCGTCCTGCAACAGATAGTCGCTGATGTAAAGGACTCCGCCTGTCCTGAGCAGGCGGTGCAGCTCAGTGATCAACCGGTGTTGCGCGGCGTCGCCTGGAACGCAGGTCAGCACGGCGAAGAGCAGGACCGCGTCGAAGCCGGCGTCGGGGAAAGGCGCGAGCGGTGGCGTATCCAGGACGGCAAAGCGCGTGACGGGGTGCGTGCCGCGCGCTCGTTCGATCATTTCTGGCGAGGTGTCGGCGCCGGTGAGGTTGTCGAAGCCGTGCTGTTCGAGCTCCGCCAGGACGCGGCCGTAGCCGCATCCGTAGTCGAGGATCGCGGCGTGCCTGCTGATCCCGTCGAGCCAGCGCGGATCGAGCGGGTGGGTGAACGTCTTCGTGGCCGCGGCGGCATCCCAGTAGGGAACCTGGCTGTCGAGGTCGGACATGGCGGGGCTGCTCCCTGGAGGTGTGGCCTTAGCCGATGGCGGTGAGCTCGGGTCCTGGTCTGGGTCGCATTCCTGGTGATCCGGGGTCGGGCGTTCGCGGAAGGCGATGGGTGTGTCATAGCTGGGCGGCGGGTTGGGTGGTACCGCCCGGTCAGGAGCTGGCCGGGCGGGGCCAGCGGCCGAACTGTTGGGCGGCGGCGTCGCCGAAGCCGGCTGGTTCTCCCGCCTCGGCGAACGTGCGGGCAATCTGGCGCATCTCCTCCTCCCAACGCCACCCCTTGTGGGCTGCCGCGTCGAGCGCGGCGGCGTGGCGGGTGCCGAGCTCGGGCTGGGAGCGGGCCCACTCCGCCGCTAGCGCTTCGTCGACCCCGTAGTGCTTCGCGACGCCGCGGGCGCTGATCAGGAGAGCCGTGGTGATTTTGGTCCACGCCGCGTAGGTCATCTTCAGTGCCGACGCGGCCGTGTGATCGCCGTAAAGCACAACGGCTTCGACGCGGGTGTCGCGGAAGAGCGCGGCCACCTCCTCGGCTCGGTCCCCGGACAGGAACAGGCGGGTGGTCCCGGGTCGCTCCGGTGGCGGCCCGATGATCCCGCCGTCGACGTAGGCGGCTCCGTGGGCGTGGACCACCGCGGCGACCTCGGAGGCGGTGCCCGGGCTGATCGCGTTGGCGTCCACGTACAACCCGGAGAAGCCGGCAACCGTCCGGGCGGTCTCCACCGCGGCGGCGGGCGGGCAGATGGACAGGACGACGTCGCGGTCGCGCAGGTCGACTGATGCGCGCATCCCGGCGGCGTCCGCGCGACGGCGCGTGCTCTCGCTTCGTTCGGCGCGCAGCCAGGTCACGTCGTGGCCGGAGTCGACGATCGCCCGGCCCACCGCCGCGCCCATCTGCCCCGGGTGAAGAATCGCGATGCGGCTCATCAGAGCATCATCCGTCGTCGGTCACCGCCCGTGCGCCCGCCATCAGGCTGGCACTCAGTGCGCGAGCGGTGCGGACGAGTGCGCGAAGCTCGCGCGATAGGCGCTAGGGGACACGCCGATTCGCCTGACGAAATGCTGGCGGAGTGACTCGGCCGAACCCAGGCTGGCTTCTCCAGGTTCCTCTGGCCCCACCTTCCGACGAGACGTGGCTCCACCCTCCTTGATCGGGAAGTGAGTTCCGACGAGATCTGGCCCCACCCGTGCCGTGCCAGGGCTGGGGCAGAGTTCCCCGGCCTCCTCGTAGCTGCTGATCAGGTCCTCGACGAAGGCGCAGGTCCAGGTGGAGCGCCCGCAGCGAAGCGAGGACGAACGACCTGGACCTGCGGCGAGCGAGGACCGCACTCGCCAGCGAGGAGGGCTCCGGGTGGGGCCAGATCTCGTCGGAGATCAAGGCTGGCTACGTCGGTGAGAACGAGCACCGAATGTCGATGACGCCGAGCACCAGTCGATCTTGGGTGCGCGGTCGAGATGTCGGTGGGTTCAAGCACCAGTCTCGACGAGCCGAGCCAACGTTCCGCTGGAGCTGGCTCGGCGGCGGGCGCACGGAGCGCCTCTGCTACGGGCAAAGGCGCGCCAAGGAGAGGCCCGAGCGGCTTGACGTCGTAGGCCGCGGCGGTCGTGGCGCTCGATCTCATCGACACGGCAACGCCGCCGGCATCCCGTGGTGCTCAACTTCGGCTACCGACGATGCTCGGTGCCGTCGACAGAACCACGGAGCAACCTGACCTACTGGCAGGCGGGAGCCGCAGTGTCCGGTATCGAACGTTCGTGACACACGAAGATCTGAAGCGTGTCGCCGCAGGTCGGCCGTGTAACGCGAGCCGTGTACGCGTCTATGTCACGCACACCCCCGTTCACGTTACGATCCGATCATGCGCGTCGGCTATGGACGGGTCTCCACCCGCGGCCAGCACCCCGATGCCCAACATGACGCTCTCCAGTCCGCCGGCTGCGACGAGATCTTCATCGACAAGGCCTCTGCAAGCTCGCCCGCCGTCCTGAGCTCGACAAAGCGCTGCTGAGCGCCAACCGGGCCGGCGACCAGCTCGTCGTCACCAAGCTCGACCGGCTCGGCCGCTCCCTGGAGCACCTCCTCGAACTGTCCGCCGATCTGCATGCCCGCGGCGTCCAATTGGTCGTGCTTGACCAGGGCATCGATACCTCCGCCGCGATTGGCCGGATGTTCTTCCAGATCCTCGGCGCGATCGCCCAGTTCGAGCACGCGCTGATGTCCGAGCGAACGAGGGACGGCCTCGCGGCCGCCCGCGGCCGTACCGGCGGGCAGAAGCCCAAGCTCGGCCCCCGCCAGGTGCAGCTGGCACGGGAGATGTACGACTCCGGCGACTACACCGTCCAGCAGATCGCCGACGAGTTCGGCGTCACCCGCCCCACCATCTACCGACATCTCACCGCCGCGTCGGCCACGTAGTTACTGGTGAGTCGCATTTCCTCTGGTGCGATGTCCTTAACGGCAGCCCGACGCCCCGCTCGTTTTCGATCTTCAGTCGATCGTCGTAACCGCGGTGCGCCTGATGTCCGGGAAGTGGGCCCTCCCGGACATCAGAAGCATGCTGGCCATGGGCGGCCGTGTCCTCGCGTGGYGGCCCTACGCACAGTTCCGAGACATCCGCTCGCCACGGATCTGACTTGCCATTGGAGTCGGGGTCATCGCGGCACACTTGGCCGCATGCCTGCCCGCGTCGTCCCGTCGCACCGACCACCGTTTTGGGGCCATGCCGAGATGGCCTGGGCGGTGGCGGTGACGCCGGATGGTCGGCAGATTGTCCCGCTCCGGGTTTGATGGAGGCAGTCAAACCGGGAGGAAGCGGACGACATGGCGGCGCCGAGGAAGTACCCCGACGAGCTGCGGGAGCGGGCGGTCCGGATGGTGCTGGACGCGAGGGCCAGCGGCGGTGGGACGGGCGCGTGCGCGAGGGTTGGCCAGCAGCTCGGGATCAACCGGGAGACCCTGCGTACCTGGGTGGCCCAGGCCGAGATCGATGAGGGCACCAGGGCCGGCGTGCCGACCGACGTCGCGGCGCGCCTGGCCGAGCTGGAGCGGGAGAACCGGGAGTTGCGGCGGGCGAACGAGATTTTGAAGTCGGCGTCGGCTTTCTTCGCGGCGGAGCTCGACCGCCCGCGCCGGTAGTCGTCGACTATGTCGATAGGCACAAGGAGCGGTTCGGGGTCGAGCCGATCTGTGCCGTGCTCAAGGATGCCGGTATCCAGATCGCCCCGAGCACCTACTACGCCTCGAAGAAACGGTTGCCGTCGCGACGGGCGGCTACCGATGCCGAGACCTTGAAGGAGATAGAACGGATACACGCCGATAACTACGGCGTCTACGGCGTGCGGAAAGTTTACGCGCAGCTGGCCCGTGAGGGCGGGGTCGGCGGTCGACACATCGCGCGCTGCACGGTGGCTCGTCTCATGCGCCAGACTGGCCTGCGGGGCGTGTCGCGGCTGCGGGCGCCGCGGACGACGGTGCGGGCCAAGGGGCCGGACACCCGTCCTGACCTGGTGAGACGCAAGTTCACCACGGCGGCGCCGAACAGCTTGTGGGTCGCTGACATCACCTACATCCGCACGTTCTCCGGCTGGGTGTACGCGGCGTTCGTCCTCGACGTCTTCTCCCGAAGAATCGTCGGCTGGCAGCTTTCCAGGAACCTCTACAAGGAGTTGGCGATCGACGCGCTGAACATGGCGGTCTGGACCCGCCGGCGCGTCGGCGCCGACCTGGCGAAGCTCATTCACCATTCCGACAGGGGCTCRCAGTATATCTCGATCAAGTACACCGAGACGCTCGGCGAGGTCGAGGCGGTCGCCTCGGTCGGTTCCGCCGGTGATTCCTACGACAACGCGATGGCCGAGGCGTTCAACTCGCTGTTCAAGGCCGAACTGATCCGTAACAAGGGACCGTGGACCGGCCACTCCGATCTCGAGGTCGCGGTCGCGGAGTACATCGACTGGTACAACCACCGCCGGCTACACGGCGAGATCGGCCTGGTCCCACCCACCGAGCACGAGGCCGCCTGGGCGGCCAACCAGACACACCAGTCAGACGCCCGGCAGCCCGCCGGCGCGTGACAACTCAGCCTCCACCAAACCCGGCGCTTGACAGATCATCTCCGGCGGTGGCGGTGGCGGTGGCGGTGGCGGTGGCGGTGGCGATGGCACGGTGCGGGTGTGGGACCGCGAGTCCGGCGACGCCCAGGCGGTCCTGACCGGGGACACCGAAACGGTCTTCGCGGTGGCGGTGACGCCGGATGGTCGGCAGATCATCTCCGGCGGCGACGACGGTGCGGTGCGGGTGTGGGACCGCGAGTCCGGCGACGTGTACCGTGCCAGAACTCGATGTCAGGCCGCTGACCTGCGGGTTCGCCACTAGGCGCCGCGGGCATGATCGCTGCCATGGGGCTGCGGTTGGTGTACTTGGTCATGGTGCGGGTGATCGGCTGGCTCGTGCTGCTCAGCTGCGGCGATGCGGCGCGGACAGCGGAGTTGCTGGTGTTGCGCCAAGAGGTGGCGGTGCTGCGTCGTCAGGTCGGGCGGCCCCGGTTCACCTGGCCCGATCGGGCGCTCCTGGCCGCGATGGGCCGGCTGTTACCCCGGGAGGTCCAATCACGCCGGATGGTCACCCCGGCAACGCTGCTGGCCTGGCACCGCCACCTGGTCCGCCGACGATGGACCTACCCGCGCCGGGCCGGCCGCCCACCGATCGGCGACGAGCTGCGGGAGTTGGTGATCCACCTGGCCCGCGACAACCCGGCCTGGGGCCATCGCCGCGTCCAGGGGGAGCTACTCGGCCTGGGATATCGGATCGGCGCGGGCACGGTCCGTCAAATCCTCGCCGGCGCGGGTCTCGGCCCCGCGCCCCGCCGCCAGGCCGACACCAGCTGGCGCACCTTCCTGCAGACCCAGGCCGCCGGCCTGCTAGCGACCGACTTCTTCCACCTCGACACCATCGCGCTACGCCGGCTCTACGCCCTGTTCGTCATGGAGATCCAGACCCGTCGCGTCCACATCCTCGGCGTCACCACCCACCCGACCGCGGCCTGGGTCACCCAACAAGCACGCCAGCTGGCCATGGACCTCGACGGATGCCTCGGCCGGTTCCGGTTCCTGATCCGCGACCGGGATACGAAATACCCCCAGGCTTTCGACGACGTGTTCGCCGCCGAAGGCGTCCAAGTCGTGCGCACTCCCCCGCGGACACCACAGGCGAACTGCTACGCGGAACGGTTCATCCGCTCCGTCCGCMAAGAATGCACCGACAAGATCCTMCTCTACGGCGAACGCCACACCACCGCCGTGCTTGAGGAGTACGCCCGCCACTTCAACGATCATCGACCCCACCAAGGACGCGGCCAGCGCCCACCGAACCACGACCCGGCGACCGTCACGCCCCTCGACGGCCCGATCCGCCGCCGCAAGGTCCTCACGGGCGTGATCAACGAATACCACCGCGCCGCTTGATCGACGAACGAAACCGCAGGTCACGCCCCCGAATCGAGCTCTGGCACGCTACAGGTCGAGGCCGGGGCCGGCTGCTGCCCGTCCTGGCTCAGGACGAGGGTCGCGGCGACGCTGTGTGGGGTGTCCTCGGTGGGTAGCCGGCGCAGGTCCCACCAGCCCGCCCGCACGGCGATCCGCAGCGCACTGCCCTGAAGATGATCCTGCGCCGAGGCCATTACCTACGACGCTGCGCACCGCGGCCGCCCTGGCCGTCATCGCGGCTGACATCGTCCCTGTCATCGGTCCCGCGGCGGGGATGAACGATGTTGCGCTGCTGGGCAGCGGGGATGAAGCGCGCCCGTGACCATAGCGCCAGGCTCCGTTGACGACGCTGGTACGCCAGCCCGTCAAGCAGAAATTGATCTTGAACCTGTGTTGAGGACGCGCTCCGGGTGCCTGATCGGGTGGGGATGATGTCTGTCGGGTGGTCTGGTCGGACGGGGGCAGACGGTGGGCGACGAGTTGGAGCTGTCGGATCTGGAGATCGCCGAGTTCGCGCGGGTCTACAGCCAGCGGTTGGCCGCGGAGCAGGTGTTGGAAGCGGCGGGCTTGGAGCGCGGCAGGCAGCCGGGGTGGAACGCGAGTAGCGCGGTCGAGTTCTGGTCTGCGGTGGCGCGGCTACTCGCGAACGGGGCAGCGCCCGCAGGCCTACGCCGGCTGAGGGTTTTGGCGCACGAACAGTTCCCCGGGAACGAAACGTTCGCGACTGGTGCCCGTGCGGTGGCGCGGCGGGAGCGTGTGCCGATCTCGTGGGAGACGGTCCGGGCGGCGTGGCCGCTTCCGAGCCCGCTCGTTGAGCGCCCGGCGCTCGTCGAGGCGGTTGCCGACGAGCTGACGATGACCGGGGCGGGTCCGGTTGGTCTGGTCGGGATGGGCGGAGCGGGCAAATCCACGACCGCCCGCGCGGTTCTGCACGACCCGCGGATCGGCGCCTCGTTCCCCGACGGTGCGCTGTGGGTGCAGGTGAACCCGGACGCGGATGTGGCTGCGGTCCAGACCCGGGTCGTGGCCGCGTTCGGTGACCCCCGCCCGGTTCTCGACCCCAGCGAGGGCCGCGACCGGATACGCGGGCTGCTGGCCGGAGCGATCTGCCTGATCGTGCTCGACGATGTGTGGGAACAGGCGGTGGTCGAGGCTTTCCCCCGGCTGGCTGGCGTCCGGCTGCTCGTGACATCCCGTAGCGGGCATGTGCTGCCGATGGGGGCGTCGGTCCTTCAGGTCGGTCTGGTCGACGACGCCGCGGCCCAGGCGCTGCTCGCCGCCTACGCCCGCAGACCTGTTCCGCATGGGCTTGCCGCGCGCCGGGTGCTCGACCGGTGCGGCGGACTCGCGGTCGCGCTGGCGATCTCCGGTGGTCTCGTGCGGGACCAGTGGGACTGGGACGAGATCGCGGATGCCTTCGATCAGGCCGATCTGCATGACCTGAGAGCGCGGTTCTCGGAGTATCCCTACCCGTCGCTGCTCACAGTGATCACCGCTGGTCTGCGGCTGCTCCCCGACGGCGCCGCGGCACGGCTCGCTGAACTGGCCGTGTTCAAGGGCCACGGGCCGGTTCCGGTCGCTGTCGTGCTGGACCTGTGGGCCGCTACCGGCGCCGTCGATGGTCGGGCAGGACGTGGCGTCCTACGACACCTCGACGGCGCGTCACTGCTGCGTCTCGACCTGGACACCCAGACCGTCACCGCGCACGACCTGGTCTTCGACTTCGCCCGAGGCAGYCTCTCCGCTGACCGGTTCGCCGCGCTGCACGGGCTGATCGCGCACCGGTTCCTCGACCGGTGGGGCGGCCTGGACACCGCGCTCGGGCGGCTCCCACCCGCACACCGGCGCGGCGCGGTCGACCGCTACGCGCTCACCTGGACCATTGACCACCTCCTTCGCGCCGACCAGCCCGACGCGGTCGACGCCCTGCTCACCGCTGAACGACACACCCCGGATGGTCGTGCCGAGAGTGTCTGGTACACGGCCCACGAAGACCAGGCCACCACCGCTGACTACCTCACCGCCGTGCACGCCGCCCGCGACCACACACAAGCCGCCGACTCCGCGACCGTGCTCGCCCGCCACGCCCTCTACGCCCTCCTCCTCGGATCCATCACCAGCCTCGCCGCCAACATCCCCCCGCCCCTGCTGGCCCGGCTCGTGACCACCGGACTCCTGCCGCCGGCCCGCGCCATCACCTACGCCCAGACAATCCCCATACCTACCGACCGAACCGAAGCACTCACCACCCTCGCCCCACACCTCACACCGACGCAGAGCACAGCGGTCCTACGCCAGGCGCTCGGGGGCGCGGTCGCCATCGAGGGGCCGTATGACCGGGCGGAGACGTTGACGAGGCTCGCGCCTCTTCTGCCTGCTGACCAGCGTGCGGCGGTCCTGGGCCAGGCACTGAGCGCCGCCGCCGCCGTCGACTCGCTGTCCGGCCGGGCGAAGTTGTTGATTGGGCTTGCACCTCTTCTGCCTGCTGATCAGCGGGCGGCGGTCCTGTCCCAGGCGCTTGAGGCCGCAACCACGATCAAGGAGCCGCACGACCGGGCGCCGGCATTGAGGAGGCTCGCGCCGCACCTTCCGGCCGACCTCCACAGCCGGGCGCTCAGCGCCGCCACCGCTATCGACCCCCCGTATCTCCGAGTGGTGGCGTTGATCGGGCTTGCGCCCTATCTCGCTGCCGACCAGCGGGCTGCCATGCTTGCCCAGGCCCTGGATGCCGCGGCGACCATCGAGCAGCCCTATGACCGGGTTGTGGCATTGACGTGGCTGACGGCAGGCATACCCGCGGGCCTCCTCGGTCAGGCTCTGGTTGCCGCGACCGCCATCGCAGAGCCGTTCATCCGGGTAGCGGCGTTGATCAGGTTGGCGCCAGCTCTGCCTGCCGACCTCCTTGGCCAGGCCTTTCGCGCCGTGGCGGCCATCGACAACCCGTTCGCCCGTGCGCAGGCGTTGACCAGACTCGCGCCTCTTGTCTCTGGCGAACAGCACACAGCGGTTCTCCGCCAGGCGCTGGGCGCTACGGCGGCCATCGACGAGGTGTATAGCCAGGCGGACGCGCTGACCGAGCTCGCGCCGCTCCTCCCGCCCGATCTCCTCGGCGAGGCATTGCACGTCGCGACGACGATCGACCAGCCATACTTCCGGGCGCAGGCATTGGCCGGGCTCGCGCCGCGCCTACCCCAGGACCTCCTTGGCAGGGCATTTCGCGCCGCTATCACCATCGATGAGCCGTCTACCCGCGTGGAGGTGCTGGTTGGGCTCGTACCGCATCTCCCCGGCGACCAGCGCGCGGCGGTCCTGAATCAGGCGCTCGGCGCGGTGACCTCGGTTGCCCAGCCGTTCAGCCGGATGGAGGAGTTGATCTGGCTCGTACCGCATCTCCCCGGCGACCGGCGCGCGGCGGTTCTGAATCAGGCGCTCAGCACGGCGACCTCCGTTGCCCGGCCGGACAGCCGGGTGAAGGTGCTGGCCGACCTAGCGATGCACCTTCCCGTCGAGCGGCGCGCAGCGGTTCTCAGCGAGGCACTGAGCGTCGCGACCACCATCGTCTATCCGTCCGACCGAGTGGCAGCGTTGCTCGGGCTCGCGCCGCATCTCCCCGCCGATCTCCTCGATCWGGCGCTCAGAGTCGCGACCACGATCGACGATCCGGGCAATCGGGCGGCCGCCCTGATCGGTTTCGCGCCGCGTCTCCGCGACGATCTCCTCGATCAGGCGCTCAGCCTCGTGACCGCAATCGACGATCCGGGCACCCGGGCAGCCGCGCTGACAAAGTTCGCGCCGCACCTTTCCGCCGAGCAGCGCACGGCGGTCCTGTCCCACGCGCTCGGCGCGGTGACTACGATCGACCAGCCGAACTACCGGGCGTCAGCGTTGGCCGAACTCGCGCCGCACCTCCCCGCTGACCTCCTCCACGAGGCACTGAGCGTCGCGACCGCCATCGGCCACCCGTACAACCGGGCGACGGCGTTAACCGCGCTCGCTCCCCGTCTGCCGGCCGACCTGCGTACAGCGGTCCTCAGCCAGGCGCTGAGCGCCGCGACTACGGTTGACCACCCGGCTGTTCGGGCGGAGGCGTTGAGGGGGCTCGCTCCGCATCTCACCGCAGACCTCCTGGGCCAGGCGCTCGCCACCGCGACCTCCATCGACGAGGCGGAGGCCCAGGTCGCTGCGATGACCAGCCTCGCGCCATACCTACCCACGGACCTCCTCGGCGCGGCGCTCGTCGCCGCGACCACCATCAAGGAGCCGGGATTCCGGGCGCAGGCGTTGGCTGGGCTCGCGCCACACCTCCCTCCCGACCTCCTCGGCCAGGCGCTGCGCACTGCGACCGCCCTGGCCGAGCCGGACGCCCGGGTCGTTGCGTTGACCAGGCTCGCTTCGCATCTACCAGCCGACCAGCGCACAGCGGTCGTCGGCCAGGCCTTGCAGACCGCGACCACCCTTGAGGACCCGCACATCCGGGCGCAGGCGTTGACCGAGCTCGCGCCACACCTACCCGCCCACCTCCTCGGCCAAGCGCTGAGCGTCGCGGCCACTATCGAGCAGCCAGACGCCCGAGCGTTCGCCTTGACTGAACTCGCGCCGCTCCTGTCCGTCGACCTCCCTGGCCAGGCGCTGCGCTCCCTGACCGCCATCGACCAGCCAAACGACCGGCTGAGCGCGTTGACCACGCTCGCGCCGCATCTATCCGCCAGCCAACGCACCGCAGCCTTTCGCGAGGCGTTGGCACTGGCCTCGCTCGTCGACCGCAGAGCGGTGACGCAGGTTCTGGCGGTACTGCTCTCGCTGGAGGCGGGACCTACAACGGTAAGCACCGCGATCGCATCCGCACACGCGCGTGTTCTCCGATGGTGGCCGTAGCTGCGATTCGGGCGGGTCCAGGGCTATGTGGACAAGGCGCCGGTAATGGTCCGGTTGGCACGGAGCTGGACACGTCGCGACGCAGAGCTCTGATCCCGCCACTGTGCGGCACTACCCGGGTAGGGTACCCGACGTGGTCCCTCTGTCCGTCCAGGCAAATGACAGGTCGGATGGGTCAGAGATGAATCGTCGTCAGGTCAGTGGTAGGCGGGCGATGATCCATTGCTGCCAGGGGTCCCAGTGCGTTGTCGGCCATAGGTGTGGGTCGCTGAGGTTCTCGGCGTGCTGGCCGGCGTCCAAGGCGTACCCGGAGGTGGCGTTCTGGATGGCGAAGGCTACGCCGTCGTCGGTGTTCTTGATCCTCCACTGTCTGGACCAGCCGGGCTTGACGGTGTCGTGGAGCCAGGTCTCGCCCCACTCGTGGCCTTCGGCCATCGCTGTGAGGTAGAGGCCGCTGGACTCGCTGATGATCTCGATGGTGCCGCCGCCGGTTCCGTGCAGGCGCCACTGTTGCCACGGTGCCGCGTGCGGCTGCCACAGGCAGGTATGGCCTCCTGGTTTCGCGTCGGGATGCGCGTCGAGGGCGAGCCCGGTATCACGATTGATGATCAGGCAGGGTCCTCGGTAAAGAGGGTTCCGGGTAAACCTGCCTTTCAGTGCGGACAGGTCGTCTTGTGTCAGTTCAATCTTGACGACCCCGAAATTCAGCGTGACTGTCGATTTCATGGCCATGGCCGGCCCCCTCCGTTCCCACGGCCTCGACAGTAGCGGGCACGACGTCGCCGGCGTCATCGGCTCCATGTGATCGTCAACGGTGGTCGTGAGCTGCGGCGATGTCCCCGGTGATGTCCGGCTGGACGCGCTTCTGGCCGGGCCGTGGGTCGCGATGTGGTTCGGGATGGCTGTGGCGGTGGTGGTGGTTCGGACCGTGCGGTGGCATGACGTATTCGTGTGGGCCGGTGGACCGGCCGGTGTTTGTTCCGCGGTCGGTGGTGCTGCGGCGGTGGCAGGCCGAATGAGATCGGTGGTCGGCCAGCGGTGAAGCCGCCGCGGGTCCGGCTCGCTGGTCGTGTGACCCGCTGCTCGCGCCGCATACCCGGTCGACTGTCGCGTTGTTGGATGCCTGCGGCCGGGATCTTGCGGTGCCGGTGGCGGACGCGGACGCGGTCCTGGTCGCGGCCCACACTGCACGACCTGCAGCTACTGGTGCGCCCCGAAACCGTCCTGCGCTGGCACCGCGACTGATCGCCCGCCGTCACGCCGCCGCATCCCGTCGCAAGCAGCGCGGCCGGCCCCCGCACCGTGGCCTCGATCCGCGACTCCCTACCCGACACGTCGCCCACTTCCCGAGGTCATCGGTTATAGGGCGTCGCCTCCTCCGACAGACATTTCGCGGTGCTGCCGGGCCAGGCAGGGTCTCTCCAGTTCCCGCCGTCACTCTCTGAACGTTCCGCGCCCCATACCCCGAGGAGTCCCTCACGGCTGTAATCCAGGATCTACACCGCTTCCATGGCCTTCGCCGTGATTTCCGCGGCTCGGCACTCCCTCTTCCCGCCAAAGCGGGCCCATAACGAGGCGGCAGGCTTCGCTTCATGCTACGGACCGTCCAGTCGCTCCCCCTATTGGGCTTTTGACACTGGGCTTCGACCCGGCCAGTTACCCGACCAAGCCGCCAGTCTGCTACCGGGCCTCCTAGCAGCTACCCGGACCGGACTCACACCGGCAAGCGACGACGAGCTTACGACTAGCGGATCAGCCGCTACACGGCGTCACCTCCGGTCTGCTGGACACACGAAAGTGCTGGGCTAGCGTTCGGCGAGGCGACGTTGTAGGTCGAGGTGACGGAACTGGTAGACCGCGCCGACCTGGCGGAGCACTCCGCGGTTCTGGTGGGCGTCGGCGAGGAAGGCCATCAGGTTGGGTGGTAGCTGGCGGTGCRCAAGCATGTAGGCACGCGCGACGGTGAACCGCCCCCAGGCGGTCTTCAGGATCCCGCCGACGGTTCCTCCGACGATGCCAATCGTGATGCCTGTTGCCAGACCTGGTCCGGGTCCGAATGCCAGCCGGAGGGCGATGCCGACGGCCAGGCCGCCGATAGTCGCGTACGTCAGTGCGAACGAGAGGAACGCTGTGCGGTCCCCGGCGATGGTCGGCCCTGGGCCGGGGGCGGTCTCAAGTTCCACCGGTTTCGGCTGGAAGCCGAGCATGAGCGCGATGATCAGACCTACGGCGGCCCCGAAGGCGATCGTGGCTGCAGGGTCGAGTGGTGTGTCAGTGCAGATGTCGAGTAGCAGCAGGATGCCAGCGCCGGGTAGAAACCCGCCCGCGAGGCCACCTACGAACCGAGCTGGGCGTAGGCGAGTCTGGGTGGGCCGGTCGATGGGGCGTCGACGCACGGTCTCGGCCATCCGCGCTCCGCTGGGCGCGGCCACCAGAAACCCGATGACGCCGTGAATGATGCCTTCCGCAATTCCGATCGTGAGTCCGGCAATGAGGCCGACGAAGGTCGCGATCCCGAGGGTGAACGCGCGTCGGGGGACCGCGTCGGGTAGGCGCCACCAGGCGAGGTCGGGCTGGCCGTCGAGATCCCGCTGGAGGTGGCGGGCGAGAAAGGTCAGCCAGCGTTCTGCATCGGCTGCGTTCCAGTGGGGCTGGCGCTCGGGGTCGGGATGATCGCGGTAGGCGGCGGTGATGAACGCGTCGAACAAGTGGTGCTCGATGGATGTCACTGTGGGGAACAGACTGGAATCGAGTAGTTCGCTGGGGGAGCGACCGGCCGCGATGTCCGGCTCGCCTGGGCTAGGGTTGTAGACGGCCCGGGCCAGCCCGGCCATCAGCGGAGTTGCCAGAGCCCGGCCCACCGGTGACGCGGGCTTAGCGGTGAGGGCGGCCACTATCGGTGCCCAGTTTTTTTCAGCGGAAGGCCCGCTGGCGGCGTCGCGCAGATAGGTCGCTACGTCTTCGGGGGCGAGAGGGCACAGCTGAATACCGGCGGCGCCGATCAGTCGCACTTCGGCGCCCCGCGTGGGGTGTGAGGCTCGCCGGTATGCCCTGGTCCGGCACGTCAGGACAAGTTGCTGTCCCGCCTGCAGGGCGCTGTTGATCTTACTGATCGCCTGCCCGCGGACCGCGTCGGGGATCTCGTCGAGCCCGTCGAGGAGGAGCACAAGCATGCCGGTGTCGAGGAGCATCTGCGCGCGCGTGCGTTTTCTGGCGTCATCGTCGGCACGCTCTGCGAGAGCCGGATAGTCGGTAGCGAGTCGGTTTGCCAGCCAGATGTCGAGGCGTTGCCGGGTCGGGTTCCAGGAAGCCAGGGGAAGCAGCACCGGAACCGGTCCGCCCGCCGGGCGGCGGGCGAGCAGGTCCAGGAGTAGCCGGACCAACAGCATCGTCTTGCCAGATCCCGGCTCGCCAAGCACCACCAGTCGGTGCGTTGGTACACGGGTCAGGATGTTGGCCAGACCGCCGTCGCTGCCCGCCAGCTCCTTCGGCCCGGTCGCCCAGCCTCGCGTGGCTGGGCGACCCGGAACGGAAGGCCACCCAGCCCCGGCGGTCGCCAGCCGAACCAATGACCGCCAAGGCTGCATCAGCGAAGGGTTTACCGGTTCCCAGGACACCGATAGCGGGGCCGGATCGTTGAGCCGCCGGAACCGGGCCTCCGCGGCCCATTGAGTTCCGACCGCGACCGCGAGCCCGTCTGCGACCCGCTCGGCAGGCGCACGGTCTGCCTCGGAAGCTGCCTGCTCCCAACCGGAGGTGCGAACTCGACGCCGAGGCGGCGTCCACGCGGCCGGTCTCGTCGCTGTCGCGTCGGCGGTCAGGACGGTGGCCGACACGTCGCCGCCGAACGCCGGGTTGTATGGGTACAACTCGCGAGCGGCAGCCAATAGCTGTTCCCGTCCGTCGTCCTGTACTCCGGAGCGCAGTTCCTGGGAGACAGAAGCCCAGAACAGCAACGGCGTCGACGCGTCGAATGGGACATGGCTAGCCGGGAACCCGGCTCGGTCCAACACGAGATGCGCAGAGTCTCGGTCTCGGAAGATGGCCGCGAACGCGCCCACCTCCGCGACCGTCAGGCCGTCATCCACCCGGCACCCCCGCGCCCGAGTCCACCTGCTGCACGGCGTGCCCGTGACCAGTGGACAGATCCTCCCACCCTTCCCCGCTGTTGGCCTGGCCGGCTCGCCTGTGTACGGCCAGAGAGGGTTGGTGGTCCTGTTGCTGGCGGGCTGGGCGCCAGCTGTCGCAACGGGCGCAGAGAGATTCGGTCCTCGCTGCCCGGCGCTGCCGCCGGGCAGCTCCCGGTTTCGGCTTGTCAGACTCCGCGCCCGGGGTCTGGTTCGTCGGGTTTAGACGGATGAGCGGTGACGGCGCGGGCGAGCGCGTCGAGGAGCGCGAGGGCGGCGCCACCCCACGCGGTGGTGAACAGGTCCGTGGCGCTGACGAGGCCGATTTCGACGGAAGCGGCGCCAGCGCCGGCGATCCCGGCGAGCGCGGCGGCCAGCTGGTGGGGGGTGGCAGTCATGCGTTGCGTCCCTTCTGCAGGTGTCTGTCGGCCTCTCATAGGGGCGATGGCAGGCTGTCCTCACGCTGGCGGTGTGTCGGCCATTTCTGCGGTGCTCTGTGTGAGATCGGGTGTCGCGGCGGCCTRCAACCTCGCGTCGGAACCATCACGAGGGACGAGGCTTATGGATGCGTGGCGGAGCGGCCCGGCTCGCGGCGGGCGGCTGTGACGCGCCCCCCAGAATCGACCGTGGGGGACGCTGTGCTGTACGCGCGGCTGGTTGAGGTCGGGTTCGCCGGACCGGACTTTGACGTCGTGGCTGACGCCCTGGTCCGCTACGCCTATCCGGTGCTCTGTTCCTGGCTGGCCAGCGGCCACATTGTGGAGCAGTGTGCGCGGAGGGGCGTTCGCGGTCTGAGCCGGCTCGGCTCCGGGACGATGGTTCTGACTCGCCACGATGTCGAGGACCTGGTTCAGGAAACGTTACGGCGGGCCTTGGAACGCTTCGTCGTCGACGGACGCACCGGCCGGGGCTGGTCGCCCGATGGTGGYGCGGTGCTGACCAGCTACTTCGTCGGGAGCTGCATCCTGCGTTTCGGCGGTGTGTATAAGGCGTGGGAACGCGACCAGCGGCAGGTCCGGCCATTCCCGGACTCCCACCTGCTGGACCGAGGGTCGACCGTCCTTGACGACCCGGCAGATCTCGTGATCCTGCGGGAGAAGATCGCCGAGAAGTTGCCGCCAGACCGACGACGACGCACCGAGATTCTTCTCCATCACGCGGGCTACAGCGACGGCGAGATCGCGCGGATTCTGGGAGATGGCACCACTGCTGGCGCGGTCGCGAACCGCCGATACCGCTACCGTAAAAGCCTGGGAGGAGGACAGCAGCCGTGACCGATCCCGACGACACCGCCATCCACCAGCTGCTTGCCGGCTCCTCGCTCGGCGATGACATCAGCCGCCGTCTGCGGGATCGCTCCCCGGACACTCTCCTGAAGACCCTCCGCGCAGACAGCCGCTCACCCAAGGACGCGAACGCGCCGGACGTGACACCAAGGTCGACGGGCAACATGGTGACGGCCCGTACACCAAGGTCGACGGGCAACATCGTGACGGTCCGTCGCATGCTGCTGGGCGCTCAACTGCGCAGGCTCCGCGAGGCGGCCGGCGCCACCCGCGGGGCGGCAGCCCATCACCTCCGAAGCTCGGAGGCGAAGATCAGCCGTCTTGAGCAGGGGCGTGTCCCGCTCAGGCAGCGTGACGTTGAAGCTCTGTTGAACTTTTATGGTGTGACCGGGGATGCCGAACAGGCATCCTTCCTGTCGATGGTCCACGACGCCGACCAGCAGGGCTGGTGGCAGAGCAACTCCGACTATCTGCCCGACTGGTTCCAGCCGTACCCCGGGCTGGAAGAGTCCGCGTCCTTGATCCGGTCGTACGAGGTCCATTACATTCCAACATTCCTCCAGACGGAGGACTACGCCCGGGCGCAAATCACCCAAAACGGCCGAGGTAAGTCACGCGGGGTGATCGAGGACCGGGTCGCCATGCGCATGAATCGACAGCGGGTCCTCGCGAGACCAGACGGACCCCGGCTGTGGGTAGTCCTTGACGAGATTGCGCTACGCCGCCCGGTCGGCAGCGCTAAGATCATGAGGAGTCAAATCAGATATCTCATCGATCTGATGAATACCCCGACGCTGACCCTCCAGATCATGCCCTATGACYTCGGTGGCCACGCGGCTGAAGGCGGACAGTTCAGTATTCTGCGGTTCCCTGAGGCGGTCCTACCCGATGTGGTCTACCTGGAGTTCTTCGGTGGCGGCACCTACCTGGACCAGCGCGGCGACGTCGACCACTACATGCAAGCCTGGGACCGGCTGTGCATCGACAGCACAGCCCCATCCCACGCGGTCGACGTACTGACAAAGATCATGACCTTGTTCTGACACGCCCATGGGCGGCGCGCTCACCGGGCAGCGCCCGGCGGACTCCGGCGAGGTCCGCTACGCCGGCCGCGACCGCCGAAGCGCAGGGCCATCTCGCCGCGCCTCCAGCGATGCTGAAGAGGTAGCCGAGCGTCGCCGACAACGTCGCCACCTCGGCTTCGCGTCGCGAACACCTGGGGCGATAGCTGAGTCCTTCCGCGCACGTGAGCGTGCCGATCGCGGCGTTAAGCTGTTCGCAGTTCTCGGGGGGAGAAGGTGTCGTGACGACGTGCGGCACGACGTGAGTTCGATGTGGCGGCCGCTGGATGAGCGGGATCCGGAGCAGGTCGGTCCCTATCGGCTGCTCGGGCGGGCTGGCGTGGGCGGGATGGGTGTCGTCTACGTCGCGGAGACCGCGGAGGGCCGTCGGGTCGCCGTCAAGGTGATCAGGGACGAATGGGCGCGCGACCAGGAGTTCCGCGCTCGTTTCCGCCGCGAGATCGCTGTTGTCCGCAGGGTGGACGGCTTCTGCACGGCGCCGGTGATCGATGCGGATGCTGACTCTCCCAGGCCCTATCTGGTCACAGAGTTCGTGCGCGGGCCGAGCCTGTCCCAGATGATCAAAGAGGACGGTCCGCTGGCTCCGGCCGCGCTCAAGCAGGTGGCGGTCGCGGTGGCGACGGCGTTGGTTGCCATTCACCGGGTCGGGGTCGTGCACCGCGATCTGAAACCGTCCAACGTGCTGATGTCGCCGGTCGGCCCAAAGGTGATTGATTTTGGGATCGCCCGGGCATTGGATGCGGTGACGGGTGCGACCAGCCAGTTCATCGGCCAGCTTGGCACCCCGGGATTCATGGCACCGGAGCAGGCGTCCCTGGACGAGGTCACCGCCGCGGCCGACGTGTTCGCCTGGGGCGCGATGGTCGTCTTCGCCGGGACCGGTCGGCAGCCTTTCGGTGCGGGGCCGGTCCATGTCCTTACCCATCGGGTCGTRCACGAGCCACCCCGACTGGACGGCCTCGACCCGAGCCTCCTTCCCCTGGTTCAGGCCGCGATGGCGAAGGACCCGGCGCTGCGGCCCTCAGCCCAGGATCTCCTGGCGCGTCTCCTCGCGGCGGAGCCGGCGGAGGTCAATAAGGAATCCGGCGCGTTCGGCCAACTCACCGCCGCAGGCATGAACGGCACGCACGCACCCGCCTCCGCGCCAGCCGTTGAAGCGAAACCCACGAGCCACCCGTCCGTGTCCGCGTCGGCCGCCACGGTCGACTCCACCCCCACGGCGGACGGTGCCATGGATGAGGCGGCTAGGGCGACGCTCACCGGACGGACGGTCCTTGCAGGCCCGGCGTTCATCGCTCTCGAGGCCGTCCCAGACGGCGAACGGTCAGGCCCCCCGCGCCGTGGGGCCATGCGCTGGGCGCGGTCTCGGACGCGTCTGCTGGTGGTGACTGTGGTGGCGACAGCAGCCATCACCCTCGCCGTCGTGCTCGCCGTCGCCCCATGGTCCCGCGGGACAGGCCAGGCAGCCGGATCGACGGCGCAGCAGCAGCTCGCCGCCTCGTCACGCCGGTTGGCCGACCTGGCGCTGACGACGTTCGAGACCGATCGCGGGCTCGGCAGGCGGCTCGCGGCGGCGGCCTACCGCATCGCCCCCACGCCCGAGGCGCGTACCGCCCTGACCATGACCGTCTACGATTCCGCGAACACCCAGATCTTCGAGACGATGCCAGACAGCAACGTCACCTTTTCCGCGGACGGTGCGCTGGCCGCGACGTCGAGCTGGAGAACCCGCGAGGTGAAGGTCTGGACCGTGTCCGCGGACGGCGTGCGGGAGATCGCGACGCTGCCCAGTCTGGACACGGTGGACGACGTCGCGTTCTCACCGGACCGGAGAATGCTGGCGGTCGCGAACCAATACTCGGCGATCCAGGTCTGGGATATCTCGTCTGTCAGCAGCCCCACGCTCACAACAACGATTCCCCAGCTCGGTACCCTCTTCGGCGTCACCTTCACCCACGACAGCGCATTCGTGGCGACGATCGGATACAGCGACGGCACGATCGCCGCGCTCTGGGACGCGCATACCGGACGGCGGGTGAGCACGTTCACCATCCGCGGGGCGGATCCGGACAGGAACTACTGGTCGTCGGCTCTTGTCCTCTCGCGCCATGGCGCCATGGCCGCGGTCCAGCCGGCAGACGGCGGCCTCGAGCTCTGGACCATCCCGGGCGACGCGCCCGCGACGCGACGCGCCGTCTTGCCGGAGGCGCTGGGTTTTCTCGGTGCACCCGACGGCGTGGACTTCTCTCCTGACGAGCGGGTTCTGGCCACGGCGAGTGGACGGCGCGACGTCCGGCTATGGGATATTGGTCGGCCCGATAGTCCCACTCCGCTCGGAGCTCTTACCGGCCACACCGACTCCGTTGTCGCCGTCAAGTTCTCGCCCGACGGCAGAACACTCGCGACCAGCGCCCGTGACCGCACGGTGCGCATCTGGGACGTTGCCGACCCCCGGGCGCCCCGGCTCCTGTCGGTACTGACCGGGAACACCGACGTAGTTTTCGACCTGGCGTTCTCCGACGACGGTCGGACTCTCACCACCGCGACCAGCTTCACCGGCGTGATCAGGCGGTGGGATCTCACCGCGCCACGCAGCCCCGTGCAGGTGTCCACCCTCGCAGGTCACCAGAGCTGGGTCAGGTCCGCGACGTTCTCACCGCACAGCGGGCTGCTGGCCAGCGCCAGCAACGACGGGACCGTCCGTCTCTGGGATGCCGCCCACCCGGGCCAGCCCGGACGGACCTTGAGAATCGCGGCCTCCGGCGTCGGGGCACTGGACGCCGCGTTCTCGCCGGACGGCGCGTTACTCGCCACGGCGGCCGGCGACGGCACCGCACGACTGTGGGAACTCGCCCCTGCCGGCACCGGGAGCGGCGGTACCCCACGCGCGCGTGGGGCACTCGACGGCCACACCAAGCGCATCTGGGCTGTGGCATTCTCCCCAGACGGCCGCACGGTGGCCACAGCCAGCGATGACGACACGGCCCGGCTCTGGGATGTCTCCAACCCGGACCGCCCTCGGCCGATCGCTGTGCTCACTGGGCACACCCAAGGCGTCCGCGACGTGGAGTTCTCACCGGACGGCCGCACGCTCGCCACGGTCAGCGACGACCACACCGCTCGGCTCTGGGACGTCGCGAACGTCGCCCATCCCACCATGCGCGCAACCCTGACCGGTCACACCAGCCATGTCCTCGGTGTCGCCTTCTCCCCGGACGGCCGCACATTGGCGACTACCAGCGAGGACACAACCGTCCGGCTCTGGAACATCGGCACGTCCGCACCGACTCTGACCAGGATCCTCACAGGCCACGTCGGCCGCGTGTGGGGCGTTATGTTCTCGCCGGATGGGCAGGCCCTGGCCACGGCGAGCGGTGATGACACAGTCCGCTTCTGGGACCTGCGGCATCCGGGCAGGTCGGCCATTCTCGTAGGCCACACCAAGGGTGTGCTGGGCGCCGCCTTCTCACCCGACGGCAACTATCTGGCGACGACCAGCGACGACTACGCCGTCCGACTGTGGGACCTGAACCCGGCAGACGCCTTACGGCGCCTCTGCACACAGCCGGGCAGCGGCCTGTCCCCACAGGAGTGGCAACGCTTCGTCCCGGACCTCGAATACCATCCCCTCTGCCCGTGAGGCACATTCCACCTCTACCTACCCGGACGGCCCCGGACCTGACCTCGACATCTGTCAGCCCGCGGGAGTCGCGGAGGCGCCTGTTTCGTTCGGAGGGTCGGGGCGTGCGGTGGGCCGGGCGGGCTTGAGGGTCAGACCGCCGCGGCGAATGTTCTGGACGAGCGCGTGTCCACTGCTGATCGTCTGGGCGGAGCGCGGCCGTTTCAGCCCCGCATGGGCCGGAGCCTGGCCTTGGGTCTGCTGTGGTCGGACTCGATCCGGTTGTTGTCCTGTAGCGTGCCAGAACTCGATCCGGGGGCGTGGCCTGCGGTTTTGCAGCTCCGTCAGGCGGCACGGTGGTACTCGCTGATCACGCCTCCGAGGACCTTGCGGCGGTGGATCGGGCCGTTGAATGGGGTGACGGTGGCTGGGTCGTGGTTCGGTGGTCGCTGGTCTCGCCCTTGATGAGGGCGATGATCGTTGTAATGGCGGGTGTACTCGTCGAGCACCGTGGTCGCGTGGCGCTCGCCGTAGAGGAGGATCTTGTCGGTGCATTCCTGGCGGACGGTGCGGATGAACCGTTCGGCGTGGCAGTTCGCCCGGGGTGTCCGCGGTGGGGTCCGCATGATCTGGATGCCTTCGGCGGCGAACACGTCATCGAACGCCTGGGTGTATTTCGTGTCTCGGTCGCGGATCAGGAAACGGAATGCGTCGAGTCGTCCGTCGAGGTCCATGGTCAGGTGGCGTGCCTGCTGGGTGACCCAGGCTGCGGTCGGGTGGGCGGTCACGCCGAGGATGTGGACACGCCGGGTCTGGATCTCGATGACGAACAGGACGTAGAGCCGGCGCAGGGCGATCGTGTCCAGGTGGAAGAAGTCGGTGGCGAGCAGGCCGGTGGCCTGGGCGTGGAGGAAGGTGCGCCAGGTGCTGTCGGCGTGGCGGCGCGGCGCTGGGCCGAGACCTGCACTGGCGAGGATGYGACGAATCGTGCCCGCGCCGATCTGATGGCCCAGGCCGAGTAGTTCTCCTTGGATGCGGCGATGGCCCCAGGTGGGATTGTCGCGGGCCAGTCGGATCGCCAGCGTCCGGAGCTTTTCATCCACCGACGGGCGGCCCACCTGGTGGGGGTAGGTCCAGTGTCGGCGGACCAGGCGGCGATGCCAGGCCAGCAGCGTTGCAGGGGTGACCAGCCGGCACGACCGGACCTCGCGGGGTAGGAGCCGGGCCAGCGCGGCCAGGATCGCGCGGTCTGGCCAGGTGAACCGGGGACGTCCCACCTGACGACGCAACACCGCGACCTCGTGGCGCAGGACCAACAGCTCCGTCGTCCTCGCCGCGTCACTGCGCGTCAGCAGGACCAGCCAGTCGAACACCCGCACCATGATCAGATACGCCAGTCGGACCACCATGAGCCAATCGTGCACCACGGCACCCGGCGATGAAGTCGCAGGTCAGCGGTCCGAAATCGAGTTCTGGCACGCTACA
>NZ_MBLN01000114.1:0-7211 GCF_001854645.1 Pseudofrankia sp. EUN1h | reverse complement strand
CGGTCAGCGGCTGGCCGAGGGGGCGCGGCGCGATGGGCGCCGAGGAGGGCGACGGGGTTGTGGTCTGTCTGGAGCCCGCGCCTCCGGATGAGTGTCCCGGTTCGGCCGCGATCAGCGCGGTGGCCGTGATGGCGGCGGCCGCTAGGACCGCGAGCGGGGCGAGGATCTGGGGGCGGCGCAGCCAGCGGGGCCAGCGGCGTCGTGCCCGGGGCTGGTCGTCCCGGCGCGGCGCCGGCGCGGCCACGCTGATCCCGGTCCTCGTGGGGGCTGGGTGACGAGGCGCGTCGGCGATGCTGGGGTCCGCTTGCCCGGTGATGTGGGTTAGGCCGTCGTCACGCCCGTGATCGGGCTGCCGTATCGGCGGGTCTTGGGCCGCGCGGTCCGGCCGGACGCTGACGTCCGCCGGCTGCGGCTGGGGTGGGTTCGCCGGGTCCGCGGGGGCCGGTGCGGKGGRGGAGGKTGGGGATGACGAGATAGGGAAGTCCGGCTCGCCCGTCAGCATGCTTGGTGATGCCGGGGGGTGAGGGAAGGCAGGTGAGACCGAGGGCTTCGCTCGTCCCGCGACCGCAGCGGCGATCGTGTCGAGCAGAAGCTGGCGGTTGGCCTCGGCCGGCCGCCCGAATAGGTCGATCGAGACGATCTGTCCGAGCAGACCGGGGCGGGGACAGTCTTCCACCCTGATGGGCARCAGCCTGCGGGCGAACCCCAAGGGGTCGGCGGCCTGAGCGGCCTGCCACTCGGCCTGGCCGTACACCGAACGCAGGTAGGAGTCGGAGAGCAGGGCTATGGTGCGTTGCGCGTCAGCCATGCCTTGCTGCATGCGCACCGCCCAGTTCGACCCGGGCACGAAGTCCCACGCCTGAACCAGCACCCGATAGCCAGCGTCCTCCAGCTGCCAGGCGATCCACTCCGCCCATGCCCGATCCACGGCGGTGTAGGAGATGAAGAAGTCGCACCCCGGCGCTGTCCCGCCGCCCGAGGCGCCCCTATCGGACACAGCTCCTAATCCTGCCACCATCCCCCGAGGCCCGACCTGTGGCGTATCGGTCGGTTCCGGCGCGGCGCGAAACGCGTCCCAGCTCTGGAATGCCCCGCCGTCCCACAGCCAGCGCACCCCGAGGTGGACAGCTGCTCTCGGCCGTCGCCGTTTCCTGCGACAAGCAGCATTGTCACAGGAACCGACGCAGACCACGACCACAACTCTCCGAACGGGCTACTCCTGTGCCGTGTCGGCTGCGCTACAGGCAAGCGTCCATCGGCGTGCAGAACGGAACTGTCGGACAGCCGCGGTAAGAACGGCAYGATGCCCCGCCCGAGGTAGTCGAGTCCCTCCGGCGGGGCATCGCCACGTCCAGCACCAGGACACGGCGGTCAAGGGGACCGGCCGGCACCAGATGACGCGCCCGGCGACCTGGTGCCCGGCGCTGACGGCCGGACCGAGAAGATGGCGGCCCGTGACCGCGGATGCGTCAGCCCCGACCGCGCCCGAGGTTTACCAGCTGCGGGTGGTGCTGGCGGGGATCAGCCCGTTGATCTGACGTCGGCTGCTCGTCATCGGCCAGACGACCACCGCTGAGCTGTACCCGGTGACGCAGGTCGTGTTCGGCTGGAGCGACGAGCGTCTGCGCTGCTTCACCGTCCACGGCGCTACTGGGTCGGAGGTGTCAGGATGAACTCCAAGAACCGAGCAGACACGCATCAAGAAACTCCGCCGACGTCTCTAACCTGACGCATCTCGCGGCGCGCGAGCGTGTGGTGTTGGGGTGTACTCCAATCTGACGCCGAGCATCACGTCGTCCAGAGAAAGACGAAGATCCTGTGCCCCTGGGGACACGTTTCCTGCCGGCTCCCGGGTCAAGCACGCCAGCGGCCTGCTCAGAGCGGCCGCTTTCCGTCTACCAGCTACCAGTCCTGGTCGGCGAGGAGCAGCTTGGCGAGCGGTTCGAGGGTGGTCACGAGCTCGTCGAACTCGTCGGGCCCGAGGCTCTCGTACGGCTTCGCGGCGAGGTCGTCGGTGAGCGCTTCGACCCGCTGCTTGATGGCGCGGCCCGTTTCGCTCAGCCAACCGTCATCTCCGATCAGGTTGCGATCACGCATCCCGTCGATCACGGCGGCGAGCTGCGCTGGGGGGAGGTGGTGGATCCGTCCGAACTTCTCCGCGGGCATGCCCACGTCGAGGGCGTGCAGGACGTGAGCCTCCAGGCCGCCGACGCCTTCGGTCATCAGGGCGGCGATGTGCCCGTCGCCACGGTGCTCGCGCAGCATGGAAGCCGCATGGAAGAGGCGGGCCACCACGTCATCGGGGATCGGGATCGCGCGCAGCGCGGCGTACATGGGCCGGCCCTCGAACGGTGCGCTGGTCGCAGCCCTGAGCAACAGTTCGGCGGCCCGTGTGAAGGCGGGCGAGTCGACGTGATCGCCGAGGATTCGCCGCAACGCCTTCACACAACCCATCTGACGAGCGGCGATCGCCGCTTCGGGCGTGGTCGTGTCCCACACTTTCGGGATGTGGCGGGCGACCTCGCCGGGAGCGAAGTTGTAGAAGAGCGCGTCCACCACCTCCGCCGGGACGAGACCTAGGGGCGCCGCCCGTCCGGCGAAGTAGGTATCCCAGTAGTTGGTGAACCCCAGGGCGAACATCGCCTCATTGGGTTCGACGGCTGCGTAGGGGATGACACCGATCGGCTCGACCAGCTCGAACATCCGACGTGCCACCAAGGTCATGGCCTGATCCTCTCCTGCTGCCCAGCGCATCTTGCGGACACTCACGATCACTTAGACGCTTGGATCCCGCGAAACTCATCGAAGTCCTGGCTCAAACGAACGCAAAAACCCTCCTAGCCAGCCGTAAGGGCTCCGGCCTCTCATCATCGTGACTATCGGCCCAGGCCGCGGCGGATCGCCTGCTCGGCCGGTGAGGTCCCGTGGTCTACGTCGTACGGTCAGACCGAGTCCAGGGGATTGTCCCGTGACCGGTGTTTCCGGCGGGTTGATCAGTTCGGTCTTGTAGAGGCCGATGGTGGTCTCGGCTAGCGCGTTGTCGTAGGCGTCGCCGACGCTGCCGACCGACGGGTCGACGCTGGCGGCAGCGAGGCGCTCGGTGAACGCGATCGAGATGCACTGGTGGATCAGCCCCGCGGGCGCAGACTCCTGGGACAGATCGCACGGCGCGACCCAGGACCGTTCGCTCACTGGCAGCTCGGACTGCGACCGACGGCTGGATGACGGGAGCCGGATGAGGCGAGAGCCTCACGTCCGGATCTACCAGCGTCGAGGGGTGAGACTCCCCTCGACGACTCACCCAGCGTCGCAGTGGGCCGTGGCGATGCGGGAGTGGAGCAAAGCGGTGTCGTCGGTTTGCTGACAGCCGTGGCTGGGCATGGTGGCAGTCACGGTAGGGAAGGTGGCGGCTACGCAGATCGCTGTGGCCGTTGGTGGGGCCGCTGTTCTCGGGGGAGACAGGTATGCCGCCTGCGCGTGATCATCTCGTTGTCGTCCTGCCGGGCATCGGCGGGAGCATGCTGGCGGTGCCGGGAACGGATCCGCCGGAGTTGGTGTGGGCGGCGGGGTTGCGGGATATCGGGGATGTGCTGCGCCACCCGGAACGGCTGAGTGTGGAGGAGCGTCCGGAGCTGCGGCCGCTGGGTCTGATCCGCTCGCGAAAGGCGTTCGGGGTGTGGACCGCGGTGCGTGGCTATGAGGGGCTGCTGGGCAGGCTGATGGCGTTGGACGGGGCGGTGCTCGACGACGGGTCGCGGCCGGTGCCAAACCTGGACGCGACGGTGGTCGCGTTCGGCTACGACTTCCGCCGCAGCGTTGCGGACGCGGCACGGCGGCTCGATGACGAAATCCGCCAGCGGGTTCGGCATCTATGGCCGCAGGATCCGCTTCAGGCCGCGAGGGTGTTGCTAGTCGCGCACTCGATGGGCGGACTCGTTGCCCGCTACTGGGCGGCGCTGCCGGGCAACGACCAGTTGTGCCGGGCGATGCTCACCCTGGGCACCCCGCACCGGGGGGCGCCGAAGGCGTTGGACATCCTCGCCAACGGCGTTGCTGTGGGGCCGTCTCGGATCCGCCGGCCGCGGGAGGTACTGCGTGGCTGGCCGAGCGTCGCGGAGCTGATGCCCCGTTACCCCGCGATCGCCGACCTCCGGCAGCCGTCGCATGGTTCTCCTCATCGCTCGCTGGAGAGACGAGCGTCGGCGGCCAACGGGCGCGGGCGTGGGTTTCTGCGGCCGGACGAGGTTCCGATGGATTGGCTGGAGCCCCTGGCACGCGGCGCGGCCAAGGTGCATCAGGCGATCGACGCCTGCTGGAACGACATGCCCCGGACTGGGCCGCAGGTTACGCCGCGGATTGGCTACGGCCATGGCACGCTGCGCGGCTGCAGCTGGGACGGTGAAAAGGTCAGGGTCGGCCGGGCGGTCGGTACTGCTGGGCTGGGTGCCTGGGCCGACGACCTTGGCGACGGGACTGTTCCCGCGATCAGCGGTCTGCCGGTGGAGATGGAGCGGCACTCGCCGCAGGACCTGCGGGTTGCGTTCCGCCACGGCGCGATCGTCGATCTCGACGAGGTGGTGCCGTGGGTGGAGTCGTTCGAGCGCCGACCGGCGGATCTGCAGTATTACCGGAAACCGGACGAGCGGCCGGTCGCGCTATGCCTGGAGCTCGACGAGTTGGCACTCGCCGGCCGGGCCCTCAGCGTCGCTGCGACGGTCCGGGGCGTGGACGCGGACCTGTCGTCGACCGCCATGTGGGTGACGCTGCGACCAGAGGCCAAGCAGGGATCGTCGGCCGACGTGCGGCTAGCCTGGGACGGCAGCGGCCGCGCCTTCCACGGCGAGCTAGCCACCGCTCTTCCGGGAGTGTATCGGCTTCAGGTCGATGCCCGTGAGGTGCCGCAGGCGGGTTGGCTGCGCGCGGCGGAGGTGGTGGAGGTGCTCGACAATGTCGACCTCGATTAACTGGCCCGCTTGGCCCCGCACCAACCCAGCCCAGCTGGCACGCTACGTCGTCCCCGACGTCGTCGGCCGCCATGCGCGAGTCCCGCAACGCTCCGGCGAGGCGCCGCTGGCTTTGCTCCGGGAGACCTGGCGCGAGCTGGCTGACCGGAACATCGGCTACGCCTACGAACCCGACGCCCCGCAGGCCGTGGACGACGAGCAGCCGACGGCGGCGCGGGTCGACGTCCAGGTCATCCGGCCACCGGGTGAAGTGCTGGTCGCGCCTGGCAGCGGGACCTGCCTGGACGTGGCGCTGCTGCTCGCCGCAGCCTGCCTGACCGCGGGCCTGCCCGCCGCCGTCGTGCTGCTCACCTCCGTCCGCCGGGCCGGCGGGGCAGGGCATGCGGTCGTCGCGGTAGCCATCGACGGCGCCTGGCCGGACGGCACGCCGACAAGTGGTGTGTGGGAGACAGCACCGACTGGCTTCGCCGACCAGGTTGCACACAGTCTCGACGGGCCGCCGAGGCCTCTGGTCGTGCTCGACCCGGTCGGGTTAACGCGCTCCCTGGGCAGCTCGCCGATCCTCGGTACCGCCGCGACCCTTGAGGAGGCCGGGGTTGCCGGGGCCCGCTATCTGACCGGCGGTGACTGGGCGTGGCAGGCCGGGATACCTGTGGCCCGTCGCGACGACGCCTATCGCCCGGCGGCGCTACCCGACGTGCTTCCGCTGCGGGGGATCTACCGGGAGCCGGGCACGGCCGAGTCGCCGCTGCGGTTGCTACGCGCCGAATATCAGGTCACCCCGTTCCAGTCCCGCGACGAACTGACCGTCCTGGCCGACTACTGCGATCAGGTCGCCGCCGGTGACCGGCTCGGCTTCGCGGTGCTCCACGGCGTCGGCGGCGCCGGGAAGACCCGGCTCGCTCTCGAGCTCGCCGCCCGGCTGCGCGCCGACGGCTGGTACGCCGGCCCGCTCCTCGACGACCTGCACGACCCAGCGTCGACGAGCTGGCTGGCGACCGTGACCGCCCCGCTGGCGGTCGTCGTCGACTACGCCGACGCCCGGACCACCGAAACCAATGCCCTGCTCCAAACACTCGCCGCCCGGCAAGGACCGCCCACCGTCGTCATCCTGACCGCCCGCTCTACTGACGGCGGCTGGCTGCAAAAGATCCTCGGCGCCCAGACCGCCAGCGCCACCCCCTTCCGCATCGAGGAGTTTGAGCTTCCCGACACCCATCCGCGGCCGGGGGACGTCTATGAGCGCACCGCCGCCGCCATGCGCGCCACCGACCCAGCATCACCAGCGAGCCCGATACCGCCGCTGCGGCGCCCGTCGCCGGGCCGGCGATGGACCACCCTCGACCTGGTCCTGCTCGGCTGGGCCGCCGCCCAAGGCACCGGACCGCTGCCGACCAGCCACGACKACCTCTACAACGAGATCCTCGACCACGAACGGCGCTACTGGACCCGCGCCTACACCCGCATCAACCGCGAGCGCGAACCCGAGCCGGACATCCTCGACCACGCCGCGGCCTGCCTGACCCTGCTGACCCCGCCCCCCGCTGGCGCGGCCAGCACTCTGCGCGCCGTACCGGAACTAGACGAGGACAGCCGTGAGCGCCGCGACGTTGCCCGCGCGCTGACGACCTGCTTCGACCCCGGCCCCCACCAGAAGTTGTCGCTACGCCCCGACCCCATAGGCGACCACCACCTCCTCATCGTCCTACGCAAACACCCCGCCCTACTCACCCGCGCGCTACCCCCACCAGCCGACAGGACAGGACAGGCCGACGCCGAGCAGCAGGCCGACCTGCAGCGGCTGCTCGACGCGCTCGTCGTGCTCACTCGCGCCGGCCAGAACGACCCCGACGCCGCCGCAGCCCACATCGAGACCTTGCTCCGCGACGGGCCGGACCGCTGGCCGGTCGTCCTCGCCGCCGCCACCTCCCTCGGGGGCCCCAGCCGCACAGCCCTCGAACGCCTCACCGTCGCGGACGATACCCCGCTGGACCTCGACGCCCTTTCCGCCAACATCCCGCTGCAGCCCCTTGGGCTCTGGCAACTCGGTCAGCTCGTCGACGACCGCAGGCTGGCCGAAACCCCACCCGACGACCCCCAGCGGCGCGCCGATCTCCTCCTCCTGGTGAGTCACCGCCGCGTCCTCGCCGGCGACCGGCTGGGAGCGCTGGCTGCGATCGACGAGGGCGTCGCCGCGTACCGCCAGCTCGCCGACGTCAACCCCTCCGTCTACCTCCCCGACCTCGC
>NZ_MBLN01000113.1:0-7990 GCF_001854645.1 Pseudofrankia sp. EUN1h | reverse complement strand
ATGCATCTCCGACCTGTGCGCAGCTGGCGCCTCCGAAGCCCTGGCGGGACAAAACCTGTGGGAGACGGCCATCACCAAGCTGACCAATCCCCTGGCCCAAGGAGAACTCCGGGGCCATTTCGCCGCCTGCGCGATCAGCCAAGGCGACCACCGCAAGGCCCTGGACCTCCTGCGGCAGGCGGCCGTCGACGTCGAGACCGACCCAGCAGACCAGCCGCCCTACCTCGTCACCCGAGCCCGGACAACGGTCAGAGCCGCTGCACAGCAGCTCCCCGACGCTCCGGCCAACCTGCCCTCCTGGGCGATCAGCCCCCTCCCAGACACCGATATAGATCTGGTCAACGCGTGGCAAGCCGCCACCGACTGGGATCAGCGGGAAGCAGCCATCACCACCTACGGCGCACCGTTCCCACGGCCAACCCTGCCTCAGACCCTCGACATCCTCGACTTCCTCTACCCCGACAGATCTGTCATCGACGAGCTGAGGGCCCTGCTCACCGCCGCCGACGACCAGGGCCTATCCGCCGTACTCGCCGACCAGCGCGCCCAACACGACACCCTCCAGACCGTCAGCACCTGGATCGGCAAAGACACTTGGAACGAGTCCTTCAAGTACCTCGCCGACCACCGCGACCGACTCATCACCAATGAGGTCACGCACCTTCTCGCGCAGTCGGACGAGCCCGTCGCCCGCCAGCACCTGGCGATCCTGCTACTGAGTACCCGACTACAGAACCAGGACGTGTTCACGATCGTCACGGACCCCTCCGCCGCCGCCGACCACGCCCTCGATGCCATCGAAACAGGCCACCTCAACCAACTCGCTTTGCTGCTCCAAGCAAACTCGAACATCGCCCGGCTACCCGGAACAGGGCTGTTCCTCCTCACCGTACTGACACTCGCTACTGGCAACACCGACCAAGCCACAACCCTCGCCAGAGCCGCCGCAGCAACCGCCACCCCGTTACAGTGCCGGGCAAATGCGATCCGGCTCAGAAAACTCCACGAAACGGCCGTTCCCTCTCTGAACGGCGATGCCCTGCAGCGGGTTATCGCCATCCTGGCCGACGACGTTCCCAACCAGCCTCCTGCCCAGGAGAACACCACGGACACGCCGAACCCACGGCGGTAGGTCAAAGCCTGAACCAGCGCGGAGATGTCTCCGCGCTGCGGGCCCGCGTGGAACGCAGGCACACCCTCCGCGGCAGCCACCACGTCGAGATCGCTCTCGTCAAGCCGCTCGCCGGACGCGGCGAGGACGAGGGGCCCGTTGTTAGTCCGTGACCAGGGCGCCGTTGCGTTCGCTGGAGACGATGATCGAGTTGGTCGCTCAGGCATGATCGAGTTGTGCATCGTCGGTGTGTACGACCCGTGGTCCTGGCCGCGGAGTTTGCCAGACGACCGTCTATCGACAGCACCGACCGCTGCGCCAGGCCACCTAGCGCTTGCCGGGCAGGTGTTTCGGTACGGCTCGCTGGCCAGGTAGCGAATCCATTCCCGCTCGTCCAGGCCCCGGCCGGCGCGTTGGCACGCCACCAGGACAGCGGCGTTCCGCAGGTCTTGGAGCACGCTGACGTCCCAGAGCCGTACGGTGCCGTCGCTGCCGCCGGTAGCCAGCAGGCCGTCCGGTCCGAACGCCACCGAGTTGACCCCACCGGTGTGGCCGGTGAGGGGGGTGCCGAGTGGACGGACCGCGGCCGGGTCGCTGAGATCCCAGATCCGCACGGTGCCGTCGCTGCCGCCGGCGGCAAGCAGGCCGTCCGGTCTCCGGATCACCGTGTACGCCTCCCGCGCGGGGTTCAACAGATGGCTTGCTGATCCGGAGTCAGGCCTCCGGCTACCCTGCGCCGCGTGCCGGTTGAGTTCTTAACTGATGAGCAGGCCGAGGGGTACGGGAAGTTCACGGAGGTGCCTACCCGTCCGGAGATGGAGCGGTTCTTCTTCCTGGACGACGTGGACCGGGACCTGATCGCGCTGCGGCGGACGCGGCATCACCAGCTCGGCTTCGCGGTGCAGATGTGCACCGTCCGCTATGTGGGCCGGTTTCTGCTGGACGATCCGTTGGACGTGCCCTCGTCGGTGGTTGAGCACCTGGCCGCTCAGCTGGGGATCGACGATGCGTCGTGCGTGACGCGGTACACCGAGCGCCGGCGGACGGTGTACGACCATGCATGGGAGATCCGGGACGCCTACGGCTACCACCCGTTCGAGGACGCGGAGTGGGGCCGGAAGTTCCGTTCGTTCCTGCATGGGCGGGCGTGGACGCACGCAGAGGGGCCGGTCGCCCTGTTCAACCAGGCGGTGGGCTGGCTGTGACGCCACCGGGTGCTGCTGCCGGGTGTGTCGGTGCTGGCCAAGCAGGTCGCCGCGGTGCGCTCGGTCGCGGACAAGAGGTTGCATACCACGGTGGCGAACGCCGCTCGGCGGGCGGACGACGCCTCCTCGACAAGGCGCTGACGTCACCGGCCTGTCCGGACGATCCAGGACCGCAACGCCAGACTGACCCGCTACGGCGCGGTCACGGCCACCAGCGGGCGACGCTGTMGATCGCGTCGAGCGTGGCGCCAGCGGCGCCGGTCCCGCCGAGGGCGCCGAGGAGCGGCGCCAGATAGCGCAGATGGGTCAGCAGGTGTTCCCGGATGGTGGTGGAGAGGTCCTCCATCACGGATTCGAGGATCTCGAACGCTGCGGCGGGCGCCAGGCCTTCGGTGGCGTCCGCCACCAGGAGCACACCGAACGAACGCCACTCCTCGTTGACCTCGCGGATCGCCAGGGCCAGCCGCAGCGCGCGGGTGATCGCCGCCGTGGCGGCCGGCGGCTCGAGCAGCGGCGCCAACCCCAGGAGGACGCTGACCCGCGTGAGCCGGTCCGGTCCCAGCAGGATGCCGACCCGGGTGCGCCGGGAGTCCGCCTCGGCCGCGGCCGCGGCCTCGGCTTCGGCCTCCCGGACGGCGGTGACCAGAGCTGGGCCGCGCAGCTCGGGCAGCGTGTTCGCGGCATCGAGGAGCAGCCGCGCGCGATAGAGGGGAGCAGGCATGTTCGCCACCGCCCGCACCCCGTCGGTCAGCGCGTCGGTCCGGGCGTCGGAGCTGGCGGGCAGGGCCGCCGCGAGTCGAAGCCGAGCCAGCGCCCGGTAGTAGTCGAGAGTGATCGTTTCGATGGTCGCCCGCGCGTCGGCCGGGTCGAGGCGCGGCGCAAGCGCGCACAGCGCGGCGGAGCGCGGATAGGTGGGCGAGAAGCGATCGTCCTTCGGGATGCGTTCCGCGACGGCGACCGCCCGCGACGCGAGGTCCCCGGACAGGCGGGGAGCGAGGCGAACCAGCGCGGCGCTGACCTCGCGGGGACTCTCCCCGACGAGCCGCTCGCCCGCGGCGATGACCTCCTCGAGAAGATCCTCAGGAAGATGCGGGCCGCAGGCGAGCAGTACCCTGTCGCGTCCGCCCGCGGTGGTCCACTCCACCAGCGAGGCCATCCCGGCCCGCGCGATGGCCGGCATCGATGCGGGCAGCCCCAGGCGGGCACGGCGGTCCCACCACAACATCTGGCCCTCCGACTCGAGCAGGAGCTCGTACTCCTCGCTACGCGGCATCCCGGGCAGCGAGGTGTGGAAGCGCCACCAGGTGCCCAGGTCGCGCAGATCGGACAGCCAGCTCCAGCACCGTTGCCGCGCGGCCTCCGGCAGGTACGGGAACAGACAGCCGAGCGTCTCGGCGACACCGCCGACCGCCTCGGTGAGGTCGGGCGGGGCCAGCCCGCCCGATCGCTCACTCGCGTCCGGCACGGCCGGCGCGCTGTCGAGGGCGACGCGCACGGCGTCGTCGAGGAGGCCGTCCCGCGTCGGCGGAGAGAACCCGAGCGCCGCGGCGCCGAGCAGCAGGGCGGAGTGGGGCCGGGCGCTATGGAGGAAACCGTGCAGCAGGACCGGGATCAGCGGTGGGCAGCGTGCCGCGGACACCCGTGGCAGCGCGTCCCGCGCGGCCACGGCGACTCGGGCCTGCCCGGCGTCGTCCAGCCAGGGAGCGAGCGCGGCCGCGGTGAGGACGCGCCACGGGGCGTCCCCGATGGACATCGCGATGGCCAGCGCCCGCTGGCACCCCCGCGCGTCGAGGCGGGGAGCGAGCGCGGCGAGGGCGCGGGCGCGTTCCTCCTGGGTGCTCAGCTCGTCGACCGCGGCGAGCGCGCCGGGGATAGCGGCGGCTGGCAGATGGGGGGCGAGCGCCGTGAGCACGGCGTCGTAGGCACCGAGACGGGCCGCGCCGAGCTGGGCCGCGACGGTGGTGCTGGTCAGCAGGGGAGCGAGCTCGCGGCCGGCGGCGTCGGCGAGCACCTCCGGCCGTTCGGCGACGAGGGCCTCGGCCAGCTCGCGCCCGTGCGGGGCGGGCAGGTGTGGGGCGAGTGCCGCGACGACGGCGGGCCAGCGCGCCGGTTGCGCCGCGATCTCGGCGTGGACGACGCCCGGCAGGTGGGGCGCGAGCAGCGACAGGGCCGCCTCGGGGCGCGGCGCGGCGGGGCCGAGTTCGAGTGCCCTGCCCAGCAGGCGCTCGCGTTCGGACTCCGCGAGGTGCGGGGCGATGAGCAGCGCGGTCCGGATCGCTTCAAGCGGGTCGGACGCGCTCTCCCAGACGGCGAGCGCCTCCCGGACGGTCGCCGTCCGGGCCGGCTCCGGGAGGATCGCGAGAACGGCGGCGCGCAGCCGGCCCGGCGCGTGGCCTTCAGGCTCGAGCTGGGCCCGCTCCAGCGCCTCGTCGGGCGGCAGGCGCGTGAGCAGCGCGGCCAGCGCCGTCAGCCGGGGCCCGTCGTCGGTGAGACCGGCGGCGATGTCGACGGCCCGCCGCAGGGAGGTGGCCGGCAGCACCGGCGCGAGGGCGGCGAGCACCTCCCCCTGGGGCTCGGGCGACTCGCTCAGCGCCAGCTCCAGCGCCTCGTCGGGCACCGCGGCCGCGATGGGCGGGAGCAGGCGGGTCAGCCACCTTCGGTACGTCGCGGGGATCGACCGGGCCGCGGCCAGGGCCTCCAGCCACAGCGCGGTCGGGCGCGGCCCGTCGGCCTGACCGGTTCGTGGCGAGGCGGCGGTCGCGGCGCGCGCGATGACGATCAGCGTCTCGGTGCGCTGGCCCGCGTGCGCGACGCGGCGGGCGTAGACCAGCGCCTCGTCGAACGTCCAGACGCCCTTGTCGAGCAGGGCCCCGACGAGGGCGGGGGGCACCCTCCGGGCGAGGCTGTTGATCGATGTCGCCATGAGCAGGTAACCGACGACGTGGGGCAGGTCCGCGGGCGGGCGGCCCGCGTCCACGTCCCGGCGGCAGGAGCGCAGCGCGGCCCGCGTCGCCGTGTCCAGGTCGCGCGCGTAGCCCCCGGTGTCGCCGACGCGCTGACGGGCTGTGAACCACACGTTGACGACGCGGGGCGCCGCCCCGGGTCGGGCCGGTGATCCCGCCGACCCTGCCGGCATGCCCAGATCAGTCGGCGCCACAGGCGAGGGCCCGACGGCCCGTTCGCGCGACAGCAGGGCGTGCGCGTCGGCCTCGCGACCGGCTTCCAGCAGATGGTGAACAAGGTGGCGCAGGCCGTACCGGCCGTCGGCGTCCGTCGGGACCCGCTCGTCGAGGCCAGGCAGGCCCGCCGCGAGGCCGCCCCAGGCGTCGAGATAGCGCTGCCCGATCGCGCCGTGCCGGCTCCTGGCCGCGCGGCGAAGATCCCTGACCAGGGAACGTTCGGCGGTCATGCTCCGGCTGATGCCCGGGGGCAGCTCGCCACGCAGGAACTCGCGCATGCTCGCGTGGTACAGCGACCAGCGGGGTTCCGTGTCTAGGTCTAGGTCGTCGTTGTCGGCGGCATCGGGGTCGGCGTCGTCGGTGGTCGTGGTGTCGGGGTCGTCCCCTGCCGCGAGGAGGAACGGCCGCCAGTCCTCTTCCAACACCGTCCGCCACCGTTCGTCTGGCTCGACCCCGGCCAGGGCGCACAGCAGCGGGAAGTCGACCGGTTCGGCGGCGACGGCGAGCGTGGCGAGCAGCGGCCCCTCCACCGCCGACCACCGCGCCCCGTCGCGGCCACGGGAACGCCGCACCCGCTGGGCGTAGTAGAGCCACAGCGAGGCGGGCAGGGAGTCGAGGTCGTCGGGCCGACGGGCCTGGCTGGCTATCTCGTCCAGGACGTAGCGCAGGTAGACCCAGACTCCGCCGCAGGCGGTCGAGAGCCGGTCGGCGACCTCGGGGACCGTCAGGCCGTGCGCGCGCAGCCGGGCCGCCAGGGGCTCCTCGGCGAGCACCCGGTGCAGGTAGGCGGCGACGTCGGCGAGATTGTCGGGCGCCGCGGCCTCCATCAGCACGACCCGCGGCGGCGGGTGCACCGGCAGGAACGCCGTCCCGGGCCGGCGGGACGCGATGACGTACACGCCGTCGGGAAGGATGGCGGGCAGCCCGAGGGGAACCTGGTCGGGTTCGGTCCTCGCCTCGTCGAGGCCGTCGACGACCAGCACGATCGGCTCGCCCGGCCGCAGCCGGTCCCGGGTCTCGGCGGCCTCGGCGAGCAGGTCGGCGAAGACGTCGGGACGCCCGGCCGACGGCGGCAGGACCCCGCCGGGTGCCGCGTCGAGGAGCCCCAGGGACACGATCAGCCGCGCGGACAGGTTGCGCAGCGCGGCCTCCGGTCGGTCGCCGCCCGGGATGCCGACGACGTGCGACAGGTATCTGCGGTCGCGGACCAGTTGGGCGCAGAACGCCGACTTGCCCAACCCGGCGGCCGCCTCCAGCACGAGGTAGCCATTCTCGTTGTCGCTGAGGAAACGGTCGACCTCGGCGACGAGCCAGTCGCGACCGACGAACCGGTCGAGGTCGAGCGCGCGGTGAAACTCGCCGGTGCGCTGGTAGACGTCGGTCAGCCGGGTGAACTCCCCGGTCGAGAAGACGGCGGCCGGCACCGACGCCGACTGCCMGGGGAAGCGCGGCGAGCCGGCGGAGTGGGGCAGGCCCGGCTCGGCGGCCGGCTTCGCGCGGCCCGTCAGCGTGGCGCCGATCCACTCCCGCAGACGGGACCTGGCCTCCGCCGCGGGCAGACCGAAAAGGTCCACGGTCGCCATTCCACGCAGGACGCCCGTCAGGCGGCAGTCCTCGACCCGGACCGGGACAAGAGTGCGTTCCGTGCCGTCCGGGTCGCGTTCGAATGCCGCTAGCCGCTCCCGCCGTCCGTAGACCGAGTCGAGATAGGCCTGGGAGACGACGGCCAGTGTGCGCCTGGACCGTTCGATGCCCTCGTCCATCCGGGTCGTCCAGTGGGAACCGGGCATGGCGTCCCACGCTTGGAGCAGGACGTCGTATCCGGACTCCTCCAGCTGCCAGGCGATCCATTCCGCCCACGCCTGGTCAGTGCCGGCGTAGGACACGAAAAAATCCCATCGGGGTCGCGCGCCGACGCTGTCGCGCGCCGGGGCGACCTGTCCCGAAGGCTCCCCCGACGCCATGTCCTTAGCGTGCCACGTCAACGAGCGCTGGCGGCCGGACCGGCGGCTCAGCCGCGCGGCCGCCGTCGACGCGGGTGAGGCGGGTGAGGCCCATCCAGGGAAACGGGTTCAGCGTGTGGCCAAGCATCCGCCGGATCTGGCGCCAGTCGACGCCCAGCGCGTACGCCCGCCGTGCGGCGGAACAACGACGTGATCGTGTTCGCTCGCCCGCCGCGACACTCCCAATCTATGAATACGGAGACCGGGACAAACCGTGGGAGGCTACGCCGCGTTCATGATCGGTTCTGTGTGGTGGTCCTTGAGCTGGTGCGGCGTCGGCGCCAGGCACGGATGTCGGCGTCGGCGGCCTGGTCGGTCTTGTGCGCGTAGATCAGGGTGGAGCGGATGTCGGCGTGGCCGAGCCGTTTGCGGATCGTCTCGACTGGCACGCCGGCGTTGAAACCGGTAGGCAGCAATGTTCCAGGGGTGTTGAGTAGCGCCATGGGAGAAGATCGACTGGTAGCTATTCGTCAGGGCTGGTAGTCACGGTCA
>NZ_MBLN01000112.1:0-20902 GCF_001854645.1 Pseudofrankia sp. EUN1h | reverse complement strand
GAACGCCTTCGACCTCGCGTTCGACGGGCGCCTCACCGCCGGCCGAAAGTAGCAACTCAATAACAATCCGTTACACCGTTAACTTGACAGTCCCATGGACCGTGCCGGCCCCGGCGGGATCCGGTTTGCGCGTCAATAGGCAAGCGGTCGGCGACGGTTCCGGAGGTCTTGTGCTGTCGCCGGAGTCCGTCGTGCGGTAGCCGCCGTTTCAGGGTGGGCGGGGGCCGGGGGCCCCACGCCCGTCTTGAAGGTGGAGGCGGGCGTGGGGGTGCGACCGTCAGCCGTTGGCGACGATCCGGATGGGGTCCAGGGTCGCGGTCACTCGCTGTGAGCCTGGGAGGTCGAGCATCGACTCGTCGACGCCGTAGTGCTTGGCGAACAGTGGGAGTAGTTCCTTGTCGGGGTCGGGGTCGGGGGTGAGGGTGACGTCGGCGCGGATTTCCAGGGTGCGGAACGGGTTGGCCGGGTCGAGGAGGAACAGGCCCGCGACGGGGTTGCGGAGGAGGTTCTTGTATTTCTGCCGGGTGGTGACCATCGATGTCCGCAGGGCCGAGTCGTCGAGGAGGTACTAGACGGCGGTCGACTGCGGCCGGCCGTCCGTGCCGATGGTGGTCAGGACCGCGGTCAGGGGCTGGGTGAGCAGGTCCAGGTGTGAGTCCGGGATCTGCGCGGGTGTCGGGGTTGTCATGGGGCGATGAACTGGAGGTCGAGCTCGATTTTGATCTTGTCGCCGAGGGCGAGTTTGCCGGCGCCGAGGGGCATGTTGAAGTCGATGCCGTAGTCGCTGCGGCGGATCTCGGTGGTGGCGGCGAACCCGGCTCTGGTCCGGCCGTCCGCGGGGTGGACGTCGACGCCGTTGAACTCGACCGCCAGGCTGACTGGCTGTGTGGTCGCGTTGATGGTCAGTTCGCCGGCGACTTGGTAGCCGTCTTCGCCTTCGGTGACGGATAGTGACCGGTAATGCATGGTTGGGTGGTGTTCGACGTCGAAGAAGTCGGTGGAGCGTAGGTGGGCGTCTCGGTCGGGCTGGTTGGTGTTGACCGAGGCCATGTCGATCGTGGCGTCGATGGCGACGTCCGCGAGGGTCTCGCCGATGGTGAGTGTGCCGTTGAACAGGTCGAACCGGCCGCGGACGTTGGTCAGGCCGAGGTGGCGGACCTGGAAGTAGACACMGGAGTGTGCGGGGTCGATGGGCCAGAYGCCGGCAGCGAGCGGTAGCCCGCTTCCCGTTTCAGGGAGTGCTGGCGCCGAGGGGTTGGACACGGATGGAGTCGTCATGGCGACCTTCCTCGAAGAACATCAGGGGTTACAAAAAGTTAGTTGCCGCTGAAAATATAGCAAAGGCAGGCGTGGGGTGGCCGTCAGTACCATCGGTGGATGGAGCCGGGCGAGCGGGACGCGGTGAGCTGTCATGCGCTCACGCCGGTGTTCGCGTTGCTCGGGAAGCGGTGGAGCGGTCTGATCATCGGCACGCTGTTGGCTGGGCCGGCGCGTTTCTCGGAGATCTCCAAGCTGGTGCCCGGTGTCAGTGAGCGGATGTTGTCGGGGCGGCTGAATGAACTCGTCGCGGCCGGTCTGGTGGCCCGTGAGGTGATCGAGGGCCCGCCGGTCGGTGTCCGCTACCGGCTCACGGCCCGCGGGGAGGCGCTGCGCCCGGCGCTGGCGGAGCTCGAACGCTGGGCGACCGAACACCTGATCGCCGGCACCGCCGACGCCCCGCCCTGTAGCCGGGCAGAGCCGGTGGAACTGTAGGCACCCGCCAGCGAGCCGCCTGCGGATGGTCTCGCGTAGCGCGGTCAGGACGCATCGCGGTGCGAGTGGTCATCGAGGCGGGAGCCGTCGCGTCGGATCGCGCCGCGGCCCGTGGGCTGCGGCGCGATCAGGCGTCGGCGAGCCGCGTGTGGCTGGTGTGGTGTCAGAGGCCGTTCACGCGCTCGGCCTCGTCACGGTCGGTGGTGTGTAGCTCCCAGTAGAGCGGAGTGATCTGCTCGGGTTGGGCTGTCGGGAGGCCGGGGATGACGGTCATCGGCGTTGCCGGTGTCGATGCTGTGCGCCTTGATCACGATCTGCGCGCTCGAGTTCGCCGGGATCTCCTCGTCGAGGCGGACCGTGCCCGCGAACTCGGTGAACGAGCCGCGGACCTTCGTCACCATGGCGTGAGCCACGAAGCCGATGCGAGTGCGGGCCGGGTCGATGACGTACTCGCCGGTGAGATCGGAAATGGCCTCGGCGGTGTCGGACATCTGCCGCTCCTCGCGGTGGGGTGGACAGTTGATTGCTCAACCAACTTACGGCTGGTTAGATGATGCGTCAACCATCTGCGGGAGGCGGTCTTCTCGGACGGCGTGCAGTCCGCTCAGCGGTCCGCCGTCCACCTGCATCAGGCGTCCCATCTCAAGTGGGCCGAGGTCGACGGGCGCGAATCCGAAGTCCTCGACAACGGAGCGGAAGAGATCCTTCGAGGTCCCGTCGTCGCCGGCGTAGAAGAGGATCCGGCGGCCGGCGTCGGTGACGGGGTCGGCGGCGATGTAGGGGCCGTACATGTTGTCGAAGGCCTTGATGACGTGGGCGCCGGGGATCAGTGAGGCGACCAGTTCGCTGCCTCCGATCTCGAGGTGGTCGGCGACGAAGGTGGGGGTCAGGCTGGCCCACTGGTTCGTGGCGTCGATAACGATCCGGCCGTCGCGGGTGGGCAGGTTGCCTACCGCGTCGCGCACCCGTGTCCAGCGCACGGCGAGCACGACGAAGTCCGCGGCTCCCGCCTCGGCGACGGTGCCGGCCGACGCGCGGGGACCGAAGGCGTCGACGACGGCGTCGAGGGTGCCCGGACCGCGACTGTTGCTGAAGACCACGTCGTGACCGGCCTTGACCACGTGGCCGGCGATGGCGCGCGAGACCGTTCCCGCGCCGATCATTCCAAACTTCATGGGTCACTCCTGTTGAGTGGGCGCGTGGGAGCAACCGGGATCCGGGCGTGCCCGGCGCGGACGACCCCGCCGGATGGCGTCACGCGCCGGATGCGATGGAGATGTGGCTCTGGCTGTGCAGGCCGACGATGCTCACGATGTGTTTCCCGGAGCGCCGAGATCTTGGTTGACTCGTCGACCGTATTGACTCTTGGTTGACGAGTCAACCAGCAGGTAATATCGCCGCATGCCGACGGAACCGACCTGGCTCAGCCCCCGTGAAGACCGCGCCTGGCGGGCCTTCATGCACGCGCACCACCAGCTCGCCGTCCGTCTGCGCCGGCACCTGCTGGAGGACTCCGGACTGACGGAGGCCGACTACGAAATCCTCGCTGTGCTCTCGGAGCACGCCACGGGCAGCCTGCCCGCTCGGGAACTGTGCGCCCTGCTGCAGTGGGAGAAGAGCCGCCTCTCCCACCAGACCCGGCGCATGCAGGAGCATGGGTTCATCGTCCGGGAAACTAACCCAGCCGATGCCCGCAGCTCCATGATCCGCCTCCTGCCCGCTGGACGCCGCGCCATCGAGGAYGCCGCGCCCCAGCACGTGCGCAACGTCCGCCGGCACTTCATCGGCCTGCTCACCGCCGCCGAACTCGACATCCTCGCCGCCCTCAACGAACGGATCCTGGGTCACCTCGCCGAGGACCCGTTCCCCGAACACTCCACCCCAGACGAACCCGCGCTCTCGCCCTGAGCGGCGTGACCCTTCCGGATCACCGCCACCGCATCCTCATCAAACGATCAAGGACCGCAGTCAAGGGAGTAGGTCCGAGTTCCCGCGCGGGACTCCTCACAGCGTCAGCGTGGATCGTTGCCAGTGGCGCCGGTGATGTTGATCCCGTTCGGCGGACTCGGAAGTGAGGAGTTCTACGGTTCGGTGGCTGCCTGAAGGAGGCCACTGCTCGTGCCCAAGCCGTACCCGCCGGAGTTCCGTCGTCGTGCCTTGGACCTGGTCGCGTGGGGCCGTTCAGTCCGTGACGTCGGGGCCTCGTTGGGATCGCCGAGTCCTGCCTGTACGGCTGGCGGTCGCGGGACCTGATCGATCGTGGGCTCAAGACACCCACCAGCCGGGCGGTCGAGTCGGCGGCCCTGCGGGCCGCTCAGGTGCGGATCGCCGAGTTGGAGGACGAGGTCAAGATCTTGCGGAAGGCCGCGGGCCGCGGACCTTCCTGAAACCAGGCGAGCACGCCCACACGGTCCGCCGGCGGCCTGCCACCGGAAACCCCGCGCGGGTCGATCGCTTCCCGAGACCGGGTCCGCACGATCGCCGCGGCCCAACGCGGACCGCGAGCGACGTGACGCAGAAGCTGGGTGAGGGTCCAACCCGGGCAGGTCGAGACCGGCACGGACCAATCGGCGTCGCGCAGCAGGTCAACGAATGCCGATTCTGCTCCAGCAGGTGGGCGTTACGGTCCACCCATAAGACGGCAGGCGGCGACATGTCCAGATGCATGTGGACATCGGATCGGATCGATCCGCCAGGGCCAGCTTCGGACATCGCCAGGTGGCCGTCGTCCTCGGACGACCAGCAGCACCGTAGTGACGGATCGAGCGGGATGGGGTGTCGCGCTTCTCCTCCGCTAGCCCACCCCAGCCTCCGCCCAGTGGCCGTGGCGGGCCGGCAGTCCAGATAGAACACGATCCACCACACCGGCGGACACCGAAACGGTCATCCATCAATTGGCATGATCAACAGTCGGCCCTCAGGCCCCCGCCGAAGTCCAGCATCACCCCACGGCCCGCAGCCGGCGCGGGAGGTCGGTCCACCGCCGAATCGGCGAGCGCAAATACAGCAGGGTTCGAACAGCGCCACCACCGCCGCCCACAGAATCGAAGCGATTCTTCCCCGCCCCGCCCTCACAGCGATCAATGGCAGCGACCCTCGCGACGCCCGAAATGCGGAGCGGGCTGCGAGTGCACCCGCGGGCCCGCCGCGTTGATCTGAGCCAAACCTGGTCGGCGCCCGCAGCTGAGCGGCGCCGCGTTGATCAGTGCCTTGGGGTGAGCGGGAGTACGAGTAGCTGTCCGGCCCAGGTGCCGATGTGGAAGGTCTCGGCCGATGTGAAGCCTTGCTGCTCGTGGTAGCGAACGAGTCGTCCGTCGCCGCCGGCCCAGCAGTCAGCCCGCAGTTGTTCGGCGCCGCGGGAGTTTGCCTCGCGGATGACCGCAGCGAGCAGATGCCGGCCGACCTCACGGCCCGCATGCGGACGGGAGGTCACGAATGCTTCGAGGTAGAGCTCAGGCCGGTCGGCGGCCGGCGCGTGAGTGATGCCGAAGCGGGCACGCGTGCTATTTGCGTCCCCGGGCGACGTGTTCGCGTACGGCGGGTATCGATTCGGCGGCGAAGCGTTCGAGCACGTCCAGGTCGTCGCTGGCCAGGATGAAGATGCTGACKCCGTCCTGGAGGGTCATCTGGGCCAGTGCTTCCGGGGTCTGCTGGTCCGGGAAGATGTTGAGCAGACGGGTGATCTCGCGGGGGTCGCGGCCCGCGGCCCGTGCGGCGTCGTCGATGATCGCGTTTCCCTTGGGCAGGCCGCCGGGCTCCATGACCGGCAGCGACGGTAGCCAGCCGTCGGCCTTGCGTCCCACCAGGTCCTGCATCCTCGGCTTGTGGGCGCCGAGCCAGATCGGGATCTCGTGTGCGGGCGCGGGTCCGCGCTCGGCGCCGTGGACCTTGTAGAACTCGCCGTCGGCATTGAGGGTGCCGGGCACGTCGGCGTCCCAGATCCCGCGGATCACGTCGATGGCCTCGCCGAGCGCCGCCACGCCCTGCAGCGGGGTCAGCCGCCGTCCGCCGGCCGCCTGCACGGCGTCCCAGTAGAAGCCGGCCCCGATCCCGAGGCTCGTCCGTCCACCGGAGAGCAGGTCGAGGCTGGCAGCCGCGCGGGCGAGCACGGCGGGGGGCTGGCGCAGCGGCAGGTTCAGCACGTTGGCGGACACGCCGATCCGCTCGGTCCGCGCTGCCACCCAGCTCAGCAGGGTCCAGGTATCGAGGAAACTCGACTGGTAGGGATGATCCTGGAAGGTGACGAAGTCGAAACCGAGCCGCTCACTGTGCTGCGCCAGCTCGACCGGACGGCGCGCCGGGGAGTTGGCGGGAGAGATGAACGTTGCGAAACGCAGAGGATGGCCGTAGTCAGGCACGGGTGTCTCCTTCAGTCTTTCGTGTGTGGCCAGCCACGATGAGATGTTGTCGCCGACCTGCTTGATGACGTCTTCGCCAGTGCCGGACGCGGGCAGTCCCGGGTGCTCAGAGTCGATTGCCTGCAGGTCGGATGGCGCAGGGGCCGCCGACATCCCGGGCAGGCGGAACCCTGCCTGCCCGGGATGGCCGCCGGGTGCCAGTGCGCGGTGCTAGAACTGCAAGCGGGCTTCAGTCCGGGACGTTGACGCCGAGGCTGATGTTGAACCCTGCGCCATGGCTGGCCAGGCCCATCAGCAGCGGGCCCGCCGCCTCCAGCCAGCGCGCCGCCGCCAGGTCGCCGGCATCCAGCGGGCGCAGCCCGAGGCTCTCGATGAACGCCGACACGCTCGCCTTGGCGTCCGCGTCGTCGCCGGCGATGAGCACGTCCAGCGGGCCGCCCTGGGCCAGGACGTGGCCGAAGACGGTGTTGAACGCCTTCACGACGTGCGCGCTGGCCGGGGCGGCCTTGGCGATCTCCTGCGCGCCGGACGTGCCGTCAGGGGTGACCAGCGCGGTGGCGTCGGCGTTGAAGGTGTTCGAGATATCGATGACGACCTTGCCGGCCAGTGCGTCCCCGTACTGGGCGAGGACCTGCGCGGCGCTGGCGTAGGGCACGGCGAGGATGACGATGTCGCCGGCCGGCGCGGCGCCGAATGTCCCGGCCGTCGCGCCGCCGCCGAGGGCGGCGGCCAGGTCCTTGGCCTTGGCCTGGTCGCGGCCGATGACCTCGACGGCGTTGCCGCCCTCGACCGCGCGGGCGGCTATGGCGCGGGCCATGCCGCCCAGGCCGACGAAGCTGATGCCACTCATGGACGGGCGCTCACTTTCTGTAGTCTGGGATGAACTTTTTGCTTAAGGGGATCGGGGGTCGGCTGCCCGGCCGGATGGCGTCAGACTTGACTGAACCCGCCATCGACGACCAGGTTTGCGCCGGTGATGAAGCTGGCGTCCGGAGAGGCGAGGAACAGCGCGGTGGCCGCGATCTCCTCACTGGTCCCCAGCCGTCCTAGGGGGATGGCGGAGGTGATCTGCTCCCGGAATTCCGGGGTGACGGTGCTGAAGAGCGCGGTGTCGATCGAGCCGGGACTGATGACGTTTACCCGGATGCCGCGGTCCTTCAGCTCCGCAGCCCAGGTGCGCGCGAGTGAGCGAACGGCTGCCTTGCTGGCCGAGTACACCCCGGCGCCGGGGATGYCCTTGGTCGCGCTGGTCGTGCCGTTCAAGATGACCGACGCGCCGTCGCTCATCAACGGCAGCAGGTATTGAACGGTGAACACGGTGCCCCGGAAGTTGACGGCCACGAGCGTGTCGAACGAGTCCGGGGTGATGCTGCCCAGCGGGTCGGATACCGAGCCGACTCCGGCGCTGGCGAACAGGACGTCGACTCGTCCGTGATGCTCCCGCACGGTCTCGGCCAAGCGGGCAAGGTCGTTCAGATTTCCTGAGTCCGCCTGCACGCCCGTTACGTTGTGGCCGATGGCGGTGACCGCCTCGTCCACTTTGTCCTTGCGTCGTCCGGTKATGAACACGTGTGCGCCTTCGGCCACGAACAGCTTGGCCGTTGCTAGCGCCATCCCAGACGTCGCTCCGGTGATCACTGCGACCTTGCCGTCGAGCTTGGGCATGGTGAACTGGCCTTTCTGTCGGTTGTGGTTCGCGTCTTGCTGGTTGGCGCCGCGATCCGTCCCCCCACCGGGGCGCTGCCCGCCACGGGCTGTCAGATCAGTCCGCCGGCGATCTCGTCGAGGGGCTCGGGCTGGCCGGCCTCGTGATGGAGCCGGGTGCCGCCGCGGATCAGGGCACTGCAGAGGACGGCAGCGGCCCAGAAGACGCCAGCGGCCCACCAGTAGCCGACGGTGAACCCGTGCACGGTTGCGTCGACGACGGCAGTGCTGCCGTGGCGGGTCAGGTAGTGGCTGGTGGCGGTGGCGACGAAGGTGCTGATCAAGGCGACGCCGAGCGCCGAGCCGAGCTGCTGGGAGACGTTGTTGAGCGCCCCCGCCGTACCAGCGTCGCGCGGATCGACACCCAGCTGCCCGACCGCGACTGCCACGACGGCGGCCGACCCGATGCCGGTCCCGACCAGGACCAGCCCGGGCAGCACCCAGGTCGCGTACGGGCTGCCCGCACCGGCCTGGGTCAGCAGTGCGGCTCCGGCACCGGAGGCGATCAAGCCGGCGGCGACGATGACCCGCATGGTCAGGCGCCGCAGCAGCACGCCCTGGGTCAGCGTGGCGACCACGGCGATCGCCGCCATCATCGGCAGGAACGCGACGCCGGTCATGATCGGCGAGTAGCCCAGCACGCCCTGGAAGTAATAGGTCAGGAACAGGAACAGCGCGAACACCGCCGCGTTCGCCAGGAAGAGCGTCAGGTAGGCGGCACCACGGTTGCGGTCGGCGACCACCCGCAGCGGGATGAGCGGGTGGCGGGCGACCTTCTGGAGCACGACGAAGCCGGCCAGTAGGAGACCGCCGGCGATGAGCGGGGTCAGTGTGACCGCCGAGCCCCAGCCGTCGGTCTGGGCCTTGGCCGACCCGAAGACCAACCCGAAGATCGCCGCCGAGCCGACGACCGTGCTCGACACGGAAAGCCTGGGCTTGTCGGGCTCGGCGGAGTTGTGCAGCAGCGTGAGGCCACCGATGATCCCGGCGACCGCGAGGACGATGTTGACGTACATGCACCAGCGCCAGTCCACGTAGTCGGTCAGCAGCCCGCCCAGCAGCAGGCCGACGGCGCCGGCGCTGCCGGACACTGCACCGAAGATCCCGAACGCCTTGTTCAGGTCCTTGAGGTCGGTGAAAATCACCGTGATCAGCGACAACGCCGCCGGCGCGAGAACTGCGGCGAACCCGCCCTGGACGGCCCTGGCGGCGATCAGCGTGCCGATGTTCGGGGCCGCGCCGCCGGCAGCGGAGGCAATCGCGAACCCCAGCAGTCCCACGATGAACATGGTCTTGCGGCCGAGCGCGTCGCCCAGCCGGCCTCCCAGCGGAAGCAAGCTGCCGAAGGCCAGCACGTAGGCGGTGATCACCCACTGGCGGCTGGCGTCGGAGAAGCCGAGGTCGGCCTGCGCCGAGGGCAGGGCAACGTTCACGACGGTCGCATCCAGCAGGATCATGATCTGGGCGATGACGAGGACACCCAGGGCCATCCAGCGCCGCTCGTCATGGGGATCGGGCGAAGCGGCCAGGTGCGCCCCGACGGCCTCCGCGGGCCGCTGAGGCGCCTGCGCCCCGGAGGGCTCCATAGTGCTCATCTGCTTCGCTCCTCGTGCGGTCAAGTCAGAGCGCCAAGATGAGGCACCCCTCCGTTTGTTGCTGCCCGTACAAACGGAGGGGTACCTCACTCTATTCCGGAGGGGTGCCTCATCTTGGCAGGAGTTTCGGGCCTCGACATCTGGCGGCACCAAGGAGACGAAGGAAGACAAGGTGCCCCTCGCCGCCTGGTCGCGAACGCTGCCCGCGACGGCGGCGACATCCAGGCCGGGTACCGCCCGGCCCCGGCAGCCACCTGGCCTGTTCTCAGCCCTGCCACCGTGCCAGGGCACCGAACGAACGTCATGCTCGCGGGAGGGCCCCCGGGATCGTCAGCCAGATGGCGGGCGCCACGGTGCTGCGGCGCGCCGTCAGCCACGTCGCGCACGACCATGCCGACGAGCTCACCGAGGTCAACCGCGCTCTGCCGGGCTCCTGAGCGGCACAGAAAGGGAGGCCACCCTCAGTATCGCCGGTAGACTGACGAAGTGAGCCGCAGCGACGTTGAGCAGATGCGAAGGCCCCTGCGCCGTGACGCCCGGGAGCACCGAGACAAGCTCCTCGCCGCGGCGCAGCGCGAATTCGCCGCACACGGCGTGGATGCCTCCTTGGAGAAGATCGCACGCGACGCTGGCGTTGCCATCGGCACCCTGTACCGCCACTTCCCAACCCGCCTGGACCTGCTCATGGCCGCCTTCCAGCCCCGGCTTCAGGAGTTCCTCGACGGGGCCAACAAGGCCCTGGAGATGAACGACCCGTGGGAAGGGTTCGTCTACTACCTGGAGCACCTGTTCGGCATGCAGGCGGGAGACCGGGGTTTCAACGACTTCCTCTCCCGCCGCTTCACCGACAGCGCCGAGACCGAGCGCATCCACGACGAGATGTGCCAGCAGATCGTGGACATGCTCACCCGGGCCCAAGAAGCCGGCGAGGCTCGCCGCGATATCACCCTGGCCGACATCGTCAACCTCATCTGGTCGAACGGCAGGATCATCGAGGCCACCAGCGCCACGGCGCCCAACGCCTGGCGGCGTTACCTCCACCTCATGCTCGACGCCTACCGGGCTGAGCGGGCACATCCGATCCCCGAGCCGCCGATGACGTACGAGCAGCTGTACGACGCCATGGTCCATCTCAGCGAGGCGCAGTAGGGGCGGCCGGCCTGCTGTCCGGTCAGCCCGCGGCATCGCGGAGACCTGGACGCCGCCCGCCGGCCGCGCCCCTGTTCGATGGCGCGCGGTGTCGCTCGCTATGCGGTGATGGCGATCTTGCCGCTGGGGTGATGCTTCAGCACGTGGGTGGCCTGTACCGCCGGCGCCCGGGATCGACTCTCGGCCGCGGCAGGCCGGGGCCGGCACCAGAGCCCATAGGACCGTGCCGGCGCACGCCGACACGGTCCTATGCACGCCGACCGGCGCGGGCTAGGTTGAGGCCGCCTCTGGCGGCTGGTTGTCGAGTGTTAGATGCGTGTCGCTACGGATCTGCGCGACCAGGCCGCGGGCGGTGTCGGCGCCGACGTGCAGCCGGACCTACCAGGTCTACGGAACGTTTGTTCGATTCGGTAGATGATGTAGAGGTCGGCGCGGTCACTGGGCATCGTCCCTGGCCAGAGCCCGGGTGGCGACCGGCCGGACGGCGATTTCGGGGCCAGCAACCAAGATCAAACGGTTCGGATGCTGGCACACACGGCCCACCACGCTCCGTAGTTGGCATCCGACCTGGGTCAATAGGTTTGACCTATTAGTCGGACTACTTGGAGGTCGTCTAAACGAGCAGGTAGACAGGCCTGGCTCTTGGTTCGTACGGAAAGAGGTCCTCGCTCGACGGCCCTCGCGTGGCTGCTGTGAGTGACATCTGGCTTCGCACRGCGAGGGCGTGGAGTGGCTTGCGGAGAAGCACTGCTCGGGGACGCAGCCTGAGCCGCGCTGGCCCAAGTACCGCGTGTATGCCACGGACGCCGAGGCATTTGCCGGACGAGTGGGTCGGCCAGGGGCCTCGACGGTGGACTTCCCATCCTTGTGGCTTTCGGCGGCTTGCCGGTGTAGGTGTGGTGGCGGTTGGTGTCTGTGAGATGCTGGCCGCGTTTGTCCGGGTGCGGCGGGTGACGTCGCGGGTGGTGGTCGGGGGCCGTGATGACTGGCGACGGGAAACCTGGGGGCTGGACGTCCGAGGTGGGTGTGGCGCTGGTGCCCGCAACCTCCGCGAAGCTGCCGTCGGGTGGGTCGCGGATGGAGGGCGCGTCGGGGGCGCATCGTCGCCGGCCGGTAGTCGAGCGTGGTCAGGCCGCGGTACGCGCGGCGGTCGCCGCGGTGACCGGGCAGATCAGTCTGCTGACGGCCGAGGTCTCGCGCCAGCTCGAGCGGCGACGGCGGCTTCACGAGCTACCTCGTCGAGATCTGAGCACGGACATACAGCAGAAACTCCCGACCTTGYTGGGCCGCGAGGCGGCCGGATGGTCGATGTCCACTGGCGGTGACGGACTGCGGATGATGCCCTGGTGAGCCGCATCGCGATTCTTCACCCGGGGCAGATGGGCGCGGCGGTGGGCTGGGCGCTGGTCGGCTCCGGCCACGACGTGACCTGGCTGCCAGCCGGACGAAGCGCGAGCACGCGCCGTCGCGCGGATGCCGCGGGGATGCGCGAGTCGGTCGACCTGAGGGACCGCGACGTTGTCCTGTCCATCTGCCCACCCGCTGCCGCGGCGGAGACCGCCCGGACGGTTGCTGGCTTCTCTGGGTTGTACGTGGACGCCAACGCGATCAGCCCGGGCACCGCTTCCGGCGTCGCAGCGGTGGTTCAGGCCCGCGGAGCCACGTATGTCGACGGCGGGATCATCGGGCCGCCACCGGAGCAACCCGGGACCACCCGCGTGTTCCTGTCCGGGGAGCGAGCCGGGGACGTCGCCGCGATCTTTCGCGGCACCCACATCGAAGCTGTCGTGCTGAACGGCGACAACACGGCCGCGTCGGCGCTGAAGATGACCTATGCGGCGTGGACCAAGATCACTGCGGCCCTGCTGATCAGTGCCCGCCGCGTCGCGAAGCGCCACGGTGTGGACGAAGCACTCGCGGCAGAGTGGGCGCGCTCTCAGCCTGAGCTCGCCACACGCCACGCCGCCGCGCTCGATGCGGCAGCCCACAAGGGGTGGCGCTGGGAGGAGGAGATGCGCCAGATAGCTCGCACGTTCGCCGAGGCGGGAGAGCCAGCCGGCTTCGGCGACGCGGCTGCTCAGCAGTTCGGCGGATGGCCCCGCCCGGCCAACTCCTGACGGCGCTGTTGCATCGGCTGGCCGTGTGGGGTGCCGGAACTGTGCCACCGGGGTTGACCTGGGGTTTCAGGCGGCTCGTTCGTATTCGTTGATCAGTCCGCCGAGGACAGGTCGGTGCCTGATCCGTGTCGCCGTGAGGTCGGCGATGGGATGGTCGGGTCGGGGCGGTTGGAGCTCGAGGGCGCGGTGGGGGCGTTGTCCGTTGTAGTGGCGTGCGTACTGGGTCAGGACGGTTCGTAGGTGCCGTTCGCCGAGGATCAGGATGCGGTCGGTGACCTCGGCGCGGACGGTGCGGACGGACCGTTCCGCGTAGGCGTTCGCCCGGGGCGCTCGAGGCGGGATCGTGACTGTGGTGATGCCGACGTCGGCGAGGATCGCGTCGGACGACGCGGTGAACTGCCCGGCGTGGTCGCGGACCAGGAATCGGATCTCGGCTGCCCGGTCCCCAAGGTCCATGAGGAGGTTGCGGATCTGCTGGGTGGTCCACGGCCCGTCTGGGTGCGCGGTTACCCCGACGAGGTGGACGTAGCGGGTGCGGACCTCCATGACAGACAAGCAGTACAGGCGCCGCAGCGTCACGGCGCAGTCCACGTGGAAGAGGTCAACGGCCAGCATCGTCGAGGCCTGGGTGCGCAGGAACTCCCGCCAGCTCGAGTCGGGCTGCCGCCGCGGTGCTGGAGGCAGCCCGAGGGACTTCAGGACCCTACGGATCGTGGACGCGCCGACCCGGTGGCCGAGCTTGAGCAACTCGCCCTGAATCCTCTTGTACCCCCACGTCTTGTTCTCGGTAGCGAGCCGTTCGATCAGCGCAGTGATCTCCACGCTGATCGGCGGTCGTCCGGTTCGCAGGGGATAGGTCCACTTCCTGGTGACCAGGCGGCGTGCCAGCGTAGGACGGTGCCGGGAGTGACCAGCCGGTGCGTCCGTAGCCGTTTCGGTAGCCGTCGGATCGGAGCGGCGAGTATGGCCCGGTCCGCCCAGTCCCACCGAGGCCGGGACTGGGCGCGGTGCAGCACTGCGACCTCGTGTCGCAGCACGAGCAGCTCGATGTCCTTCGATGCCGACGATCGGCCGAGCAGAACGAGCCAGCCACACACCCTGACGAAGATCAGGTATAGCAGGCGCACGGACATGGTTGACCATCATGCCGGCGACTGGTCCGTAGCATCGTCCCAGCTCACAGGCCTAGGCCGACTTTCCGCACCCCACAGGTCCGGGGACATCATCGAAGCCACGAACCGTGACCAAACCACCCGCCAGCACAGATGCCACGCCGCCACGCCGTACCAACCCGCCGGCCAGCAACAGCGGAAGATCAGCCATCCAAGATCGACTTAAGCTTCACGGCATTGGCTCCTGACCCGGTATGTAGATGCCCTGCGCGTGTTCGCGTCGTGATCATGAGAAGGTGCTGATCGCGGGTCAGCGCCCGGTCCAGACCGGGGAGCGGCGCTCAAGGAAGGCCCGGATGCCCTCCTCGGGGTCGGCGGAGGTCCTGAGAGCGTCGGTGGCCGAGGCGGTGGCGGACCAGCCGGCCCTGTCCTCGTCCGTGGTCAGCTCGTTGACAGCGGCCAGGCAGGCGCGGACGGCGACCGGGGAGTTGCGGCAGATCCGTTCGGCCAGCGCGGCGGCACGCTCGGCCGCCTGACCTGGCCCGACGAGCTCGTTGACGAAGCCGACCTCGTATGCCCGGGCGGCGGTGATCGGTTCGCCGGTGAGGATGAGCTGGCGGGCGAGGTTGGCGGGGAGGCCGCGCGGGCCGCGGAAGAGCGCCCCGCAGGTGGGGACGAGCCCACGCGCGACCTCGGGCAGCCCGAACGTCGCCGACGTCGACGCGACGACCAGGTCGCACGCCAGTACCAGCTCCAGCCCGCCGCCGAGCGCCGGGCCGTCCACTGCCGCGACGAGCGGCTTGCGCCGCGGCCGGCGCACAAGGCCGTACTCGCCACCGCGCGCGGTGGCGTAGTCGCCGCCGGCCCGCAGATCGCTGCCGGCGCTGAAGACGGGCCCGGTGGCGGCGAGGACCCCGGCCCACAGCTCGTCGCCGTCCTCGAGCAGGTTGAACGCGGCGTCCAGCGCATCGGCCATGGCTCGGTCGACCGCGTTGCGCTTCGACTCTCGCCGCATCGTCACCACGAGCACCCGCCCGCGCCGCTCGACGTCGACCAGCGCCTTGTCCGTCATCGTGCTCCTATCCGCTCGGGAGTGGTGGTCCGCGCAAGCACGATACGTCGTATCGCCGCCAACGCCGCGCTTTGCCCGGGGCAGACCGCGGAGGCGCTCAGCCTCGCCCAGGTAGGCGATATCCGCGACGCACACGTTTTCGGTCGAGGTCATCCGCGACCAGAATGAGGACGCCGCGGGTGTCACGGGCTTCCCGCGGATATGATGGCAACATTGGCGCCGCGCAGAACTGTACCGAGGTCGATGAGCTTTCCACCTCTCCTGCGCGTCACCCTGACCCTTCTCGGACGTCCTCTAGATCGCGCGTTCGCCCTTGAGCATCGAGCCGGCGTCGAGCCGGATGTTGAGGCCGGTGACGTAGCGGGAGTCCTCGCTGGCCAGGAACAGCACCAGGGCGGAGACGTCGCCCGGCTCGATGTAGGGGATCGGCATCGGCTGCATGCCCGGGAAGACCGCCTCCGCATCCTCGCGGGTCGGCGTCTTGCCCTCGGCGACGAGGTCCGGGCGGAACGCGCGGTAGATGTCGTCGTTCTGCAGCAGCCGGGTGTTGACGTTCGTCGGGTGCACCGCGTTCAGCCGGATGTTGTGCGGCGCCAGCTGCAGCGCGAGCGTCTCGACGTACTGGAAGCCCAGCCGCTTCGCGAACGAGTACCCGACCMCGCCGGTCTTGCCCATCGCCTCGGTGGTGTTCTTCATCAGGCCCGCGCAAGAACCGGTGATGATGATCGAGGCGCCGGCCCGCAGATGAGGGGCGACGACGGCGACCGTGTTGTGCGCGCCGACGAAGTCGACGTCCACGCCGTCGATGAAGCCCTCGATGAGGGTGCGGTCGTTCATCGGCAGGATGCCGGCATTCGCGCAGACGATGTCGACCCTGCCGAAACGGACGATGCCCGCCTCCAGCGCGGCCTTCAGCTGCTCCTTGATCCGCACGTCGGCCTTGACCGCGACGATGCCGCGGCCAAGCGCCTCGACCTCCTTGACGGTCTGCGCCAGATCCTCCGCACTCGCCATCTCATAGTTGACGGTCGGAATGTCCTGGCAGATGTCGATCGCGATGATGTCCGCACCCTCGCTCGCCAGCCTGATGGCGTGACTACGCCCCTGACCACGGCCTGCGCCGGTGATGAAGGCCACCTTGCCGTCTAACTTACCCATCTGATCCTCCTCAGTCCGCGATGCATCACTAGATACCGAACGATATTGGCTGCGACCAAGACCTCCAGTCCATATGCGACCTCTTTCCGGTCAACGGCCACGACAGGTCACCGACGAACCCTCTGGCTGGAAGACATTCCTTTACGCAGGGAGGTGTGGTGGTCGGCGGCGAGCCGCGGGCAGCAGCGACGGATACTGAGTGAAATGGTCGATGTCGGGGAGATCGACGCCGGGTGGAACGATCTTGTCGATGGCGTCGAGGACGTCTCCGCCGAGCTCGACGTCCGCTGCGTCGAGTGCGTCGTCCAGGTGCCTCGCCGTGCGCGGTCCGATGATCGTCGACGTGATGGCAGGATGGCTGGAGACGAAGGCGAGTGCCAGCGTTGTGAGGGTGATTCCCGCCTGGTCGGCGATGCTTCGCAAGGCATCCACAGCCTCGAAGCGGGCGGGGGCGGCGCGTTCGGCGGCCGTGCTGACCGTTCCCTGCATGAAGGGGCTGGTGGGGTCGTAACTGCGCACCGCCGGCAGCTTGTTGGTGAGGAAGACGTCGCAGCTCGCGGCGAGGCGGTAGAGGATCTCGCGGCCCGCCTCCGACCCAAGATCCAGGCCCAGGCTTCGTTTCCCGCGGTTCGAGTGTTCGAGGAGGACATTCGCTGACGTTGGCACGACCGCGACACCGGTAGCGGCCAAGGCGCGCATCGCGTCACCACGTTCGACATGCTCGATCTTGATGACCTCGGCGCCCCAGTCGGAGAGGAGCGCGGAGGCGGCGGGAACGAAGGTGTGTTCGGCGACCTCAAGCACTCGCACACCATGCATCACCGCAGTCATGTGCATCCTCCCGCTTTCAGCAGATGTGGTGACCGCAGCCACCAGGATTCAGATCGCGCCCACGCCGCCGGCACACCCGGACCGCCGCGGCCCACCCGAGACCGCACCGCATCGCGGCGCGGCGCCCGCAGCCGCGTACCGCGACGTCGGCCGCAGGCGAACCCGGTGACGCCGTCAGCTGACGGCGGCCGGAAGGGCAGGTCCTCGCCCGACGACACCCGGCGGCCAGGGCGAAGAAATTGGCCCGGTGACCCACAGCCCAGCTGGCGACCAGGACAGCGGATCCACCCCTCATACAGTTGGGCAGGGAATCGACCGGTGGACGAGCGTGACGCGCGGCTTCGTGTGTGGGAAGTCGTCCGGTGTGTTCGGTCTTCATTCGCGGAGCAGTGCGCCGCCGGAGATCGACCAGACCTGGCCGTTGATCCATTCTCCGTCGTCGGAGAGCAGGAACGCGACCACCCCGGCGAGGTCGCTGGGCCTGCCGAACCGAGGGGCTGGGCATGGCTTGCTGTGCAATCGCGATGTTCTTCGCGTTCAGGGACGTCCTTCGTGCGGCTTCGGTCATCACGACTCCGGGTGACACGCAGTTGCAGCGGATGCCCTGCTTGCCCCAGCGGGAGGCGATGTGGCGGGTGAGGGCGTTGATCCCGGCCTTGCTGGCGCTGTACGCCGCACGCTTGCGGTCGCCCACATGCGCGGAGGCGGAGGAGGTGTTGACGATCGCTCCGCTGCCCTGTTCGAGCAGCAGTGGAAGGACGGCGCGGGCGGTGAGCGCGTAGCCGATCAGGTTCACCTCGAGCGTGCGCCGCCACACAGCCGGGTCCATGTCCAGCAGGTTCCCGTCGCGCCCCAGCACCTCCGCCGAGACGTCGGCGCCGACGTTGTAGAGCCCGTCGACCCCACCGAGCTGGTCGACCGCGGTGTCGACCAGTGCGCGCACGGACTGCTCGTCAGCGAGATCGAACTCGACGGCGAGGGCGGTTCCGCCGGCGTCGGCGATGCGTTTGGCGGTGGCCTGCGCCCCGTCGAGGTTGATGTCGCCGACCACGACCGCGGCGCCCTCAGCGGCGAGGCGCTCGGCGGTGGCGGCGCCGATCCCGCTGGCACCGCCGGCGATGACGAAGCGCTTTCCGTTGAGCCCTCTCATGCCTACCTGACTCCTGTCCTGAAGGGTGCGACAGCGCTGTGGGTATTGCTGGGGTGTCGAGGTGTTCTACGTGCCCGTGGCGGCACCGGCGGACTGCTCACGCGGAGAGCCTGGCGCGGGCCGCCCGGACGTTTCGTGGCCGCGCGTGAGGAGTGTCTGTCGTGGCGCTACCAGGTGACTRGCAGCTCTTGGACGCCGTAGGTGATCGTTCCGTTGCGGAACGTCAGTTTTTCCAGGGGCGTCGCCAACCGCAGCCCGGGCAGCCTGCGCAGCAGCGTGGGCAGCGCGATCTGTAGTTCCACGCGGGCCAGCGCCTGGCCGAGGCACTGGTGGCTGCCGTAGCCGAAGCCGAGGTGCCCGTGGGTGTCGCGGTCGATGTCGATGGTGTTGGGGTCGGCGGTGAAGGTCTCGTCGCGGTTGCCGGCGGGCAGGTTCATGATCAGGGCTTCGCCGGCGCGGATGAGCTGGTCGCCGATGGTGACGTCCTCGGCGGCGACCCGGAAGACCGCGTCCTGGGGGATGGTCAGGTAGCGCAGTAGCTCCTCGACCGCGTTCGCGACCACGGCCGGGTCGTCGGTGTCGCGGACACGGGCGAGCTGGCCGGGGTTCTGCAGCAGGGCCAACGCGCCCAGGGCGATCATGTTGGCCGTGGTCTCGTGACCGGCGACCAGAAGCGAGATGGCGTTCACCACTACTGTTTCACGGCTGATCTCGCCGACGGCGACCCGCTGGATCTGCCGGCTGATCACGTCGTCCGCCGGCTCCTGCTCCTTGCGGGCCACCAGTTCGAACAGGTAGCCGGCGAGCTGCGCGCTGGCCGTCAGCTTCTCCTCTTGCGTCGCGCTCGCGGTGATGATGGTGGCGCTGTGCTGCTGGAAGAACTCGTGCTCGGCATAGGGCACACCGAGCAGCAGCGAGATCACCATGGACGGAATCGGCAAGGCATACGCGTCCACCAGATCCGCCGACTGCCCCGCACTGATCATCTGATCCAGGAAGCCGTCGACCAGTTCCTGGATCCGCGGACGCAGCTGCTGCATGCGCTTGACGGTGAACTCCCCGGTGAGCATCCGGCGCAGCCGGGCGTGCTCCGGGTCGTCCATCCGGATGAAGGCCTGGGGCATTCCCGGGCCGGACGAGTCCGGGACCGGGAAGCCGGGAGTGCGGTCGTTCGCGCTGAGCCGTGGGTCACTCAGGGCCGCCCGGATGTCGGCGTACCGGCTCACGATCCACACCGATCTATCGCGCCACAGTGCCCGTCGTGGACCTTCACTACGAAGCCAGTCGGTGTATTCCGCGGGCGGGTCGAGGGGACGGTGCGCGGACCGCTGGCCGGGGAACGTGGGAAGGCCGGCGTTGTCGGTCGGGTGGGTGGTGCTGGTTGTCGTGCTCATGGATTACTCCTCGAGAGGATGGCTCCACCGCGCCGCACGAAGCGGCGCGGGCTGAGCTGGTGGCCTTCTGGGCGGTGGTCCACGAGGGCGGCTACGCGGCGGCCGTGTCGGTGACGGCGGCTTCCCAGGTGGCACCGGAAGCGATGAGCGCCCGCCAGGCGCGCAAGGTCCTGGGCGGCTTGCCGACAGCGACCACCCCGGCAAGCAGGTCTCCACGGCGGTACGCGACCAGCAGCTGCCGACGGGACAGGTCGCTGTCCAGGACGAGCGCCTCGTCGTGGCCACGCACGTACCCGTAGGCCTGGACCTTCATGTCGTACTGGTCGGACCAGAAGTACGGCACGGGGGCGTAGGGCCGCTGGACGTCCGGGTTGAGCAGGTTGTGGGCGACGGTCATGGCCTGCTCGGCGGCGTTGGTACGGTGCTCGACGCGCATCGCGGTGCCGAACAGCGGATTGTGCCAGCACGCCACGTCTCCGACCCCGTACACACCGGGCCCGGCGGCACAGTACTCGTCACACACGAGTCCGTCGTGGACGGGCAGGCCACTGCCAGCCAGCCACTCGGTGTTGGGCACCGAACCGATGGCGACCAGCACGTCATCGGCCGGGACCACACTTCCGTCGGCCAGCGCGACACCGGTCACCCTGCCCTCGACGCTGATGACCTCGGCCACCACCGCCCCGGTGCGCAGGTGGACGCCGTGGTCACGGTGGACCTGCGACAGCAACCGCCCGGCCTGCTCGCCGACCGCCTGCGCCAGCGGGACCGGACCCGCTTCCAGCACCGTCACCTCCACCCCGAGCCCACGCGCGACGGCGGCCACTTCGGCACCCACAAACCCACCGCCGACGATCACCAACCGTCGCCCCGAACGCAGCCGCGCCCGCAACGCCAGCGCGTCCGTTAGGGTCCGCAACGTGTGCACCCCGGCCACGCGCCCGCTACCGGGCAGGCGGCGGGCGCGTACGCCGGTCGCCACGACCAGTCCCTCGTAGGGCAGATCCGCGCCGTCCGTCAGCGCCACCGCCCGCGCGGACACATCCAGCCCGGTCGCGGTCACCCCCAGCCGCAGGTCCAACCCCAGCGCCTCGATATCCGCTGGCGGCCGCAGGGAAAGCCGGTCCGGCTCCCACTGCCCGGCCAGGATCTGCTTCGACAGCGGTGGGCGGTCATAGGGAGGGTGTGGTTCGTCGCCGACGAGCGTGAGTACACCCGCATAGCCCTGCCTGCGCAGCGCCTCCGCGCAGGCCAGCCCGCCTGCCGATGCGCCCACGACCACGATCCGGCGCAGGGCTCGACTCACAACTCGACCAGCTGGATGGCGGCTGCGGGGCATGCCAGGGCCGACTCCCGGACGGCGTCGTGCAGCCGCGGAGGCGGCGCCTTGTCGAGCAGTACGACCACGYCGTCCTCGTCGCGCTGGTCGAAGACATCGGGCGCGATCAGCACGCACTGGCCGGCGCTGCAGCACTTGTCCTCGTCCACGGTGACTTTCACACCAAGTTCC
>NZ_MBLN01000111.1:0-22746 GCF_001854645.1 Pseudofrankia sp. EUN1h | reverse complement strand
CTGCCCGTCCTAGGCCCAGGCTCGACGGACCAGTCCGAAGACGGAACCCGGTCACTGCTCGCCTTCTTCGTCAATCTCGCCGAGCACGCCGGCCTCTACCGCAGCTTGCTAGGACCGCAGGGAAGCGCACGCGTGATCGACCACATCCGTCGCCGCATCGCCGCGGCCGTGCACCTGGCGGTGCACCGGGCCGCGACCGGCGACGCCCCACCGGAACACACCACCTCATCGATCGACATCCCGCCCAGCGTGCCGGCCGCCTTCAGCGCGGGCGCGCTCATCGGCGTGGCCACCGACTGGCTCCAACGCGGATGCCCGCAGACACCGGCTGAGATGGCCGCCCAGACCTGGCCGCTCCTCACCGCCTACGACCACGTCCATACCGACACACCTACAGCTGACCTAGACCGAAAATCTTCGTAACTCGGTTGGCCGGGCCGGCGGCGCGTGTGCGGATCGCTGAGGCTGTTCGGCTGACGTTGTAGCTGTTGTGGGCGTGCCTGCGCCGCGCGGGCAGCTGCACGCGCGACCGCCGGCGCGGCACAGGCACGGGTGTCAGCCTGGCCAGGCCAGCGACTTGGTCTCCAGGTACTGGTCGAAACCGGCGAGGCCGTTCTGGCGGCCCACGCCGCTGTGCTTGTGGCCACCGAACGGCAGGTCGGCGCCGTACGGCTCGCCGCCGTTGATGGACAGGCTGCCGGTGCGGATGCGGTTGGCCACCGCGATCGAGTGCTCCACCGACCCGGAGAAGACGCTGCCGGACAGGCCGTAGCGGCTGTCGTTGGCGATCCGGACCGCGTCGTCCTCGTCGTCGAACGGGATGACTACCAGAACCGGCCCGAAGATCTCCTCCTGGGCGATCGTCATCGAGTTGTCGACGTCGGTGAACAGGGTCGGCTCGACGTACCAGCCCTTCGGCAGGTGCGCCGGCCGGCCGCCGCCGACGGCGAGCGTCGCGCCTTCCTTGACGCCCTTGTCGATGTAGCCCTCGACCCGGGCCCGCTGCTTCGCGGAGATCAGCGGTCCCATGAGGACGTCCGGACGCTGCGGATCGCCGTAGGGAATGCCCGCGAAAAGGTTCTTCAGCAGTTCCACGCCCTCGTCGTAGCGTGAGCGCGGCAGCAGCATCCGCGTCGGGATGGCGCAGCCCTGCCCGGCGTGGAAGCAGACAGCCATCCCCATCATGGTGGCCGTCGGCAGGTCCGCGTCCTCCAGCACGATCGCCGCCGACTTGCCGCCGAGCTCGAGGAACACCCGCTTCAGGGTGGCCGCACCCTTCTCCATGATCCGCTGGCCGACCACCGTCGAGCCGGTGAACGAGATCAGGTCGACCTCCGGCGAGAGTACGAGCTCCTCCCCCACCAGGTGGTCGGAGGACGTCACGACGTTCACCACGCCGGCCGGGAAGTCGGTCTTCTCGGCGACCAGCCGCCCGATCCGGGTGGCGTTGAACGGAGTGTCCGGTGCGGGCTTGAGCACCACGGTGTTCCCGGTCGCCAGGATCTGACCGAGCTTGTGCAGCGTGACCTCGAACGGGAAGTTCCACGGGACGATCGCGCCAGCGACGCCGACGGCCTCCTTGCGGATCTGGCGCTTGTTCGGCGCCCCGCTCATGCCGACCAGCTCGGGCAGGTCGGTCACCCAGGCGACCTCGTCGATCAGCTTCGTCGGATAGCGCAGCGCATCCGCCAGCGGCAGGTCCAGCTGCGGGCCCGACGTAATCATCCGCGGGCAGCCGACCTCCAGGATCAGCTCCTCGCGCAGCTCCTCCCGCTCCGACTCCAGCGCCTCCTGCAACTGGCCGAGACAGCGCTTGCGCAGCTCCTTGTTCGTCGACCAGTCCGTCTCGTCGAACGCCCGCCGGGCCGCCGAGATCGCGCGGCGCATCTCCTCGACCGAACCGTCGGCCACCTGGCCGAGGACCTCCTCGGTCGCCGGGTTCACGTTGCCGAACGTCTTGCCCGATAACGCGTCGACCAGCTCGCCGTCAACGAGCATCCGCGATTCCGGGCGAGTCTTCAGTTTCTCGGTCACTGCTCGGCTCCGTCCGCCCTCCCCGGTTTCGCTCGGCGGCCCGCGGCAGGTATGGCCACAGCTGACTGAGCGTGCGCCTAACGACATCTCGGGAGCTTGTCTAATAGGAAATCGTCAGGTCACCGCATGTAGATGATCGAGGGTGGCGACTACGTGGCGTCCACATTCGGAGTGGTAGGCATCCGGACGTAACGCTCCCGCGTGGTGCGGGTGAAGCGGCTGCCGCAAGCTGAACGCTTAGCTCCAGCCGATCTGTAGGGTAGCGACTGGCGCGGTGACATCTCGCTTTAGGCGCATGGTCCGGAACCTTTGTCCGCGCGGTTTCCCGCGCGTTTTCATCCCGGCCGTTCGTGGCTTGCTCCGTTTCCAGCCGCACCCCGTCAATAAAGCCCTACTAGGCTAGCTAGGCGGTGGTATTACCCACCATCTCGCCGAGGGAGATGCCCTCGTGTTTGATCTCGAAGCGGCCCTTGTCGAACGGGCGGATCTCCACGTCGTGGCCGGCGACCTCGGCGCGCAGCGCCCCGACGGTGGACTGCTCCTTGGACCGGTGGGCGAACGGGTCGAATGAGTACCACCGCATCGCGTTCTCGTAGGACATCTTGTTGATCTCGTCGTCCGGGACGCCGACCGCGGACTTGAGCAGCTCCTCGCCTGGCCACGGCCAGCTGGAGTCGGAGTGCGGGTAGTCGCACTCCCACGCGATGTTGTCAATGCCGATCTTGTGGCGCAGCTCGACGCCGACCGGGTCCTCGATGAAGCAGGTCAGGAAGTGCTCCCGGAAGACCTCGCTCGGCAGCTTGTCGCCGAAGTTCTGGCCGGTCCACAGGTGGTGCATGTCGTAGGTCCGGTCGATGCGCTCGAGGAAGTACGGGATCCACCCGGTACCGCCCTCGGACAGCGCGATCTTGATGTCGGGGAAGTCCTTGAGCACCCGCGACCAGAGCAGGTCAGCCGCGGCGCTGCAGATGTTCATCGGCTGCAGGGTGATGAGGACGTCCATCGGGGCGTCCGGCGCCGTCATGGTGAGCTTGCCGGACGAGCCGAGGTGGATCGAGAGCACCGTGTTGGTGTCGACCAGCGCGTTCCACAGCGGGTCCCAGTGCCTGTCGTGGAAGCTCGGGTAGCCCAACGTGGCCGGGTTCTCGGTGAAGGTGATCGAGTGGCAGCCCTTGGCCGCGACCCGGCGGACCTCGGCCGCGGCGAGCTCCGGGTCCCACAGCACCGGCAGCGCCATCGGGATGAACCGGCCCGGATACGCACCGCACCACTCGTCGATGTGCCAGTCGTTGTAGGCCTGCACGACGGCGAGCGCCAGGTCCTTGTCGTCCGCGGCCGCGAACAGCCGGGCGGCGAAGCCCGGGAACGACGGGAAGCACATCGAGCCCAGCACCCCGGCCGCGCTCATGTCCTTGACCCGCTCGTGGATGTCGTAACAGCCAGGGCGCATCTCGTCGAAGGCGGTCGGCTCGACGCCGTACTCCTCCTTCGGCCGGCCCGCCACCGCGTTCAGCCCCACGTTCGGGATGACCGTGCCGTTGAACGTCCACACGTCCGAACCGTCGGGCCGGCGAACCACCTTGGGCGCGACATCGGAGAACCTCGCGGGCAGCCGACCCTTGAACATGTCGGGCGGCTCGACCAGATGGTCGTCCACGCTAATCAAGACAAGATCTTCCGCATTCATGCCGAGCCTCCGCTCACCGTGCTGTACGGGCACTCACAGTCATTCCAGTCGCCGACGTTCACCTGAATCCACAGAGTGCGCTGTCCTGTCTTCAGCGCCACTTCCTCGGCCACAACCTTGCAGCTATCGAGCTTGCGGCTGACGACCATCACGTCGGTGGGCGGTCATAGGGAGGTTGTGGTTCGTCGCCGACGAGCGTGAGTGCACCCGCATACCCCCTCCTGCGCAGTGCCTCCGCGCAGGACAGCCCGCCCGCCGACGCGCCCACGATCACGATCCGGTCCACGGCTCGACTCACGACTCGGCCAGCAGGATGGCAGCGGCCGGGCAGACCCCGGCCGACTCGCGGACCGCGTCGTGCAGCTTCGGGGGCGGCGCGTCGTCGAGCAGTATCACCACGCCGTCCTCGTCGCGCTGGTCGAAGACGTCGGGCGCGATCAGCACGCACTGGCCGGCGCTGCAGCACTTGTCCTCGTCCACGGTGACTTTCACACCAAGTTCCCTTCTGCTGGCCAGGTGTGACGGTGCGTCCACAAACGTTACCCTACATCTGCAGGTTACCCTGCAAGTGCAGGTTAAGATAGTACGCTAGAGCGTGGCTGGGACCAGAAACGGCACCTCGGTGGGCGACCGGCGCGTACGCCGCACCCACGCGGCCCTACAGCAGACGCTGATCCGACTCGTCGAGGAGCAGGACCTGTCCCAGATCAGCGTCGCCGACGTCGCCGAACGGGCCGGGGTCAGTCGCTCGACCTTCTACGACCACTACCGGGACGTACACGAGCTGGCCGAAGCCGCCTGCACCGCGATGATCGACGACCTGATCGAGTCCCTGCCCGTCCTAGGCCCAGGCTCGACGGACCAGTCCGAAGACGGAACCCGGTCACTGCTCGCCTTCTTCGTCAATCTCGCCGAGCACGCCGGCCTTGACTGCTTGCAAATCGACGCCGAGCGAGAACACGACCGGCGGTATGGAGGACTGCGCGTTCATCGAACGCACGCCGTGACGATGTAGGGAGCGATCCGATGGGTACGTACGAGCTTCGACACAGCGAAACGGCACTGGACGAGAACCAGAGGTCCGTCCGCGAGGCCTTCGCTGCCTTCTTCGCCAAGGAGTCGACCACGGCGGTCGTGCGGGCCGCCGAGCCGATCGGATTCGACGCCAGACTTTGGAAGCGGCTACTCGACATGGGTGTCGCGGCAATGGGACTGCCCGCCTCACAGGGCGGTGACGACGCCACTCTGGTCGACTTGGCTCTGATCAGTGAAGAGAAGGGACGGCGTCTCGCGCCGATCCCGCTCGCCGGGCATGTCACCGCCACCCGGCTGCTGGGCCGGTCCAATGCCCCCAACGATCTGCTCGGCGCGGCCCGCCTCGGCGAGCGCGTCTTCACCGTCGCGCTCATGACGGCGACAAAGGGTGTGCCTCAGCTGGTCGCCGACGCCGCCGTCGCGACCGACGTGCTCGCGCTTGTCGGCGACGAGCTTGTCGCCGCACGCACCGCCATCCCGGACAAGCACGTCTCGAACCAGGGGTGCACGCCGCTCGCATGGTGGGACGCGAGCGACGCCGAGGAGCTGATCACCCTGGCCTCGGGTCCGGAGGCGATCGTGATGTACGAGCAGGCGGTGCGGGAATGGAAGCTGCTGACCGCCGCCGCGCTCGTCGGCCTGGCTGACGAGGCGCTGGCACTTGGGATCGAGTTCGCCAAGTCCCGTACGACGCTCGGCGTTCCGATCGGTTCGCTGCAGGGGGTCGCCTACCCGCTCGTCGACGCCGCGATCGACATCACTGGAGCTCGCATCCTCGTGCACAAGGCGGGCTGGATGATGCAGCACGAGCCCGACCGGCGTCCCGAGCTGGCGCTCATGGCCTTCGACGTCGCTCGGCGGGCGGCCGTCCGGGCGACGACGACCAGCGTCCACGTCCAGGGCGGGCTCGGTTTCACCGACGAAGCGGACGTGGGCTTGTACTTCCTGCGGGCGAAGGGATGGAGTGCCGTGGCCGGCGACCCGGTCACGGACCTGGCGCGTATCGGTGCCGGCCTCGTCGCCGCCGCGACGCGCGCCTGAGCGAAAAGGAGAACACGATGGATTTCGGACTCGTCGAGCTCACCGCCGAACAACGCGCCTTTGCCGCTGAGGTATGCGACTACCTCAGCGAGATCGTCACCGACGAGACGCTCACTGAGGAACGCGAGACCGGCAACGGCTTCAACCTCGATGTCCACCTGGCCCTCGGCTCCCGCGGCTGGCTCATGCCGGAGTGGCCTGTCAACGAGGGCGGCGCGGGCCTGGACCCGGTCAGCTACCGGATCCTCGAATTGGAGAAGTGGGATCACGGCGTCCCGTACATCACGGCGTCGACGACCCGGATGGTGTGGGGCTCCGTGGAGCGGTTCGGCCAGCCCGACGTCAGGGCGGAGCTGAAGCCCAAGATCGCGGCTGGCGCGGTGCGGTTCTGCCTCGGCTACACCGAGCCCGACGGCGGCTCGGACATCGCGGCCGCCCGGCTCCGGGCGGTGCGCGACGGCGACAACTGGGTCCTCAACGGCTCGAAGATGTTCACGACTGGCGCCCAGAACTGCCAGTACACCTTCGCGATCACCCGCACCGACCCGGACCTGCCGAAGCACAGGGGCCTGACGATGTTCCTCGTCCCGCTCGATCTGCCTGGTATCGAGATCCAGGCGGTCCACACCTTCGGTGGCGAGCGGACCAACATCGTCTACTTTGGCGACGTTCGAGTCCCGGACCGCTACCGCCTCGGCGGGGTCAACGACGGCTGGACGGTACTTCGCGGGCCGCTGGACGAAGAGCACGGGATGGACGCGCGCGCAAGCTTGGACGACTTCTCGGTGGGCCGCAACTTCCTTCGCGCGCTCGAGCCGGCACTCGCCGCCGCGGTCGACTGGGCCGCGACGACGGGACTCGACGGTCGCCGCCCAGCCGACGACCCGACGGTCCTGGCTCGGCTCGGCCGGATCGCGGCCGAGCTGGAGGCCGGCATCTGCACGCCAGGGGCACAAGGCCGAATCAAGGGATCCGAGGTGCTGATTGCCGCGGCCTCCGATCTGCTGGACATGATCGGCCCGCTGGGCGTCCTGCGGCACGACTCACCAGAGGCCCCCGGCGCGGGGGCGATCGACTTCGCCCACCGCTTCGCCCAAGGAACGAGCACGTACGGCGGTACCGTCGAGATCTTCCGCAACATCCTCGCGCAGCACGAACTTGGTCTGCCTCGTCCCATCTACCCTGGAAGCACACAAATCATCTCGACCGATCGTCGTAGCAAGGCCACGAGGCTTGGCACCTGACATATCGATCACCGTGGCCGGCGTGCTCCAACGGCAGACGTGGTGCCAACCGGCAGGGCGCCTCGGACGTCGCTGTCGAGGCGCGCCATCCCCACCAGGCCGAAGCCGGTGAGCGCCTCGGCGCCCGGCTCAAGGCCCGGGGCCTGTACGACGTGGTCGTCGAGGCGGCCGGGTCGCCGAGCGGGCTCGCCCGCGCGACCGAGCTCGTCGCCCCGCACGGCACGATCGTCTCGGTGGGTGTCTACCTGAACAAGGTCGAGCTCGACTGGATGAATGTGTTCCACTGCGAGGCCAAGATCATTCCCTCGATCGGGTACTGCCGTCATGAGAACGGACGCGATATGGAGGACGCGGCGGCCATGCTGGCTGAGAATTCGGACATCGCCCGGACACTCATCACGCATCGGTTCCCCCTCAAGGACACCGTCGAGGCGTTCCGGGTGGCTGGTGACCGGAAGGCGGGAGCATTGCGAGTGGTGATCGAGCCATAAGTGCCGCGGGATTGACTCCAGCCTGGAGCCTGCCCGCGTGTCACAGCTCGTCCAGATGGTCGACGTGCCACCGCAATGATCGGCGCTGGGTCGCCCATCGGCCGGGCTTCCGGGCAGCGTTCTGAGTCTTCCGGCCGGGCTTGACCCGAAGGTGGAGCGGGGGTGGGGGGCGGCGGGCCGGCAAGCAAAGTCATTCGGCGAGGACCGACTATGCCGCCGTCGACGCGACCCGGTCCGGTGGACTATGTTTGCACACGAGGAGTGGCTTTGGCATCCGGGTTGGAGTCGCGGGAATGTACCAGCTGATGACGACCGTCAGTATTCTGATCGACGATATCCATGCTGGCGTGGAGACGCTGCGTAGCGCTATCGGCATCCCGCAGCCGCGACCGCGGTCCTACCGGAGCGGCCCTGGCATCGACGCGGTGTTCTGCCGCGTCCACCCCAGGTATCCGGTCGCGCCGACGTTTCTCGAGCTGGTGGCGCCCGGCGACGCCCACGTGCCATCAGTAGCGTCCGGCGCCCCCGAGAGCCGGTCGCACGAGACGAGCACGACGACCGCTGTCTTCCCCGCGCGGGAGGTCGCTCAGCTACAGGGCGCCCGGGCCGTCAAGTGGCACGCCACCGAGCTCGCGATGACGGACGAGCAGATCGATGACCTGGCCGGGCATCTGGATYGCCTCGGCGTCGCTGTCGGGTTCCACCCGCCTGACCGCCGCGACCGGTTCTACCTCGGAGGCCACCCGGCTTCGGCCACCTACGACCCGGCAGCCGACACGGGCCTGTTCATCGAGGCGACCAAGAGCGGGCACCTCGGCCTACCTGACGAGGCCTTCCACGCGCCGGCCGACATCCCACCCGAGGCCTCGCCCGAGGCCATGGTGCGGATCGTCGCTCGCGAATATCTGGTGGCGGACCTCGACGCGACGCTCGGCGCGCTCGAGCGCAACCTGCGCTGGACACCGAGCTCGATGGTCGAGGAAGACGGCTGCCGCCGGGCCGTCATGCCGTTCCGCGCTCCCCGCAGCGCCCGCCTTGAGCTCGTCCAACCGACCGGACCCGGCCGCGTCGCTGACCGCTACCACCAGCTCGGCCCCGGAGCCTGGACCATCCGCGTGTCGGTGGTCGACCTTGAGGCGAAGGCCAAGGACCTCACTCAACGCGGCACGCCCTACACCCTCGGCAACGGCGTCCTACGCCCCGACCCCGCAACGACCCTGCAGGTGCCCTTCGAGTTCATCGCTGCCTGACCCGCGTCGCCTACCTGGCCTCATGCCCGGCCAGGTCGCGGGTCGCTGTGCTGCTGGCCCCGCAGACGGGGAGAGCCGCCAGCGAGCAGCCGGTCGCGGAGCCTGCGGCCATGGCGGCAGCGCCGACTCGGTCATGTGCGGGATCATCGCCTTGACCTCGGCGGGCAGGCGGTCGGCCACCGCCTACTGCACGTATCCGAGGTAGCTGAGGCCGACCAGCACGATCGCGCCGGCGAACCACGGCTGTTTGACCATCCAGTCCAGTGTTGCCAAGCCGTCGTCCCGCTCCTGCCGTAGTGGGTCGAGTACTCCGCCGGAACCGAACCCGCCGCGCGTGCTCTGGATGAGCACCTGGAACCCCCGTTCGGCCAGCGGCCTGGCCATGAACAGGCCGAATGCTCCACTCCGGCCGTATGGAGAACGGATCAGCGCGGTGGGCAGCGATTCGCCCCCGGCCGGGGGCCCACCGGTCCGCGAGTAAGTCGACCACGTCAGGCATCGGCACCCGAAGATCCCGCTGGACGACCAGGTCTCGTGTGGACGGCGGGGGAAGCTTTTAGTCAGGTGGCGGGGAGCGTGAAGGTTACGGTTAGGCCGCCGCCTGGGGTCTGCGAGGCGGTCACGTGTCCGTTCCAGCTTTTGACGATGGTGGCCACGATGGACAGCCCGAGGCCGCTACCGCCGACCTGCCGGGATCGGGACGGATCCTTGCGCCAGAACCTGTCGAACATGTGGGCCTGCTCGTCGGCGGTGAGCCCAGGGCCGTCATCGGCGACGGCGATGATGACGTTCGCGCCCTCGTGCCGGGCATTGATCTGGACGCGCGTGCCTGGGGGAGTGTGTGCGCGGACGTTGCCGATGAGGTTATCCAGCACGCGATGCAGCCGAGCTGGTCCGGCCGCTACCATGCCGAGGCCCGCGGCGAGTGTCAGCGTCACGGGCCAGCGTGGATCGACGGCAACCGCCGTATCAACCGCTTGTCTGATCACTGCCGCGAGGTCAGCGGTTTGGGCCTCCTGTTCAGTAGATTCTTCCGCCGCGGCGAGGGTCAGCAGGTCCTCGGCAAGGTCACGCATCCGCGAGGTCTCACGCTGGATGCCAGACATCGAGCGGGCGAGATCTAGCGGCCGGTCCCGGGCACCGAGATCGAACAGTTGTGCGTACGCCGACACGGCGGCGATCGGCGTCCGGAGTTCGTGTGAGGCGTCAGCGATGAACCGCCGCAGGCCCTCCTGCGTGGCCTGCTCCTTCGTGAACGCGTCGTCCATGCGCTGCAGCAGCAGGTTGGTCGCGGTCGCCAGCTCGTGCACCTCGCGTGTTGTCGTGTCGACCTGGACGCGGACGGCCAGGTCGTTCGGGCTCAGCGATTCGACGGCGTCCGCCAGCCTTCGCAGCGGTGTGAGGCGGCGCCGGACCACCCAGAAGGCGGCGCCGGACGCCAGCAGCAGCGCGGCCGCCGTGACACATGCCTCGACCACCGCCAGGCGATGCAGCAGCCGGTCGTTCTCGCTGCTGGGAAGAGCCAGGATGACGACCTGGCCGTCCTTGTCCGCCGAGACCTTGACCCGCAGCCGGGGGCCTGACGGCTCGCGGGACCGGGTGTCGAAGAACGCCGCGGGTCCGCCGGGGCCATCTGATCGGGCGACCGTGGGCAGGACGGACGGCAGGTTGGCCGTGAAGGGCCGCCCGGCGGCATCGCGGCCTGCCTGGGTAAGCAGAACGGTGCCGTCAGCGCTGATGAACTGTACGAAAGGCGCGACTCTCGGGCCCGGGGCGTTGTCCCCATCGTCGTCGTCCCCGTCGCCCGTCGCGTCCTGACTGGTGGTATCGCTCGTGTAGTGGTTCAACGCGACTGGGGTGTCGCGCAGCGCGGCATCGAGCCGATCGCGCAGGTACACCGCGAAAGCCAGGTAGGTGGTCGCGCCGGACAGTCCCAGGGCCGCGAGCAGGACCGCGGCGACAACCACCGCCAGCCGCGCCTGCAGTGTTCGAGGCTGGCGAGATCTCATGGAGCGTCCGCGCGCGCGAGCGCCGCTGTTCCGTCCTGTGGATGCAGGGCGTAGCCGACGAGGCGAACGGTTTTGATCAGCGATGGCCCGTGCTGGTCAAGCTTGCGCCGTAGGTGACCGACGTACGCCTCGACGATGTTCGGAGTCCCGCGGAAGTCCTCGTCCCAGACCGCGTCCAGGATCTGCTGTTTGGACAGCACGCGCTGCGCATTGTTGAGGAAGAACGCGAGGAGGCGAAACTCGGTTGCCGTCAGATGGACGGCCACGCCCGCACGCCAGACCTGATGACAGTCCAGGTCGAGAACGACGTCGTCGCACACCAGCCGCCGGCTTCCTGAGGGCGTGGATCCGTCCTGGCTGGCCTGGCCGAGCAGTTCCACGGGTGGGGAGGCCATCGACATCGCCCTGCGCCGCATGACCGCGTTCGTCCGTGCCACGATCTCCGCCAGAGAGAATGGCTTGGTGATGTAGTCGTCCCCGCCGGCGCCGAGGCCCGTGACCTTGTTGGCGAGGTTGCCGCGCGCGGTCAGGAACAGCACGTGGCAGTCCTGACCGGCCGCCCGCAACTGCCGGCACACCTTAACGCCGTCGATGTCAGGGAGCATCAGGTCGAGGATGACCACGTCCGGAGGCTGTTCACTGGCCGACTGCAGCGCCGAACGACCCGTCGCGGCCTCGCCGACGTCGAAGCCCTCGTAGCGCAGCGCAGTCGCGACGGCGTCCCGGATCGACGGCTCGTCGTCCACGACGAGGACGCGGCCGGTGTTGGCGGGTGCGGGCACGGGCCCATTGTCGCGTGGAGCTTCGGGCGCCCGGCAGCCGGTCGGGGTGCCCGCGGGGCCTCTGTCCATCCCCGCGTTCAGCGGGCATTCAGCCGTCAGCGGGGATTCAGAAGTCCTCCGTACGCTCCCGGACCGGTACCCGCCCGCGCCTGAAGGAACCGGTCATGACGTGTGCATTCGTCGGCGGCCACCGGAGTACTGACGGAGGTTCGACGATGTTGTCGAGCGTGTCGGCCACGGCCGGCGTGACAGCAGCGACGCGGTCGACGTCCGACTCCGTGGGGCTGGCGCGGCACTCGTCACGATCAGAGGAGACACATGCATAGACGCCTTGCCATCACGTCCGGCGCCTTGTTGTCGGCGGCTCTCGTCATCGGGGGCTGCAGTTCAGGTGGTTCCACCACTTCGTCGCCGTCAGCGAGCGCTACAACGCAGCAGAGCAGCAGCCAGAGCGCGGGCGGCGTGGGCGGAGGTATGCAGCAGTTCACGGCCGTCAACCTCAACACCAACGGAGCAAGCCCGGGCGGCGCGAACACCGCGGAGGTCGTCAAGGCGGTGAACGCGTTCCTCGCCACGCTCGACGCCACCCAGCGGGGCAAGGTCGAGTACGACTTCTCGGACAACAAGGCGCGACAGACCTGGTCAAACTTCCCCTCGACCGCCGTGCCCCGGGAGGGCATCGTCCTGTCCGACCTCAGCGCCAGCCAGCAGAAGGCCGTTGCCACCGTGCTCCAGGTGGCGCTGAGCCCCACTGGCGCCCAGCAGGACATCGACATCCAGAAGGCCGACGACTATCTGAGCAGCCTCGGGGGCCAGGGCGCGGACGGTTTCGGCAGCCTCAAGGACTATTACATCGCCGTTTACGGGCAGCCGTCGACGACGCAGCCGTTCATGGTCCAGTTCGGCGGGCATCACCTGGCCCGCAACCTCACCTACAACGGCGACAAAGTGAGCGAGACTCCGCAGTTCGTCGGTTCCGAGCCGACGTCGTTCCAGTCCGCTGGCGTCACGGTCGAGCCCCTGAAGGCCGAGTCGTCAGCCATGTTCGGCGTGCTTGCGGCGCTCGATGACCAGCAGAAGCCCGCCGCGGAGATCACGTCGGGGACGTTCGACGACCTGGTCATGGGCCCTGGCAAGGACTCGGGGACCTTCCCCACCGCCGAGGGGCTGCTGGTGTCACAGCTGACCGCCGACCAGCAGAAGCTGGTCATCGCGGCGATCCAGGCATACGTCGGCGACCTCAGCGGCACGGCCGCCACGAAGCTGATGGCCAAGTACGAGTCCGAGTTGGGCCAGACTCGCATCGGCTGGTCCAACAACACCAGCCCGAGTGGGGAGAACAGCTACATCCGCATCGACGGCCCCAGCGTGTGGATCGAGTTCATCAACACCCGTAGCCAGAGCACACCCAACATCCATTTCCACTCGGTTTACCGGGACAAGACCAACGACTACGGCAGCAGCAAGCCGAGCTGATCGTGGATCTCGTAGCTGTGCCCCGACCGGCGCGCGGCAACCGACAGCATTCCCGGCGCCGCCCGCTCCGCACCTGGGCGGCCCGCGCCGGGATGCTGCTCGCGTGTCTCGCGGCCGTGTGGGCAACGGCGACGGTCATGGCACCGACGCGCGCGGACGCGCACCCGCTCAGCACCACGGCGATCCTGCTCGACGCCACGCCGGACCGGGTGACCGGCGAGGTCGAGTTGCCCATCGACCGGCTCGCCATCGCTCTCGACCAGCCCCTCACCGCGGCGACCGTCGCCCGTCCGGCCAAGCTCGAGGAACTCCGCCGCTACGTGCTCAGCCACACCTCCGCGGCCGACCAGAACGGCGCTCGGTGGACCGTCACCGCCGGCGGCGGCCGCGTGGAGAACATCGACGGCGTCGATCACCTCGTCTTCGACCTCGTCCTGCAGCCACCCAACGGCACGGCGCACGACTTCCAGCTCAGCTACGACGCGATCGTGCACCATCTGCTGTCACACCAGATCATCGTCTTGCTGCGCCCGCACGGCTCCGACAGCTACACCACCGTAGGCGTGCTCGACTGGCAGCGACACACCATCGGCGTACCAGCCGCCGGCGCCACCCCCGAGCAGGGCTTCGCCGCCGCCGTACACCTGGGCGTCCGACACATCGCCGAAGGCGCCGACCACCTGCTGTTCCTGATCATGCTCCTGCTGCCGGCACCGCTCCTCGCCCACCACGGCCGATGGGTCAGCGCCGACAACCTGCGCCGCAGCTGCTGGCGCGTCGTGCACGTCGTCACCGCCTTCGCCGTCGGGCACTCCATCACCCTTGCCCTCGCAGCCCTCGGCTACATCAGCGCTCCGACGCGCGTGGTGGAAAGCCTGATCGCCCTGTCCATCCTGGTCTCCGGCGTCCATGCCATCCGGCCTCTCGTCCCAGGTGGCGAGGCGTGGATCGCAGCCGGATTCGGGCTCATGCACGGCCTCGCCTTCGCCGCACTGCTCGGCGGCCTCGACCTCGGCCACGGATCCCTGATCGTCGAGCTGCTGGGATTCAACCTCGGCATCGAACTGACCCAGCTCATGGTGGTCGCCCTGCTCATGCCGTCACTGTTGGTCCTCAGCGGTACCCACATCTACCCGGCGGCACGCCTCACCACCGCCGGCATCGGAATCGTGCTGGCCGCGGCATGGCTCGCCGAACGCACCACCCTGATCGCGAGCAACCCGCTCAACCACGTGTCTGATGCGCTCATTGCACATCCATTCGTCGTCGCTGGAACCGTCGCGGTCACCGCGGCGGTCAGCTGGGCCATACCTGGCCTGCGAGTAGGTCGTGCGGCGGAAAGCCTCGGTCCGCCCGAGGTGTAACGGGCTCCGCCCGATCGGTGACTGGTGCCTGCGACGGTTCGCACTGGACGGCACCGCGGGCCCCGGATCGACATCAGCGGAGGTGACTGCGGCGACAGCCGCCACCAGGAAGGCGACGTGATCCTCGAGACCGGGCCGGTACGCGGTGACGCGAAGGCGGTCTGGCTCGCGTCGGACCTCACCGCGGTGGCCAAGCTCAACGGCTGCAGGCCCGGCGAATGCGGGGTGCCAGACCCGTACCGGTTCGGCTGGCAGCTGGACGGGACCGATCTCGTGTTGAGTGACTTCGTCGGGTTCGGCCAGAACGCCGGAGTCGACCTCGACAACAACTTCACACTCGTCCGCTGGAAGAAGATCAGCTAGCGGCGCTTCGTCGGATCGGGCTGGCGTTGGCGCGCCGGGCGGGCGCGCGGCTGGCTTTCGCCCTTGATCTACCAGTCGGCCGGTGCGCTAATTGGGCCTGGTCGAGTGGGGCCGCAGTGTTGTGGTGGAGGGCCTGGCCTGGCTGGTAGCGATACTTGCAGCGTCGGCGAAGCCAAACAGCTCAAGGTCGCGGCCGGGCGTCTCCTGGCTCCACCGGTGGTCGAAGTTGACGACCGGGTTCGACGGGTCGGTGATGGACGGCTTGAAGGGGCGCGCCTGGAGCCACTCGTCCAGGTCGCTGACCATGTGTAGCAAGGCGGTCGGCAGGTCGCTGTAATAGCCGGGATCGTAGATCTTCTTCCACTCTTCGACCTTGTACCTGCCGAAAAAATGTCCGGGCAGGTCAGGCTGCATGTTCGTACTCGTGCAGGATGCCGCCGAGGCGGTCGTGTCGGTGGATGGTGAGGTGGGTGAGCCGGTCCGGGGCGGTGATCGGTTCGGGCAATGGCTGGAGTGGTCTGGCGCTCGCGATGCCCTGATGGGGTCGATGCAGGTTGTAGAACGCCTCGCATGCGCGCAGGGCGTGCAGTAGGTGGCGCTGGTTGTAGATCAGGGTGCGGTCGAGGAGTTCGCGGCGGCAGGTGCGCACCCACCGCTCCATGATCGCGTTCATCCGTGGGGCCTGAACGCCGCTGCGGACGATCCTGATCCCGGCGTCGGCGAGGATCGTGTCGAACAGCGCCGGGTATTTGGCGTCGTGGTCGCGGATGAGGTAGCGGGCGGTCGAGGCGGCGTCGTGGAGGTCCATGGCGAGGTTGCGAGCCGCCTGGGTTACCCATGCTGCGGTGGGGTGCGCGGTGGCGCCGAGGATCCGGACCCGGCGGCTGGAATGTTCGATCACCGCGAGGATGTACAGGCGTGTCCCGGTCAGGGCCGCCGTTTCGACGAAGTCAGYGGCCAGCAGGGCGTGGGCTTGGGCGCGGAGGAAGTCAGCCCAGGTGGTCGCAGTCCGGTCGGGTGCGGGGTCTATGCCCGCGTCGCGCAGGATCTCCCAAACCGTGGACGGAGCGACCTTGAYGCCGAGGACCAGGAGTTCGYCGTGGATCCGCCGGTAGCCCCAGCTGCTGTTCTCCCGGGCCAGGCGCAGCACCAGGGCTCGGATCGAGCGGAGGGTGYGGGGCCGGCCGCGCCGCTTGGGGCGAGAGATAGCGGCGTAGTGGCGGGCGATCAGACTGCGGTGCCAGCGCAGGACGGTCTCCGGACGCACCAGCAGGCGCAGCCCGCGCAGCGTTGGCCGCGGCAACGTGTGCAGGAGCGCTGCGAGTAGGGCGCGGTCGGCGGGCTGGAACTGGATCCGTTGGCCATCGAGCTGGCGTTGCAGCACGGCGATCTGGTGCCGTAGCGCGAGGATCTCGATGTCCTTGTCACGGTCACCGCGGGGCAGCAGGCGCAGCAGCGCGAACGCGTTGGAGACACCGAGGTAGGTCAGCTGAAGCAGCATGAAGTGGCATCCTCGTGCACTCATCGGCCCTGCCGGGCGGGGGCCTGGCGTTGGAGGGCAACGATCAGTCCCGACGGCTACGACCATCCTGACCAGGGCGGATGGCATTTTCGGCATGCACAGCGTTTCGGAGGTATACCGCTGCATCGGAAGCCAACGGCTGCCCTCGAAGACCGAGCGCCAATCTTGGCCACGGCCTGTGGCAACGAGCTGATCCACCGGCTCCTCGCGGGCGCGTGCGAACTGTGCGGAGCGACGGAGCAGGTGGAAGTACACCATATCCGCCACCTCGCCGACCTCAACAAACCAGGACGACGTGAAAAACCGGCCTGGGTCCGCCTCAAGGCGAAGCGACGGCGAAAAACACTCGTCGCCTGCCGCCCCTGCCACGAGGCGATCCACGCCGGACGACCTACCACGCAACCCAAGGCATAACCACTGGAGAGCCCGTTGCAGTTAACGCTGCACGGCGGGTTCGGCGGGAGGTCGACGGAAAAGGAACCGCCCGAGGCGGTCACCTCGCCGGCGGCCTACCCAACTCTACGAGCGCCGAGGGGTGAGACTCCCCTCGGCGACTCACCCAACGCCACGCCTTCTCCCACGTAACAGCCCGATCATGCCGGTAGTCAACGCGGACCGCAGTCACGGCCAGCCGCGGCGGACTCGGGCAGGTCCGGCCGGTAGACCATCAGCCTGCCTGCCCGCTCGCGCTTGGCGGCGTACATCGCCAGGTCGGCTTGGTGGAGAAGAATGTCAGAGTTGACCGGCCGGGCGGTGGTTTCGTCCACCGTCACGAGACCGAGGCTGGCCTGCGGGGTGTAGGGCCGCCCGGCCAGCAGGCATGGCTCCTGGACTGCGGTCGCCAGTCGCTCGCCCACCCGGCGGGGATTGTCGGGGCCGCTGCCGTCGAGGATGATGGCGAACTCGTCCCCGCCGAGCCGTGCGACGGTGTCCACCGCTCGCGTCCCCGCCCGCAACCGCTCCGCGCTGATCTTCAGAAGTTCGTCCCCGGCAGCGTGTCCGAACTCGTCGTTCACGTACTTGAAGTGATCAAGATCAAGGAAAAGGATCGACACTTGCGGTTTGTCCTGGGTGTCAGCGTCGTCGTCTCGCCCCGGTGCGAGTGTCCGCTGTAACCGCCGGGTGAACAGGGCCCGGTTCGCCAGGCCCGTCAATGGGTCATGGAAAGCCAGGTGCTGCAGTTGTTGTTCGCGTTCCCGGATCTCGGCGAGCAGCCGGGTGTTCTCCGCCAACGTGACCATCTGGCGGACCAGCGCCACCAACAGCAGCCCGACCATTGTGTACGTCTCGAACCGGTCCGGCCGCGCACCCGACAGCAGCTTGCCGGCAATTAGCAGGCCTGCCGCGGCGAGCGCCACATAGGGCAGCAGGACGTGCGCCCACATTGCCCGCGGGCCCGCCGCGGCGGTGCCATCAAGCTTCGTCGCGGCGTGTATTGGCACCAGCGTTGCCAGGAAGGTGAGCATCCAGCTGGCGGGGAATCCGATATAGGCCCCCGGCGGGGCGTCGCGGTTACCCTCCGCCGTAAGGTAAAGAAAGGTGTTACTGGCGACTGTGAAGATCAGCAGGCCTGCGCCTAGCAACGCCAGGATCGCTGGGGTACGTGGCCGGCGGAACGTCGCGATCAGCAGTACGGCGGCGGCGAGGATCATGCTGGTGGCCGGCTGGACCAGAGTGAACAGGAACTGCATGAGGTTGGGCGCGCGGGCTTGGACAACCTTGGCGAGCACCGTCCCCCACTCCAGCAGGGCGATCGAGCCGACGATCAGCGCGGAGTCGAGCATCGTGATCGTGTACCAGCGGTACTCCCCACGCCGCACCGTCCTGCCGCTCCCGTCCCGGCCGTCCACCGGTTCGGTGGGCAGGGACAGCAGCCCAACCAGTGTCAGCGGATAGAGCACGAAGAAACCCGCCTGTGCCGGGGAAAACCGACCCATTGCGGAGCCTCCGGCAAGCAACGCCTGCACCGTCCCTACGCTGGGAGCGACCGCGCCGGCAGTGGCGAGACCGATCAGCAGCCGCCAGCGGCGCTCGGCGCCGCGGACGCGCCGGGCGGTCCAGAAGCAGGAGACCGCCGTCGCGGCCAGGAACATCGCAGCGGTGGCGGTGAGGGCAGCGGCAGCCAGCCGCGGGTCCAGGAGCATCGCCAAAGCGAGGTCCAGCCCAAGCACCATCAGGGAACCCACTACTGCACACGACAACGACTGTGGCATGCGGCCGGCACCGGTCGACCGCCACAGGCTGAATGTGCGCAGTCCGGACATCGGTCGAACCCCCTGGCAAGTTTACCGCTGGGCGACGTGCCATCGGTGCTGGTCATGAGGGGTTTGAGGTGGAGGACGGCCAAGAGTAGGCGGTGTCGTCCCGTGGCCCAGCCGATGGTGGCGTCGAGGTCGGCGTGGAGGCCAATGAGCCGGTGACTGCTGGTGGCTTCGGGCAGAGGCTTTGGCGGCCGGCTGCGGCGGTTCGTGTCGGCGACCGGCATGTTCGTGCGGTGTCTCGGTGTCTCGGTGTCTCGGTGTGTCGTCTGTCCGCCGGTCCTGGTGTCGGGGTTCGTGGGGTTCCGGTGCCCGCCGGAGATGATCGTGCCGGCGGTGTGCTGGGCACGAACATGCCGCTCACCGAAGATCGGCACATAGTCGGTGATTTCGGTCCGGACGTCATGGCACAGTCACATCCAGCGGATGCCCATACACAGAACCCTCAGCATCCGCGTCATCCCAGGTCGGAGGCCGCCACGTATACCTCGTGTCAGACCGGCTGACGTCTGGGGTGGAGGCGCCACCAGAGGCCAATCGAGCGGCCAGCGATCGACCGCGTCGCCTCAGGAATGAACGCCAACATCCGCACCATCGGCGGCTCCATCGGCGCCGCGCTCATGGCCAGCATCGTCACCTCCGGCGCCACGCCCAGCGGCCTACCCCGGGAGGCCGGCTACACCCACGGCTTCACCATGCTCGGCGGTGYCACCGTGCTCGCCCTGCTCGTCGCTCTAGCCATCCTYRCCGCCCGCCGGACCCATCCGGCGACCGCCGAGGACCTGCCGCACGCCGAGATGGGTCTGGTAGCCGGCGGTACCCTTCTCGGGGCTGATCCCAAGTAAGTCGCCTCACCCCGGACAGTTCCGCGAAAGTCGGTACATCCGCACTCACAGTTGGGGTGGTATCCCGGTGCTCGGCGTAACCACTTCTGAGGCGGACTCGACAGTGACCTCCACGGCTACCGGCGGTGGTAGCGAGAACGCCGGGGACAGCGGTGCCACCGAGGCGGGCCCGCGGTTGCGTCGAGACGCTGCCGAGTCTCACTGATCATTTCGGCGTGTTCGGTGGAGGCGACAGACCCCCTGTCGGGTCGTGCTGTCGCCGCCGGGCCGAGGACCTAATGCTCGCCCCGGGGAAAGGCACATAGCGGCCATTGTGGCTGGCCGTTCGTACCTTACCTGGACGGCCAGTAAGGCGGGCCAGAGGTCACTTCTGCGCCAGGACCTCACTTGGGTAGATCCTGCCGAACAGAACCTCGTTGGTGTGGATGGTGTCGTAGTACTCGCGTATGGACCGGATCGTGCCGTCGCGCACGTCCACGGCGAAGAAGATCCGGTTGTCGTACACCTTCCCCGCGGGAGACACCCCGCGCACCTCGGCTTCGACCGCGACCCGGTCACCTTCCGCAATGCTCCCAGTAACTGTCAGTCGTATCCCGCCCGGCATGGCCTTCCTTACCATGGCCACCAGTCCGGCGATCTCCTGCTTGCTGTAGGTGCCGGCCAGCGGGATGTACTCCGGCTTTCCGGACACCCGCCACGTGGCTTTCTCGTCTAACAGGCCCAAGGCGGCGCCGAGGTGCCCCGCCGACAGGTTCGCGAAGAAACTCAGCACCACTTTTTTGTTCTCTGCCGCACTCACGCATGCACTCCTTATCGATCCCGATCCCCACCTGCGGCTACCGAGGCCTGGCCAGCCGGCGAGGGTGGCAAGTACTGACACTCGGTCCCATCACCGAGGCCAAGTTACCATGATGGGGCGCATCGCCAGACGAGGTGTAGAGTTGCAGGGTGAGCGGAGGCGTGAGTACCAGGACGAGAGACATCGCCCGGGCCGCTATCCGGGCCGAGCTGGCCCAGGTTGCCTTGGAGCTGTTCCAGCGGGAGGGCTTCGACCGGGTCACCATCAACGAGGTAGCCGCGGCGGCCCGGGTGTCGCGCAACACCTTCCTGCGCTACTTCGAGACCAAGGAGGACGCCGTCATCGGCGCCTTCGAGGCCCGGGGCCAGCGGGTCGCCGACATCCTGCGCGCCCGGCCCGCCGCCGAGGACGACTGGACGGCGCTACGACGCGCCCTGGACACGGTCGCCGAGTACTACCGCCGCGACCCGGGCGCCGCCCTCGCGACGGCCCGCCTCATCAGGGAGACGCCCGCGTTGCGTGCCCGACTGCTTGAGAAGCAGTGTGGCTGGCGCCCCATCCTGGCCCAGGCCCTCGCCGAACGCACCGGCTCCACCCAGCCTGAGGCGCTGGGCCTGCTGGTACGAGCTGCCGTCGCCCTGGACTGCCTGGACATCGCCGTCGACCGCTGGACGGTCTCCGGGGGCCGCCTCGACCTGGGCGACCTGCTCGACGCGTCCTTCGCCGCACTCGCAACGCCATGAAGAACCATGCGCGGTCAAAACGCAATTATGCGCCGGCCAGCCCGCCACTACCGGGCCAGGTCCAGCCAGCGACGGTGACACGGCCGCCAGCGCCGCATTGGCAGTACCGCCGGCACGGCGACCAGATATCGACGCCTACCAGATTTCTTCCCCGCGCCGGCACCACCGCCTTTCCTTTCAGGCCGTCGCAGGCAATTACTCTGCGTATGAGCCAGCATTGGCGGAATAGCCACATTCGTAGTATCGGAGAGCTCCCACCATGAGCATTGTTGTCACCGTTGCCTGTACCGTGCCAGAACCCAGTTTCGGGCCGTTGACCTGCGACTTCGCCGGCAGGCCTCATGGCGCATGATCGTGGCTCATGGTGGTGGCTTGGTGTATCTGGTCATGGTGAGGGTGTTCGGCTGGCTCGTCCTGCTGACGCGCAGCGACGCGGCGCGGACGACGGAACTGTTGGTACTGCGCCACGAGGTCGCGGTCCTGCGCCGCCAGGTCGGACGTCCCCGGTTCACCTGGCCGGATCGCGCGGTCCTGGCCGCGCTGGCCCGGCTGCTACCTGGGGAGGTCCGGTCGTGCCGGCTGGTGACCCCGGCGACGTTGCTGGCGTGGCATCGCCTCCTGGTCCGTCGGCGCTGGACCTACCCGCATCGGGTCGGCCGTCCGCCGGTGGATGAACAGCTGCGGACGCTGGTGATCCGCCTCGCTCGGGACAATCCCACCTGGGGGCATCGCCGCATCCAGGGAGAACTCCTCGGCCTGGGCCACCGGATCGGCACCGGCACGGTACGTCGCATCCTCGCTGGCGCGGGTCTCGGCTCGGCGCCGCGACGGCACGCCGACACCACCTGGCGCACCTTCCTCCACGCCCAGGCCAGCGGACTGCTGGCCACCGACTTCTTCCACCTCGACACGATCGTCCTGCGCCGGCTGTACGTCCTGTTCGTGATGGAAATACAGACGCGCCGCGTCCACATCCTCGGCGTCACCGCCCACCCGACCGGAGCCTGGGTGACCCAGCAGGCACGCCAGCTCGCCATGGATCTCGACGGCCGGACCGACGCGTTCCGGTTCCTGATCCGCGACCGAGACGCGAAATACACGCAGGCGTTCGACGACGTCTTCGCTTCCGAAGGCATCCAGGTCGTGCGGACCCCGCCGCGGACCCCGCGGGCGAACTGCTACGCCGAGCGGTTCATCCGCTCAGTCCGAGAGGAATGCACCGACAAGATCCTCGCCTACGGAGAACGCCACACCACGGCCGTGCTCGACCAGTACGCCCGCCACTACAACGACCACCGCCCCCACCAAGGACGAGGCCAACGCCCACCGAACCACGACCMGGCCACCGTCACGCCCCTCGACGGGCCGATCCGCCGCCATAAGGTCCTCAGCGGCGTGATCAACGAGTACCACCGCGCCGCCTGACCGAGCAGAGAAAGTGCAGGTCACGGCCCCGGATCGGGTTCTGGCACGCTACACGATGGGAACGCCCGCGTTCATGTCGCCGGAGCAGGTCATCGACGGACAGGCGGAGCGCTCCTCGGACGTGTTCTCTCTGGGCGCGACCGCCTACTTCGCGGCGACCGGCGAGTACCCGTTCGGCAGCGACATCGCCGTCTATCACCGCATCGAATACGCGGACCCCGACTGGGAGCCCGTCCCTTGGCCGTTGCGGCTCGTACTGGTCCGCTGCCTGGCGAAGTCACCGAAACAGCGGGCCGAATGCGCCGACATCATCGACCTGTGCGGCCGCCTCGCCGGCGAACTCGACGTGCGGGTCGGCAGCGTCACGGTCCCGACGGC
>NZ_MBLN01000110.1:0-50280 GCF_001854645.1 Pseudofrankia sp. EUN1h | reverse complement strand
GGACGCGAGGATCCTGCTCTCCCAGCCAGGGCTGGGAGCGGTCCTCGCCGCCCGGGTGCTCGCCGAGTTCGGAGACGACCCCGATCGCTACACCGACGCCAGGGCCCGCAAGAACTACGCCGGCACCGCCCCGATCACCCGCGCCTCCGGCACCCGGCGGATCGTGCTCGCCCGCGTCGCGGTCAACAAACGACTACGYGACGCCCTCTACCTGCAGGCCTTCGCCGCGCTGGGCGTCTCTCCAGGAGCGAGGGCCTACTACGACGCCCACCGCGCCCGCGGCGCCACCCACCACCAGGCCCTACGCGCACTGTCGAACCGGCTCGTCGGCATCCTCCACGGCTGCCTACGCCACCACACCCCTTACGACGAAGCCACCGCCTGGCCCAGCCAGACCGACCAGAAGATCGCCGCTTGACAGTTAGAACCGTGGGATATCTAGGGCCTCCCCCACCGATTCGCTATGCCGGAGCCACAGCCCACCTGTACGGCCAGCCCTTCGCACTCGGCAGCCAATCGGCGGGGACCCCGCGGAAAACTCAAGGCAGAAAGACGAACCGCTCGCAGGGCGGAAGGGCCGCGGTGGTCAGGTCTGGAGCGGCATGAGCTCGCGGGCGAAGTCGTCGAGGAAGCCGGGCAGGCTCTCGGCCGGGAGCGCGGGGTAGATCACGAACTTGCTGACGCCGGCGGCCACGTAGTCGGCGATCGACGCGCGGGCGGCGTCCCAGCCGACCGGGATGAACACGCCCGGGTCGACGTCCGGCCGCCGGGCCCGGATGCCGGCCAGCTGCGCCGGCGGGACCTCGTCGAAGGCGACCCGCAGGCTCAGGCCGAAATGCTCCTGATCGATCTCACGGCCCGCCTCGGCCGCCGTCGCGTTGATGACCTCGATGCCGGCCGCCGCGTCGGCCGGGGTGACGAGGCTCGCGAGCCAGCCGTCACCGAGCCGGCCGATCCGGCGCAGCGCCGCCGGGGCTGCGCCCCCGAGCCACAGGTCGAGCGGGCGGGCCGGCAGCTCGCCGATCCCGATGGCGTCCAGGTGGAAGAACTCGCCGTGGTGGGTGACGGACTCCTCGACGAGCAGCCGGCGCACCACCGTCAGCGCCTCGTCGAAGACATCGCCGCGGCGGCCCGGCGGCACCGGGAACGCGCTGCGCTCGGAGGCACGCGCCGGCCCCAGCCCGACGACCGGCAGCACCCGGCCCGGCGCGAGCGCGGCCAGCGACGCGACCTGCTTGGCGAACAGCGCGGGGTTGCGGCCCGGCAGCACGGCCACGCCGGTGCCGACCTTGAGCCGGTTCGTGCGCGCCAGCGCCCAGGCCATCCCCATCATCGGGTCGACGGTGGGCGACGAGAGCTGCTCGGACAGCCACAGCGAGTCGATACCCAACTGAGCGATCTGCTTGACCAAGCTGGACAGCTCATCGCCTGGAACCCCGCCGAACCCAACCCCGATCCGGACCTTCATACGCTCCCCCACCGATCTGCCAGATCGTCGCGTCGACACCGCTCGGCACAGTCGCCAGGTGTCAACGACCGGGCAGATCGCAGGCTTCCCTGATCGCCGACCTCCCAGATCACGACCTTCCAGATCGGCTCCGCCGATCCGGCAGGAACCCCGTCCGCCGATCCGGGAGGGACCCCGTCGCCTGTTACGGCTCGCCGTCGCGTTCGGCGATCGGTCGGGCGCGGCTGGTCAGCCGGATGAGGAACTCCCGGAACGCCTCCTTCTCGGCGGCGTCGAACACCGACAGCAGGTCCTCCTCCACCTGGTGGGCGTGCGCCACAGCCTCGTCCGCGACGCGGACGCCTTCGGGAGTGAGATAGGCCCCCAGCGAGCGCCCGCCCTTCGCGTCGGGGCGACGTTCGATCAGGCCGCGCCGTTCCAGGGTCGCCAGGGACAGCTGCGCCGCCTGCGGAGTGATGAAGTTGCGGCGGGCGAGCTCGGCGCCGGACAGCCCCGGGGTGCCGCTCAGATGTCGCATGACACCGATCTGCTCCGACGTGACGTTCTCGACGCTCACCGCGTCGTTCAGCGTTCGGCGCCAGTGGTGGAATGCCCGCTTGAGCAGCCAGGTGATGTGTTCCTCACCGTCCACGACGATCATCTTCACCGTCCGGCCTGTAGGCGGGCGAAGCGCCGCGGATGACGTTCRGTCACGGCGCTCTCGGCCCTCAGTGTGCGCTGCTCAGCGTCGCCACATRCTAGGTGAGGCCCGAGGTCGTGAAACGGCGGGCCTGGTCGGGTGGGTGGGGCCCGGAGCCAGCACTTGCGGCCCCGGGCCAAAACGCTCTCCGTCGATGCGCATCTCCGTTGGCGCGCATCAACGGAGATGCGCTCTCGGTCGGCGCGCCGTCAGTTGGCGCGCTGTCCGCCGAACATCGCGCGCATCGTCTCGGCGGCCTGCCGGCGGGGCATCGCGGCAAGCTCGGTGAACGCCGGCAGGAGCCGGGGCGGGACGAGGACGGGGCCGTCCGTGATGTTGGCCAGCGCGAAGGTCGCGATGTCGTCCGGGTCGTCGACGACCTGGCCCTCGGTGACAGGCCCGGCCGCGAGGGCCCGGGCGGGCGTGTCCGTCGAGCCGACCACGAGGTACGCGACGTCGAGCCCGTCGGGTCCCGCCTCGGTCCAGAGGCCCTCGGCGAGGATCTGGGTGAACGCCTTGCCGGCGCTGTACATGGCCCGGGCCGGGCCGCCCGCGCTGCCGGCGAGGGAGCCGACAAGGATGATCCCGCCGCGCCCGCGCGGCAGCATGCGCGCCCCGAAGTGATGAGCCAGCGTCGCGTGCGCCAGCGGGCTGGACCGCACGTTCCGGCGGACGTCGTCAGCGTCCAGCCCCAGGAAGGGGCCGCTGCCGAAATAGCCGCCGATGTTGCTGACCAGCAGCCCGACGGCCACGTCGTCGGAGACCTTCCGGATGTGGTCGAGCAGGTCCGGCGCGGAGATGTCCACGGAGAGCGTGCGTACCTCGACGCCGCACTCGGCGCGGATCTCGGCGGCGGTCCGCTCCAGCGGTCCTTCCCGCCGGGCCAGCAGGATCAGGTTGAGTCCCGCCGCCCCCAGCTGGCGGGCGAAGGAGGCGCCCAGACCCTCCGATCCGCCCGTGACGAGCGCCCACGGGCCGTACCGTTCGACGGAGATCATCGGATTGCCGCCCGTCCGCTCCACTCGTTCCACCCGCCGGCCCGCCCGGTCGACGGCATCAGGACTCCGCCGTGGCGACGGCGAACGTCGGAATGATCGGCGGGAGCTCCACCGTGGTCCGGATGCCCGGCGGGGCCTCGACGATGTTCGGAATTGCGTTCACGAGAATGTAGGCGTTGTAGCCGGGCTGGACGGGGCCGTACGCGTCGCCCTGGGCGAAATGAATGTCGACCTCGAACGGCGGGTCGCCCTCGATGACGACCCTCCAGCCGGAGTCACGCACCGGCAGCGGTGGGTCGAGGTCCGGCGAGACATACCAGATGGGGTGGAACGTCATGAGCGGCCTGCCGGCGCGCCGACCGGTGATCTCGAAGTGCCACGCGGCCACCGTGCCGGCTTTGATGGTGGTCACGGCGACCTGCTCGTCGTGTGTGGCGACGGCCACCGAACCGGTCGCGGTGAAGTCGTCGATGGAAAGCCCGACGGCCTCCGCCAACTGGAGGAACGGCTTGCCGAAATCGTCCCGGAGAGTGTCCGCCGTGGCCTGCAGATCCATGGCCGCCGGATCGCCGCCGAACATCATGTCGATCATCTCGGGCGAGTTGCGAGTCCTCATGTCCGCGAACTCGTAGATGGTGAGCGAGTCCAGGCGGCGCATCATCGCCAGGAACGCCAGCGGCAGCTGCTCGGTGATGAAACCCGGGCTCGGTCCCGTCGCGTAGAGCGACGACTGGCCGCGTTCGCACGCCTCCTCGAGCAGCTTCCGGTCGGCCGGGCCCAGGCTGGCGGGGTGCCGGTAGGCGTACTCGTCGGTGACGATGGTGATGACGTTCGCGCCCGACCCCAGTAGCTGGGCGATTTCCTCGATCTTGGAGCCGTCCGACAGAGGCATGTAAAGGACGCAGTCCGGCCGGGCCGCGATGATGTCCTCGATGCTCTGTGTGGCAATGACTCCGGTCGGCGCCACGCCGGCGATGTCGCCGGCGTCGCGACCAGCCTTCTCGTCGGAGTACACGTAGACGCCGACGAGGTCGTACAGCGGGTGCTCGATGACGCCTCGTAACGCCTTGACGCCCGAATGTCCCGTGGCCCACTGCGCGACCCGGTACCGTCTTGCGACCATCGCGATCACCACCTTCTGCATGCGAGTTGCGCGGCCGGCGGACCGGCGGCAGGCGGCTCGGTCCGGTGTCGGCCGGCCGGAAAGCGTGGATCGGACGCTACCGGCGCGACCTCGCCGTTCGCAAGCACTTGATATAAAGCACTTGATGATGATGTCGCGTCTGGCCGGCGGGGCACGCCGAACCGGTGCCCTCCGACCTGGTCAGCGAAGAGATCCGGCGGGTCGAGGCACGAGGTCGAGGTAGGGGTCGCGACAGGGCGAGGTCGCGGAAGGGCGAGGTCGCGGAAGGGCGAGGTCGCGGAAGGGCGAGGTCGCGGAAGGCGGGGTCGAGCCGGCGACCTCGAGCCGACCGCCCTAGCTGACGCCGTCGATCTGAGCGAGCCGCTCGCGGATGTCGTCGGCGAGCTGGCCGATGAGCGGCTCGCGCAGCACGTTGTCGTGGTTGCCCAGGACCGTGCGCGCGACCGCGTCCTGCCCGGTGAGCAGCGGCGCCCACAGCCCTTCCACCGGGCGCAGGCCGCCGTCGATCACCTCGTTCGAGGCCTGCCACAGCAGCGCGCGGCCGGTCCACGGCCGCGGCCGGTAGGTCATCGTGAGGATGCGGCCCTGGTTGAAGAAGACGTCGTACTGGCGCATCCCGGGGAAGCGGACGACACCCGTCAGCGGAAGCCGGGCGAACTGGCCGGCCCGGTCGGCGACGACCCGCAGCGCGTCCGCCGGGCCGCGCGTACCCTCGCGCGGCTGGTGCGAGGGGCTGCCGTCGAAGACCGGCCCGGCCCACTCGCCGGCGCCGGGCGTGTGCCGCTTCGACGGCACGAGCGCCCCGCCCCTGGACAGGCGCATCCGGCCGGGCGGGGCGCTGTCGACGATGGTCAGCAGCGCGACCTCCTCCCCGGCCGCGCGCAGTTGGTGCGCCGCCTCGAAGGCGACCAGGCCGCCGAAGGAGTGCCCGAGCAGCAGGTAGGGGCCGGCGGGTTGCAGCAGCCGGATGTGGCGGGCGTGCCGGCGCGCGATCGCCCTGACCGACCAGTCGGGGACGCCGCGCCGCTCGAGCCCGTGCGCCTGCAGCCCGTAGACCGGGCGCTCGCCGCTGAAGTTCGCCGCGAGCGAGAGCATCGCGATCGCGAGCCCGCCCGCGCCGGCGAAGCAGAACAGCGGCGTCCCGGCGCCCCCGGTGCGCAGCGGCATCACGTCGGGGTGGCGCAGCGTGTCGGCGTCGGCGGACGAACGCGAGACGAACGCGGTGAGCTCGGCGACCGTCGGTGCCTGCGCCAGCGCCGAGGTGGGCAGCCGCACGCCCAGCTCGCTCGCCAGCCGGGCGGCGACGTCCTGCGCGGCCAGGGAGTCGCCGCCGAGCTCGGTGAAGTCGTCGTGGATGCCGACGGTGTCCAGGTTGAGGACCCGCGCCCAGATGCTCGCGACGGCCTCCTCCCAGTCGTTGCGCGGCGGGTCGCCGGCCAGGGCGGGCGGCGCGGGCGGCAACGCCATCCGGTCGACCTTGCCGCGCTCCGTGCGCGGCAGCACAGAGAGCGTCACGATCGTCGCCGGCACCATGTACGAGGGCAGCCGGGAGCGCAGCAGCCGGCGGATCGCCGCCGCGGACGGGAGGCTGTCCGGTGACGGCACCACGTAGGCGACCAGCCGGGGCGGGTCGGCATTCTTGTCCGCCACCACGACGGCGTCGGCGACCTCGCGCGCGGCCAGCAGCGTCGATTCGACCTCGATCGGCTCGACCAGGTAGCCACGGATCTTCACCATGCCGTCGAGGCGCCCGGTGATCCGCAGCTGGCCGTCGGGGCCGAACCGACCCATGTCGCCGGTCCGGTAGTAGGCGACGCCGTTCTCGTCGACGCCGAACCGCGTCGCCGTCTGCTCCTCGTCGCGCCAGTACCCGCCGGACAGGTACGGGCAGTAGATCATGATCTCGCCGGCCTCGCCGGGGCCCGCCTCCGTACCCAGAGGAGCCACCGGGGAGCGGTCCTCCCGCAGGAGCCGGACCTCCTTGCCCGGCAGCACCCGACCGGCCGGGACGACGCCGCCGTCGGGCACCTCGTCGTCGCGCGCGATCAGGCCGAGCGTGGTGAGGCCGGACTCCGAGGAGCCGTAGGTGGTGATGATCCGCGCGTCGGCCGGCAGAAGCGGGCGCAACAGCCGGACGTCGCGGGCGTAGAGCGCCTCGCCGACCGTCTGGGCGTAGCGCAGCCCGTCGAGCACCTCGCCGGGGGAGAACGCCCCGACGACGCCCCGCAGCAGGGACGGGGTGGCACAGAGGAGCGTCGGGCGCTCCTCGCTCAACCAGGCCGGCAGGTCACGCAGACCGCGGACCCTGGGGTCGTACATCGACAGCGTCGCCCCGGCCAGCAGGGTTCGGAAGATGATGCTCATCCCGGAGATGAAGCTGTACGGGAGCAGCAGCACCTGACGGTCGTCCGGACCGAAGTCGACGGCGTGCTGGAATACCTGGTGGTGGAACAGGAAGGTGCTGTGGTTCCACACCACGCCCTTCGGCACCCCGGTGGAGCCGGACGTGAAGATCAGCATTGCCGGGTCGCGGCCCTCCCGGCGGGGGGCGCGGACCGCCGGGCGGGCGGCGGCCGCCGGGTCCGGGCCGTCCAGGCGGTCGAGGCCGAGGCCGTCGAGGCCGTCGAGGCCGTCGAGGCCGAGGCCGTCGAGCGTGCTGGCGCGCCGGGGCTCGTAGCCGGTGCCGGGGCGCTCGCCGACCGGGAACGGCTCGACCCAGGGCGGGAGCAGGCCGGCCAGGTCGAGCGTCGCGTCCGACTCGTCGGCCAGGCCGCCGGTGCCGCCGACGACGGGACCGGCGGAAGGGCCCGCGCACACGCACAGATCGGCGCCGGCGAGCTCGAGGATCCTTGCCATCCGTTCGGCCGGCAGGTGCCCGTCCAGCGGCACGAATGGCCGACCGGCCTTGAGAATGCCGATCATTGCGACAACGGCGGCCGGATCATGCCCGAAAAGCAGCGCGACCGGGCGGGAAGCGTCCGTTGTCGTCTTGGAACGGTCCAGTAGCCGGTTAGCCAGATCGTCGGACCAGCGGTCAATCTCACCAAAGGTGAGAGTTCCACGATGTGACCGCAGCACTACCTCGTCGGCGCACTGACGCGCGACCAAATGAAACCGTTCGAGGACGTTCGCGTCCACCTCGTCCGCGGCTAATGGCGGCACCCACGCCCGCGGGCGCGTGACCCCCGGAGCCGCCGGCCTCGACGTCGCCGTCACGCAGGACCTCCGCAGTTTTCTCCGCCCGCCATTAACCAGGGCCGACGGCTACATATAGCACAGACAGGTCATTGTGGAAACGAGGATGACTATCCAGTTACGGCACCTTAAGTCCTATTGCGATGTAGAAGATGAAGCCCGCGCACGGCACGTTCGACCCGCGCCAGACCAGCGACCCACGTAAAGCACATATTTCGCRCAATTTTCGGCAAGCTCACCGCGATCAAGTCGTGCCCCGGGCGACGCCCGCCGCTTGATCGCCACCTGCGCCCTCCGGTGGCTGTCATCCAGCCCCGTTCGCGACCATCCGAGGGCGGAAACCACGATCATGCGGCCGACAGGGCGGTGGCACGGGCCGAGGACGGCGAGGCGCGGGAGGGAGCGGGAGGACGGGAGGGAGCGGGAGGACGGGAGGGAGCGGGAGGACGGGAGGGAGCGGCGGTGGCGCGGGGCTTCGGCGGATCCGAAAGATCGACGGGTGAAGGCGATTGACCGGTCACCGGTCGGGACCGACCCTGGAAGCATGGGTGACATCGGTAAGCCGGAACGCATCGTCGAGGACGAGCCGATCTCCTGGCCGGACGAGGAGCCGCTGACCGTACCGGCCGAACCGCTCCAACCCGCCGAGCCCGTCCCGGCCGGGGCGACAACGGGCGCCAGCGGGCGATGAGCCTGCTGGGCTGGCGGCAGTGGGCCGTCGACCGCGCCGGGCTGCTCCGGCCGGCCTGGACGCCCTGGTCGCCCCATCCGCCCGAGCTGCTGCTGTGGCGGGCGGACGGCCTCACCCGCGCCCACTGCCTGCGCGGCCCCCACGACCGGCCGCCCGGCGAGCGCCCCGAGCGCCCCGAGCGCCCCGAGCGCCCCGAGCGCCCCGAGCGCCCCGAGCGCCCCGAGCGCAGCGAACACTCCAGGCACAGCGCGCACAGCGGGGAAGGCGAGGACGGCGAGGACGGCGAACCCGGGATGCCGCCCGACCCGGGCGAGTTCGGCGGGTCGGGCTCAGGCGGCATCCCGGACCAGGGGTGCGGCTGCGGGCTGTATGCCTGGCGCGATCCCACGGAGCTGGCGGGGGCGCCGCGTCCTCGCTGGACGTCGCTGCCGATCGTCGTCGGCGTCGCCCGGCTCGGTGGACGGATCATCGTCGGCGAGCGCGGCTACCGCGCCGAGCTCGGCTACCCCGTGGCCGTCCTCGACCCCGTCGGCGTCGTCGCCACGGCCTACCAGCTGGCCCGCTACCGCGAATGGCGCGCCCTGGTCTCGGAGTGGCACCCGGGCACCTCCACCGCGGCCGCCTAAGGACTTCTTGATCAATTTAGGTTACCGAAAGCGACCAATCCCCCCTTACCGGTAAAGTTCCGGGCGACGCGCCGCGGGTGACGGCGCGCGTATGGCCATGCRAGGCCTGCCTGGGGGTGATATGTCCGCCACCGACGAGCGTCCGATCGCCGCCGCCCACGACGGACACGTCCCGTCGACCACGGCCGACCAGCCCATGGCCGACCAGCCCCTGGCCGACTCGGCCACCGCCATAGCGCCAGCGTCGGCACCGACGTCGGCCCGGACGTCGACGTCCACCGCGCCGATGCCCAGGCCCGTGAGTCCCTCGCCGCTCGGAGCGGGCAGCCGGCCGGCCGGGTCGGGGCATCGGCGCCGCGACCCCCGACGGCTGCCGCGCTGGCCGTTCCTGTTCGTCGGCTACTGCGCGCTGGCCACGCTGATGCTGCGCTCGCTCTGGGTGGATCCGGGCGGCCGCGGCTACGGCGTCTCGGACGCGACGTTGTTCAGCTGGTACATCGGCTGGGTCCCGCATGCCATCGGCCATGGGATGAACCCGTTCGTCAGCGACATGATCAACGCACCGGACGGCGTCAACATCCTGTGGAGCACGCCGGTGGTGCTGCTCGCCGTCCTGGTCGCGCCGGTGACGCTGCTGGTCGGGCCGGTGGCGGCGCTGAACACCCTGCTCACGCTCGCCCCGGCCGTCTCGGCCATCGCGATGTACGGCGTGGCCCGCCGGTGGGTGGGAACCGGGCCGGCGGCCGTCGCCGGCCTGATCTACGGCTTCAGCCCGTACATCGTCGGYGCCTCCCTCGGCCACCTGCACCTGACGTTCGCGCCGTTCCCCCCGATCCTGCTGGCCCTGCTGCACGACCTGCTCGTGCGCGGCCGTGGCGCGCGGCGCACCGGTCTGCTGCTCGGTCTCGCCGTCGCGGCGCAGGCGCTCATCAGCGAGGAACTGCTGGCGACCTCCGCGTTGGTGGGGGCGCTGGGCCTGCTGATCCTGGCCGCACACCACCGCTCGGCGGCGCTGGCGAAGGCCGGCCAGCTCGCCCGGATGCTGGGCTGGTGCGCGCTCGTCTCCGCCGCGCTGCTCGCCTGGCCGTTGGCGGCGCAGTTCTTCGGGCCGTACCGGGTCCATGGGGCGATCCAGCCGCATGATGTCGCGGTCGCCGACCTGTTCACCATCGTCGTGCCGACGCCGCTGCAGTGGCTGGCGCCGGACCAGGCGCTCCACCACAGCCTCGGGTTCACTGGCAACGCCGTGGAGGTCAGCGGCTACCTGGGCGCGCCGCTGGTGGTGCTGCTCGTGGTGCTCGCCGTCCGGCTGCGTCGAGAACCGCTCGTCCGGGTGCTCATCCCGCTGTTCCTGCTGGTCGCGTTGCTCTCGCTCGGCGGGCACCTGCACGTCGACGGCCGGATCACCCGGGTCCCGCTGCCGTGGGCCGCCCTCCAGCGGTTGCCGTTGCTGGGCAGCGCGCTGCCGGCCCGGCTGTCGCTCTACCTGACGATGTTCGCCGGGCTGGCGCTCGCGATCTGGCTGGAGCAGCTTCGCTTCCGGCCGTGGCGGCGGCGCGCGGGCGCGGCGGTGCTCGCCGCCGCCGCGCTGGTCCCGCTCGTCCCGGCGTCGCTGCACGCCCGCGAGATGCGGACGCCCGAGTTCTTCACGACGGCGGCGGTGGACGTGATCCCGCGCGGCTCGACGGTGCTGGTAGCGCCCTACCCGCGGCCGGACACCCCGGCCGCGATGCTCTGGCAGGCCGAGGCCGACTATCGGTTCAGGCTCGCGGGCTGCTACTGCACCGTCCCCGCGCCGAACGGCGGGGCACAGTTCCACGGCGATCCGAGCCCGCTGACCACCGCCGTGCTGCGGGTGGAGGCGGGCACGCTGACGCCGGCCGAGGCGCTCGCGCTGCCCGGCCTGCGCGAGGCGTACGGTGCGCTGCGGCCGGACGCCGTCCTCGTCGGCCCGGGGCGCAACCGGGCCGCGCTGGTCGAGCTGGTCAACGGCCTCACCGGCCACCGCCCGGTCGACGAGCCCGGTGACGTCGCGCTCTGGGCGGAGACATTCCGGCCCTGACGCCCGCCGCCGGCCGCCGGCCGCCGGCCGCCGGCCGAGGACTTTCGGTCACGCACGAAAGTTGCGCCACTGAGTGACGAGTCAGATTCATGACGTAGGCATAGGTCGGCGCGCCGCGTGAGCTGGGATGGGCGCTGACGACTGTTCCGGGAAGACGCGAGAAGCTGTCCGTGACGGCTGCCCAGATTGCCGTCCGGGATGATGAAATGGCCGCGGGGAACGCCCGTTCGGGCCCGCGGGGCGGGGAAAGCTCGCCCGCCGGGCCGCGGCGGTACACGTCCCAACGCTGTTATGGGGGGTGACGTGACGGCCGGTCCAGGCGCAATCCGAGTAGTGGCGGGACGTTATCGGCTTCTCGCTCCGCTGGGCGCGGGCGCGATGGGGACCGTCTGGCGCGCCTTCGACCAGCTCCTCGACGCCGAGGTCGCGCTCAAGGAGATCGAGTTCGCCGGCGGGGTGCCCGACGAGGAGCGCGCCGACCGGGTCGAGCGCGCGCTGCGCGAGGCCAGGCACGCGACGAAGCTGCGCGCCCACCCGCACGTCGTGACGATCCTCGACGTCGTCCTGGAGGACGGCCTGCCCTGGATCGTCATGGAGCTGGTGCCGTCCCGGTCGCTGTTCGACGTCGTTCGCGAGGACGGGCCCCTGCCGCCGGCCGAGGTCGCCCGCGTCGGCCTCGCGATGGTCGACGCGCTCTCGGCCGCCGGTGAGTTCGGCGTCATCCACCGCGACGTCAAACCGTCGAACGTGCTGATGGCGCACGACGGCCGCGTCGTCCTCACCGACTTCGGGATCGCGACCGCCGACGGTGATCCGACACTGACCGTGACCGGCGTTATCGGCACCCCGCTCTACATGGCCCCGGAACGGCTGAACAACGAGCCAGCCACATTGGAAGCTGACCTTTTCAGCCTTGGCGGCACTCTTTACTTCGCGGTAGAAGGTCAGGCCCCGTTCGCGCGGGAAAGCTTCAGCGCGATGCTCGCGGCGATCGTGCTCGCCCCGGCGCCACGGCCCCAGCACGCGGGACCGATCACCGCCGCGCTGCTCGGCCTGCTGGAGAAGAACCCAAGGACGCGGATGCGCCCCGCCGCGGCTCGACAGATCTTCCTCGACACGATCCGCGCGGTCGACCCAAGCTATGTGGACGTCGACGCGACGGCGACCACGCCCCGCCGGATCCGTGACGCGACCGTCGACATCCCGCCCACCCGGGTGCACGGCGGGACCGACCACCCGTCGGCGGACCGGGGCGTGCCGGGCCCGTCGCCGGCGGCGGCCGCCGCCTCCGTCGCCTCCCGCTCCTCCGCCGCCGGCCGGGCGGGCGGTGACCCCCGTCCCCAGCCGACGGGAACCCGGCCGCTGCCGCCCGCCGAGCTCACCGCGCTCGAGGAGGACGGCGCGATCGCGCTGCGCTGGGCGCCGTCGCCCACGCCCGGCGTCGTCTACCGGGTGTTCCGCCTGATCGCGGACCCCGCCGCCCCGGGCGGCTGGCGCTCCCGCGGGCTCGGCACCACCGGGGTCACCGAGCTGTTCGACGCGGGAGCCCCCAAGGGTGTGCCGTTTCGCCATCAGGTCGTCGCGACCTTCCGCGACGCGACCGGGCACTCGGGCGGCGGCGGTGGCACCAGCCAGGAGCCGTCGCCGGCCGCGTCGGTCCCGGTCAGCACCGAGCCCCGCATCCTCGTGCCCAGCGTGACGGCGCTGCGCGCCGACCTCGTCGGCGACTCGGTCGCGCTGTCCTGGCGCCCGATCCCCGGCCACAACGAGGTCGTCATCGAGCGGATCTTCGACGAGGCGTCGTCCTTCCAGGGGGCGATGCGCCGGTTCCGCGGGTCCGGCGGCCAGTACCTCGACAACGACGTCCAGGCCGGCGCGACCTACCGCTACCGCGTCTGGGTGGCCCCGGCCGTCGCCAGCGTCCTGTTCGACCCGTCGAGCTGCGCCGAGGTCACCGTCACCGCGGTGGCCCTCCCCCGCCCCGTGACCGACCTGGAGTGCCGGGCGACCCTGGCCGGGATCGCGCTGCGCTGGACGACGGTGCCCGGCGCCGTCGTCCAGCTCTACGCGACGCCGGTGGCGACGGGGTCGGGCCTGTCTGGTACCGGGCCGTTCGGGCCCGCGGGCCACGAGGTGCGCCGCGGCTCGCTGGAGGGCCGGGCCCGGTTCGTCGGTGAGAGCCGACGGGGCCGGTTCCTCGACCCCGAGGGCGGTTCGGGCGTCGTCTACACCCCGGTCAGCGTCGCCGGCGAGCGCGCCGTGATCGGCGCGGCCGTCACCCAGGTATGACGGCCAGGCAGGCGGCGTCCTGGCGGCCTCGACCCTGGCCCGGGGCCCGCGGACCGGCGGCGCGCCGGCCACCGGCAGGCGGCCGGCGCCCGCGCGGGAGACTGGCCCGGTGAGCGACGCGGCGCTGGTGCGCTACGAGGAGGTCGACGAGGCGACGGCGCGGACGGCGAGCCGGCGCTACTGGGAGGACGAGGCGAGCGCCTACCAGCGCGAGCACGGCCACTTCCTCGGCGACGTCGACTTCTGCTGGTGCCCGGAGGGGCTGCGCGAGTCCCAGGTCCGCCTGCTCGGCGACGTCGCCGGCCGCCGGGTGCTCGAGGTCGGCTGCGGGGCGGCACAGTGCGCCCGCTGGCTCGCCGCGCGGGGCGCCCAGGTCGTCGGCGTGGACATCTCCCTGGGTCAGCTCACCCACGGCGCCGAGCTCGGCCGGCGTACCGGGATTCCGGTGCCGCTGGCCCAGGCGGACGCGACCGCGCTGCCCATCGCCTCCGAGTCGGTCGACCTCGCCTGCTCGGCGTTCGGCGCCGTGCCGTTCGTGGCGGACAGTGGCGCGGTCATGCGCGAGGTCGCCCGAGTGCTGCGGCCCGGCGGGCGCTGGGTGTTCTCGACCAACCACCCGATGATCTGGTGCCTGCCGGACGAGCCGGACGAGGCCGGGATGCGGGTCATCCAGAGCTACTTCGACCGGCGCGCCTACCTGGAGCGTGACGACTCCGGCCGGCCGGCCTACGTCGAGACGCACCGGACCATGGGCGACCGGGTCCGCGAGATCGTGGCCGCCGGGCTCACGCTGCTCGACGTCGTCGAGCCGGAGTGGCCGGAGGACAACCGCGAGGTCTGGGGTCAGTGGGGCCCCGTCCGCGGCCACTACCTCCCCTCCACCGCGATCTTCGTCACCGCCAGGCCGCGCTAGGCCCGAGCAAAGACCGGACCACCTCGCCTGGCACCTCTGCCTCGGCGCCGCGGGCGTACCGCCGAGATCAACGCATCGCACCAGGTCACCGGGGATGTGAGCCCCTCACGACGGACGCTTCGGGGGACCGGCTAACGTACTTCATGGCGAAGAGTCGCACTGGCCCCACTCAACCCCTGAGTGACCCATTCGACAACGACGCCCGCTTCTGCCCCACTTGGAGAACAACGAGCCGGCCTGCCGCAGGCCGATCCGGCTTGCCCCGTTATGTTTGGCCCCGCGTTCGCAGTTAGGGGCTGACTGTGTACCACGCCAACCTCACTACCGGGGAGGAATCGCCCACGATGCGACTCACCCCGGTAGTTCGTCTACGCGCCGCGGCCGTGCTGGCCGCCGGCGCGCTCGTGGTCACGGCTGCCGGTTGCTCGACCAGCGCCGACGACACGGCCTTTACTCCGGCCGCGACGGGGACCCGGGCGAAGCCAACCATCGTCCCCAACGAGCTGCCGCCGATCGGCAAGTTCATCAGGCAGTCCGACGGCAGCCAGGTGACGACGGTGAGCTCGGACTATCTGTTCGACGTCGGCAGCGACCAGCTGCTGCCGGAGGCGACCCAGGCCCTCGCCGAGATCGTGCCGACCCTGCGCGAGCACGCCGGAGAGATCCAGATCGTCGGTTACACCGATGGTCTCGGCTCCACCGACGCGAACCTGGAGTTGTCCAGGCGCCGCGGCGACGCGGTGAAGGCAGTCCTCGTCGGGGACGGCATCGACGGCTCGGTCCTTCAGGTTGTCCCGAAGGGTGAGGATGGCGCGCAGGACGGCGTGCCGGACTCCACCCGCCGCAAGGTGGAGATCGTCCTCAAGTGAGCACCCTCAACGCCACCCGCCTGCGTAGCCGGCTCGCCATGACCCTCGCCGGTCTGYTGGTTCTGATGCCCGTGCTGGCTGGCTGCGACCTGAACAGCCTCCTCGGCAAGAAGGCTGGCGACTGCTCGGCCTACCAGGAAAAGACGACGAAGAAGGGCGCGACGAGACCCCTTCTCCTCGTCCTGCTGGACCTGTCCAACAACTCCGCCGCCACCGGCGAGCAGGTCGCGACGGCCATGCGCCCCTACATCGACATAGCGCTCGCCAATGGCCAGTACGTCAAGGTCATCGCCAGTGGCGGCACCGGCACCGGCATGAAGACCTTCCCCTGCTTCGCCGGCGACAAGCCGTTCCTCGTCAAGCGCGCCAACAGCACTCGGCAGGCCAAGGACCGCGGCAAGGGCGGCGAGGCGCTGCAGACGGAGTTCAGCCACGTCGTGCAGGAGACCCCGGTCGGCGCGACCGGCAGCRTCACCAGCCTGCTTGGCGCCGTCAACGACGACATCCAGTCCTTGCGCAACACCCCCGGCGTGAAGCTCGGCGACGTCACGGTGGTCGTCTGGAGCGACCTGATGGGCACCGGCGAGCAGGGCGACTGCATGAACCTGGACAACAAGCAGGCGACCGTGGGCGTGGCCGAGGGCATCGTCGAGCGCTGCTTCGCGACTTCACAGATCAGTGCCGTCAAGGACGCCAAGATCCGGTTCATTGGCACGAGCCAGGGGGACCTTACGGCCCCCCAGCAGGATCTTTCGCGCTACCTGAGAGGCGAACTGTGTCGGCGGTTGAGCAGTGACTGCAGCTAGCCGCCCGGCGGCCACCGTGAGCCGCGTGGTTTCACCCACCAGGGTGACACCACGCGGCCTTGCCGTCGGCGGGACCAAACCGGCCGCCACGGGCTACGCACGCATCAGGGCCACCCAGCCAGCAACAGGCGCGCTGCCACGCCGCCTGCACGCCGCCGGAGGCCTCATCACTGAGGGTTATGGACCGGAGGCACCGGTATGAGCATTTACGAGCAGCAACCTAGGCCTGGGACTGAATCGACCACCAATCCGGACGGGTCGTTCATCGCGTCCACGCAGACGATGGCCCGTGCGAAAAAGGCCCGGGGCAGCGCCTTCAGCGAACATCGGGACCAGCACTACGCCCCGGCGCTCATGCGGTCTGCCGTCGTCATCTTCATCTGTGGCCTCTCGATGGTGCTGGTCGTCGGCTTCCTCTGGCTCACGATGCCGTCCTCGTCGTCGATCCGGGTCTCCGTCAGCGGCTCGATCTTCGTGACGGCGATCGGCTTCTTCCTGTCCGGCAACACCTTCCGGCTGCGTGACGTCCGTCGGCGCATCGGCAACCGTGCCCGGGCGGGCCTGATCGCTCCGATCGACGCGCTTTCCGAGCTCCCGCCACGAGACACCATCCAGCGCCGCTTCATGATCGGCGCGGTCGCGGCGTTCGTGGGCCTGACAGCCCTGGTCTTCATCGCGGTCTTCGCGAACGGCGATGGCTCGGGCAGCGAGACGGTCATCGCCCCGATCATCGGCGCGATCTTCGCGATGCTGTGCTTCCTCGCCGGAAGCTACTCCCGACCGATCGACTGACGGCCACGACGCCCGGCTGATTCGCATGGCTACTCGACGACCGACCCAGGTATTTCCCATCCAGGCCGAAGCCCCCCACCGGCCCCGCACACCGGCCAGGACAGACGTCTCGGCCCAGAACCACATCGACACAGGCACGAAGAGATACGGAAAGCGAGACCCAGGTGCTGCGCAGGGGTAACCAGCCGGGGAAACTGGCCAAGCAGCTGATTCGCCGGGTCGGGGACGCCGACATCGCGCTGGCTGGCGCCGAGACCCGTCCCAAGGTCCTCAAGACCCTCGAGGACGCCGAGGTGCAGGAGATCCGGGCAGCGACCCGGGCCGACGCTCGGTCGCTCGAGGAGGAGATCGCCGAGCTGCGCACCGAGATCGACGCTCGGGCGGAGCGACGCGAGCGTCAGTCCGAGCTGATGCGCCACAAGATCGAGCAGGGTCGCCTGTGGCGCAGCGTCGGCGTGCAGGAGCGCATTCCCCAACTGCACCTGGGGAAGGGCGCGCGCACCGTCGTGCTCCTGGTGCTCGCGGCGCTGGACTTCTACGTGTTCGCGAGCGCCTACGCCGCCCTCGACGACACCCCGCAGTTCAGCGTGGGCTGGTGGCTCGGCGGTCTGCTCGGCATCGCGGTGTTCTTCGCCGGCTTCGCCCTCTCGCACGCCATCAAGGGCTCGATCTTCGCCAGGGCCCAGCGGCAGTTCCTGTCGGCGGCCGACAACGGCCGGCTCGTGATCGACCAGGACATCCGCCCGCAGCTGGTGGACTCCAAGTCGTCCCCGCTCGCCCTGTGGCTCACCGCGCTCATCTTCCTGGTCCTCATGATCGCCGGTGTGCTGGTGCGGGTGGAGGGCTCGGCCTCCGACGTCAGCCTGCCGCTGATCCTGTTCCAGGGCCTCATCCCGCTGGTGGCCGTCGTCGTCGAGCTCTACCTGCACGACCCGACCGAGCGCGACGACCCCATGCCGAACTGGCGTGACCGCCGGCTGGAGCGTCACCTCGCCAAGGCCGAGCGCCGCCTGCGCGTGGTGGCCGCCCAGGTCGAGGCGAGGGTCGCCCAGGTCGAGAAGCTCTACCGCGTCGAGGAGGCGATCCTCGACGTCGAGCAGAAGGACATGGGCCTGCGGCACACCACCGACCTGGTCCTCAACGGCGGCCACATCCCGACGGTCTCCAGCAACGGCCGGGTGGCCGAGGTCGACCGCGACCAGCTCGAGAAGACCATCAAGATGGCCAGGGGCAGCCGCTCCTGACGTCGCGGCCAGCCCGGCTGGCACCAGAACTCAGAACTCCCGGCTGGGGTGCCGGGTCCGGACTACGGTTCGGACCCCGGCATCCCAGCTTTTCCATGAGGCCCGACGGATCGGTGACGCCCGAAGGGCGGGGCCGGAGCAGGCCGGAGCCAGAGCAGGCCGGGACAGAGCAGGTCGGGACATCGCGTCCCGTGACACCTCCGGCAAGGTCGGCCACGATCGTCTCGTGCGGGGTGGACGGATCGGGCTGGCGCTCGCGGGGGCCGGGACCGCGGCGACGGTCACGGTCGTCGGGCTCGGCGTGTGGCTGCGGCTCGCCGCCTGGGACGCGCCGGCCGCCGACGAGGTGATGGCCTGGTGGCTGTCCAGCGCCGTGGCCGCGCTCGGGTACGGCCTGCTGGGCGGGCGGCTCGCGGCCCGGCGCCCGCGGTTGTCGGTCGGCTGGCTGCTGCTCGGCTTCGGGCTGGCGAACGCGCTCGCGCTCGCCGGGCCCGGCTGGCTGGTGTACGAGCTGGCGCACCGACCGGAGCGGGTCTCGACGGCGGCCAGGGCCGCGATGTGGGTGGGCAACGCCACCTGGATGATCGCCGTGATCGGCACGGTGAGCGTGCTGCCGCTGCTGCTGCCCGGCGGGCGCCTGCCGTCGCGGCGCTGGCGGCCCGTGCTGGCCGTGGCCGTCATGGCCGTCGTCGGCTCCACCGCGCAGGCGGCGGCCACGCCCTACGGCACCTTCGCCCCGACGCTCCCCCGCTATGGCGTCCGCAACCCGACCGGCCTGAGCTGGGCCGTCGAGGCCTGGGTGACAGCCCCGCTCGTCGCGCTGACCGCGACGACGGCGCTCGCGGCCCTGTGGTCGCTGTCACGCCGCGGTCGCGGCCGCCCCGCCGGTACCAACGGCTCCGCCGGCGCCGATCGCACCACCGGTCCCGGCAGTACTGCGAGTACCGCCGGCGCCGCCGGTACTACCGGTACCGCCGGCGACCCGGCCGAGCGGGAGCGGCGGCAGGCCCGCTGGGTGCTGCTCGGGCTCGCCGCGTCGGTGGTCCTCTTCGTCGCCGGGTTCTGGCTGGGACCGGTCCTCACGGCGCTCGCGATGCTGCCGCTACCGGTGGCCTGCCTGGTCGCGGTGCTGCGCTACCAGATGTGGGACGTCGATCTGGTGGTGAGCCGCGCGCTCGCCTACGGCGCGCTCACCGTCGTCATCGGCGCCTGCTACGCCGCCTGCGTCGGGTTCGGCGGCGCCCTGCTCGGCCGGACCACCGGGGCGCCGCTGGTGGCGACGGCGCTGGTCGCGGTGTTCGCCGAGCCGCTCGCGCGCCGGCTGCGCGCCGAGGCGAACCGGCTGGTCTTCGGCGGCGAGCACGACCCGCGCACCGTACTGAGCCTGGTCGGCGCCCGGCTGCGGGCCGCCGAGGACGCCGACACGATCAGCCGCCGCGTCCTTCCCGAGCTCGCCGCCGCCGCCGCGACGGCGCTGCGGGTGCCGTACGCGGCGATCGAGGTGGTGGGCGGCGAGACGATCGAGCACGGTACGCCCCCGCCCGCGAGCCCGGTGAGCGGCTCGGGCAACGTCCCGGGCGACCGTCCCGGAACCGGCGAGGCCGCCGGGCCTGCGGCCAGACAGGGCCTGGACCGGATCCCGCTGGAGTACGCCGGAACGAGGGTCGGGACGTTGCTGCTGGCCCGGCGGGCAGACTGGCTGCGCCCGGCGGAGCGACGGCTGCTCATCGAGGTCACCGAGAACGCCGGTGTCGCGCTGCACTCCGTCGTCCTTGCCCGCGACCTGCGTCGATCTCGCGAGCAACTGGTCGCCGCGCGGGAGGAGGAGCGCCGCCGGCTCTACCGCGAGCTGCATGACGGCTTCGGGCCGGTGCTGGCCGCCTCGGCGCTGCAGGCCGAGACCGCGCGTGACCTGCTGCCCGCGGACCCGCCCGCCGCCGCGCGGATCCTCGACCGGGTCGTCCCGCGGCTGCGCGGGACCGTCGACGACGTGCGCGCGCTCGTGCACGGCCTGCGCCCACCGGCGCTCGACGACCTCGGTCTCGGCCCGGCCGTGCGCGAGCTGGCCACCCGCTTCGCCGCGCCGGGCCTGCGGGTCCAGGTGACGGCCGACGAGGACCTGGGCACCCTGCCTGCGGCCGCCGAGGTCGCGGCGTACCGGATCGTCGCCGAGGCGCTGACGAACGCCGTCCGCCACGGCCGCCCGTCGCTGCTGCGGGTGGTCCTGGCCAGGAAGCCCGAGGGCCTGGACGTCCAGGTGATCGATGACGGCCGCGGGCTGGGAGCGTCGGACGCCGGCGATCCCGCCGGCGAGGCCGGTGAGGCGGTGCCGGCCGCCGCGGGCGGGATGGGGCTGCGCTCGATGCGCGAGCGGGTCGACGAGCTGTGCGGGACGTTCGAGATCGGCCCCGGCCCGGACGGCCGCGGCGCCCGGGTGGCCGCCCTGCTCCCGGCGGCATCAGGCACGACCGAAGGGTGAGGCACACGTGCGCGTTCTCGTGGTCGATGACCACCCGTTGTTCCGCGAGGGGCTGACCATCGCGATCGAGACGATGCCCGACGTCGAGGTCGTCGGTGAGGCGGGCGACGGTGACGAGGCCGTCGAGGCCACCGGACGGCTCGCGCCCGACATCGTCGTGATGGACCTGCACATGCCCGGAACCAATGGCATCGACGCGACCAGACGGATCGTCGGCGCGCACCCCGGCGTGGCTGTCCTCGTCCTGACGATGCTCGATGGCGATGACTCGGTGTTCGCGGCGATGCGCGCCGGCGCCCGCGGCTACCTGCTCAAGGGCGCCGACCGCCAGGAGATCGCCCGCGCGCTGCGCGCCGTCGCCGCCGGCGAGGTGGTCTTCAGCGCGGCGATCGCGAGCAGGGTGCTCGCCTGGTTCGCCAGCGGCGGGCGGGCGCCGCTCGCCCCGTTCCCCGAGCTCACCGACCGGGAGCGGGAGATCCTCGACCTGGTCGCCCGCGGCCTCACGAACCCGGCCATCGCCCGCCGGCTGCACCTGTCCGACAAGACCATCCGTAACCACGTCTCGAACGTCTTCACCAAGCTTCAGGTCGCCGACCGCGCGGAGGCCGTCGCCAGAGCCCGCGACGCCGGCCTAGGCACCGGTCCGCTGTAGCCACGGCGCCGTCCACCGGCCGCCACGGCCACGGCCACCACGGCCGCCACGGCCGTGTCATCCACCACCCTGGCCGCGACCGCCCGCCGGTCGKTCCACCGGCGTGGCGGCCGAGGTACGACACTGGAGCCTAAGAAGGCTGACCTGGCCGGTTTCGGCGGGTGGCTGGCAGGTGTGGCGCCGCAGCGACACCGGGTGCAACATGACGATTGCGGGCATGTGGTGTAACTCACCCATTGTTCGACCCGCCTGGAGGCGTCGGCGCGGCGATGGCCGTCAAGGGGGTGTGCACGGTGGCGACGAGAGTGGCCGCGGCGACCGGAAGCAGCCTGGCGTTGCTGGCGGAGCTCGCGCGCGAGCGGGTGGGCGACAGCTCGCTGCTGGTGTTCGAGGACCAGCGCTGGACCGGCTCGGTGCTCGCGAGCCGGTCCAACCGGCTCGCGAGCGGGCTGGTCACCGCCGGTCTGCGGCCCGGCGACCCGGTGGTCGTGTGCATGGCGAACTGCCCCGAGGTGGGGATCTCCTACAACGCGGTCTGGCGGGTGGGCGGCGTCGTCGCCCCGGTGCTGTTCCTGATCGGCGAACCGGAGCTGCGGCACGTGCTCGCCGACAGCGGTGCCCGGCTGGTCATCACGACGCCGGAGTTCCTGGCGAAGGTGCTCGGCGCGGCCAGGGGCGTCCCCACGGTGACGGCGATCGTGCTCGCTGGCGGTACCCCCGGTAGCCCTGGTACCCCCGGCGCCGCCGCGGAGCCGGGCGACGGCGGCGGCGACGGGGAGGCCGGCCCGGTGCCGCCGGTGCTCGACTTCGCCGAGCTGGAGGCGGGCGACGAGGCACCGCTGCTGGACACCCCGTCCGCTGAGATGGCCGCGCTGCTCTACACCGGGGGTACCACCGGGCGCTCCAAGGGCGTCGTGCTCAGCCATGACGCGCTGTCGGCCGCCGCCTGGGCCGCCCACCTCGCCCGGCAGCAGGACTCCCCGGACGTCGGCCTGCCCCCCGTGGGCCTGTCGCCGCTGCCGCTCTCGCACGTCTACGGGCTCACCATCAGCGTCATGGCCCTGCACGCGCCCGGGCCGTCGACGGCGGTGCTGATGCGCTGGTTCGACCCGGTCGGCTGGCTGACGCTCGTCGCCCGGCACGGCGTCCACTCGAGCGCGCTGGTGCCGTCGATGGTCCGGATGCTGCTCGAGGTGCCGGTCGAGGAGTACGAGACCGGAAGCCTGCACAAGGTCGTCAGCGGCAGCGCCCCGCTGCCGCGGGAGGTCTCGCTGGAGTGGGCGCGCCGGCTGCCGCACGCCACGCTCGCCGAGGGATACGGCTGCACGGAGGTCGCGGCGATCGCCACGTCGACGCCGGGCAGCGCCGTGCGGCTGGGCAGCGTCGGGCGGCCGGCGGCCGGCGTCGAGGTGCGCATCGAGCTGGACGACGGAACCTGGGCGACCGCCGGCGAGACCGGTGAGATCTGCCTGCGCGGGCCGTCGCTGATGAGCGGCTACTGGCACGCGCCCGAGGAGACGGCGCGCACGCTGCGCGGCGGCTGGCTGCACACCGGCGACGTCGGCCGGCTCGACGAGGACGGCTACCTCTACGTCGTCGACCGGATCAAGGATGTGATCATCCGCAACGGCTTCAACGTCTACCCGCGCGACGTCGAGGACGTGCTGCTCACCCACCCCGACGTGATCGCCTGCGGCGTCGTCGGCCGGCCGGACCCGGCGCACGGCGAGGAGGTGGTGGCGTTCGTCCAGCTCGCCCCCGGCGCGGCGGTGACGCCGGCGGACCTCGTCGCGTACGCCCGCGAGCGGATCTCGGCGGTGAAGTACCCGCGCGAGGTCAGGATCGTGGATTCGGTGCCGCTCACCGGTGTCCTCAAGACCGACCGCAAGGCGCTGCGCTCACTGCTCGACAACTGACGTGCTCGCTGTTCGACAACGGACGTCGAGGAGCGCCGGTGCCAATTCGGCCCGGACCCCAACCAGGCACTTCCGTGAGGGTTGACGCGGCCCTGACCAGGCACTTCCGTCAGGGTTCGCGCGGGCCGCAATCCTGGTCCGCCGCTGTCGACTAACCGACCGCCCGCTATGGGGGCGCAATCCGGTCAGCCTACGATCGAATGTGAATTGTCGGATCGGAGCGGCGGCTGGTGATCTTATGGATGATTATCGGGGCCAGACGGCTCTGATCACGGGCGCCTCATCGGGCATCGGGCTGGCGCTCGCGGACGGGTTCGCCCGCCGCGGGGCCGACATCGTGATCGCCGCGCTGCCGAACGAGCGGCTGCCCGCGGCGGCGGCCTGGCTGCGCGCCCGCCACCCGGTCGCGGTCCACGAGATCGGCGTCGACCTCGCCGTCGAGGAGGGGCCGGACAAGCTGGCCGCGCAGGTCGCCGAGTTCGACCTCACGATCGACGTACTGGTCAACAACGCCGGCTTCGGCGTCCACGGCAACTACCACACGCTCGACCTGGAGCAGAACCACCGCGAGGTCATGCTCCTGTGCTCGTCCGTCGAGCGGATGACCCACCTGTTCCTGCCCGGCATGCTCGAGCGCCGGCGCGGCACGCTGATCAACCTCAGCTCGGTGCAGGGGTTCCAGGCCGTGCCGCACATGGCCGTCTACGGCGCGGCGAAGGCGTTCGTGCTGTCGTTCACCACGGCGCTGTGGGCGGAGTACCGCGGCAGCGGCGTGCGGATCATGGCGCTGTGCCCGGCGCAGACCGAGACGGGCTTCTTCGACGACCTCGGCTACCAGGTGGCCACCGGCGGCCGGATGCGAACGCCGGACGAGGTCGTCGCCACCGCCTTCCGTGGCCTGCGGCGCGGCGCGCCCTACGTGATCGACGGCTGGCAGTACCGGCTGTCGGCCAACGCCCCGCGCTTCCTGCCACGGGGCTTCGTCGCCCGGATCACCGAGCGCGTCCTGCACCCGTCGAAGATGACCCGCCCCGCACGGCCGTCCCGGCCGCTCCTCGTCGACGACGCCGAAGCGGGTGCCAACACCAGCGCCGCCTGAACCGGCCCTGTCCACGCCCGCCTGACGGCCTCGGGCCGCCTGGTGAACTCAGCCCGCTGGTGACGTCAGCCCCGCTGGTGGCCTCGGCCGGAGGCGGCTGCGTTGGCGTTGGTGTTGGCGTTGGCCGGTGGGCGTGACCGAGGGATCAGGTCCCTGGCGAGCTCGGCGAGCAGCTCGTAGGAGCGGACGCGGTCGGCGTGGCCGTGGACGTTGGTCGTGAGCATCAGCTCATCGGCGCCGGTCGCGTCGAGCAGCTGCTGGAGCCCGGCGCGGACCGTCTCCGGCGAGCCGACGACGTGCGACGCGGTCGCCTGCCGGGCCGCGGAGCGCTCCAGGTCGGTCCACGGGTAGGCCGCGGCCTCCTCGGGCGTCGGGTAGGCCGCCGGGCGGCCGCTGCGCAACCGCATCATCGTCAGCCGGATCGGCCCGGCGAGCCAGTCAGCCCGCTCGTCGGTCTCGGCGACCAGCACCGCGGCGGCGACCATCGCGTACGGCCGCTCCCGCCCCTGCGACGGGCGGAACGACGACCGGTAGAGGTCGAGGGCCGGAATCGTGTTCTGCGAGCTGAAGTGGTGCGCGAACGAGAACGGCAGCGACAGGATCCCGGCGACCTGCGCGCTGTAGCCGCTCGACCCGAGCAGCCAGATCGGCGGCACCTCGGCACGCGGGAAGGCGCTCACCCCGTGCAGCCGGTGGCCGGCGGGGAACTCGGCGCCGGCGAGGAAGGTGGTCAGCTCCGCGAGCTGGTCGGGGAACTCGTCCTCGGTGAGGGCACCACCCGTGATGCGGCGCAGCGCCCGGGCCGTGGCCTGGTCGGTGCCGGGGGCACGGCCGAGGCCGAGGTCGATCCGGCCGGGAAACATCGCTCCGAGGGTGCCGAACTGTTCGGCGACCACCAGCGGGGAGTGGTTGGGCAGCATCACGCCGCCGGAGCCGACCCGGATCGTCGACGTCGCCCCCGCGACCTGGCCGATCAGCAGCGCCGTCGCCGAGCTCGCGATCCCCGGCATGCCGTGGTGCTCGGCCAGCCAGTAGCGGACGAAGCCCAGCCGTTCGGTACGCCGGGCCAGGTCGAGCGAGTTGCGGATGGCCTCGCCGGCCGTCACCCCGCTGCCCACCGGGACAAGGTCGAGCACGGACAGCGGCACCGGGAAGGGAGCCGGGACCGGCCCTGAAGGCTGCGACATCACGTCCAGGTCAACCGCCGGCCCGGGTCGGCCTCTTCCCGTGCTGGTCAGGTTCCTGGGCTGGTCGGGTTCCCGCGCCGAGCGGGCTCCCGCCGGTCAGGTCGACAGGGCGCGGCCGAGGAAGGCCAGTTGGGCGGGGAGCTGGCGGCGCCAGAAACCGAAGTCGTGGCAGCCGACGGGGAAGCCGCGCTCGGCGGCGGCCAGCTCGGCGGCGAGCGTGTGGTCGACGCGGCTGAACGGGTCCGCGTTACCGCAGTCGATCCGGTAGGCGACGCCGCGCGCGGGGCCGACGCCGAGGACGCGATGGTCGTCGAAGTCGGCCGCCGAGTCGAACGCGCCGGAAGCCGCGTCGCCGTAGGAGTGCCACACCGCCGGGCTGCTCGCGGCGACGGCCACCACCCGCGTCGGATGGCGCCGGGCGAGCAGCAGCGCGCCGTAGCCGCCCATCGACCAGCCGTACGCGGCGAACCGGTCCGTGCTCAGCCCCTGGGCGGCCAGCCTGGGCAGCACCTCGCCGAGCAGCATCGTCTCCGGGTCATCGCCGTCCGCTCGCCGATGCCAGTAGGTCTCACCGCCGTCGACCGCGGCGAGCGCGAACGGGGCCACGCCGGTGGCGGCCGCGGCCGCGAGAAAGGCCTGGGCCGCGAGCGGGCCGACGAGGCCGCGCGCCGTGTCGCCGCGTCCGTGCAGCACCAGGCACACCGGCAGCGTGAGACCGGCGTCGTCACCGGCCGCGTCATCTCCGCCAGGCGCTCCGCCAGGCGCCTCGTCGTCGGTGGCGGCGCGCGGCTCATAGCCGGGCGGGTAGGCGACGACGAGGTCGACCTGACGGCGGCGGGCGGCGCTCCTGAACGACGTGACGCTGACCGGCCCCGGCTCGACCGCCGGAACGGCGCCCGGCTCGCCACAGCCCTCGACCGCCCGGATCAGCCGCGACCGCCCCGGCAGCCAGCCCGCGTACACCGCGCCGCCGGCGGCCGCGGTCACCCCGGCCACGCCGGCGACCGCTCCGATCCCCGCGAGCACCACCCGCCGCCGGCTCGGCCGCCCGGCGGGCAGCCCGCGCCGCCGTTCCTCCAGGCTCGGCCGCGCCCGTGGCGCCTCCGCCCGACCTGGCCGCGCCTCCGGCTCGTCCACCGGATCCAGCGGCGGCTCCGGGCCGTCCGCTGGACCTGGCCGCGTCGCCGGCTCGCCCGCCGGGCTCGGCAGCGGCTCCGGGCTGTCCGCCGCACCCGACAGCGCCCCCGGCTCGTCCGCCGGACCCGGACTCGTCCGCCGCCGCGGCAGCGGACCCGGCTGCCGCCGCGGCAGCTGCTGCCCATCTTCTGGACCCGGCAGCGTCCCCGGCTCGTCCGGCCCGCCCTTGCCCTCCGCCTCCTTAGACCGCACATCCTTCTGCCCCGACGTCATGTCCCAAATGTTCTCAGTCGCGCGCYCCAAAATCGCGGTTCTCCCGCCGGTCATCCGTCTTGGGCCGCCTTCGCCGGGTCTGGCGGGCTACCGTGCCGGCGTGGAGATCGGCGATGTTCAGCTGGTCTGGCTGGCGATCGGGGTGGTGGCCGGCGGCGCGGCGACGCTCGGAGTTCTGCTCCTGCTGCGGACGGTCCGCACCCCCGCCGGGCTGGGGACCACCGCCGAGCGCGCCACGTTCGCCACCCTGCACACGGCGTCGCTCGCCGCGCCGCACCTGCGAGAAGGGCTCGGCCCGGCCGGCGCCGCGCGGGCCGTCCGCCACCTGCGCGCACTGCTCGGCACGTCGGCCGTCGCGATCACGGACACGACGAGGACGCTGGCCTGGGACGGCCCCGGCGAGTCGCGGCACGGCGCGGACGCCGTCCGCCATGCCGCGACGGCGCTCACCGCCGGCCGCGCCGCCGTCCTCACCGCGGACCACATCCAGCTCGCCACGGACGACCAGCTCGCCACGGACGACGCGAACGCCGTCGGGGCCGGGCGCTGCGACGATCCGGGCTGCCCGATCGGGGCGGCCGTGGTCGCGCCGGTGACCAGCGGTGACGAGGTGGTCGGAGCGCTGATCGCCTACGCGCCGACGGTCGGCGCGGGGCTGGCGAGAGCGGTCGAGGAGCTGGCCCGCTGGGTCTCCACCCAGGTCGAGCTCGCCGAGCTGGAGGCGTCCCGCACCAGGGCGGTGGAGGCGGAGCTGCGCGCGCTGCGGGCACAGATCAGCCCGCACTTCATCTACAACTCGCTGGCCGCGATCGCGTCGTTCGTGCGCACCGACCCGGAGCGGGCACGCGAGCTGCTGCTGGAGTTCGCCGACTTCACCCGCTACGCGTTCCGCCGCAGCGGCGAGTTCACGACGCTCGCCGACGAGCTGCGCAACGTCGAGCGCTACCTGGCGTTGGAGCAGGCCCGGTTCGGCGACCGGCTGGCCGTGCAGATCCTCGTCGCGCCCGAGGTGCTGCCGGTCGTCATCCCGTTCCTGGCGGTGCAGCCGCTGGTGGAGAACGCCGTCCGGCACGGCATCGAGGGGCGCCCCGGCGTCGGGCACGTGTCCCTCGGGGCGACCGACGACGGCGCGGCGGCACACATCTGGGTCGAGGACGACGGCGCGGGCAGCGATCCGGAGGTCGTGCGCCGCATCCTCGCCGGCGCGCACGTGGGCGACTCGGTGGGTCTCGGCAACGTCGACGCCCGGCTGCGCTCGGTCTTCGGCGACGAGTGCGGCCTGGTCGTCGAGACGGCGCTGGGTGCCGGCACCAAGGTCAGTTTCCGCGTCCCCAAGTTCGCCCCCGGCGTCCAGGTCCCCTAGCGGCGAGGAAGATCGAGCCGAGGAAGATCGGGCTATGGATACCGGGCGCCCCGGCGGCTACGATCCGTGATCATGAGTGCGGGTGTTGCGTCAGCCCGGCCGGTGGCAGGAGGGTCAGGGGCAGCGGGGTCAGGGGCAGGGGCGCCGGGGGCGCTCGCCGTGCTGGTGGTGGACGACGAGGCGCCGGCCCGGGACGAGCTCGCCTGGCTGCTGGACGCCGACCCGCGGATCGGGCTGGTACGCGCGGTGGACGGCGGCGCCGAGGCCCTGCGGGCGCTGGACGCCCAGGCGTTCGACGCGGTGTTCTGTGACGTACGGATGCCAGGGCTCGACGGCCTGGACCTCGCCCGCGTGCTCGGCCGGTTCGCCGCGCCCCCGCAGGTCGTCTTCGTCACCGCGCACGAGGGCCACGCCGTCGACGCGTTCGACCTGCGCGCGACCGACTACCTGCTCAAGCCCGTGCGCCCCGACCGGCTGGCCGAGGCCGTGCGCCGGGTCGTCGAAACGATCCGCGCCGCTCGCCAGGCGCCCGGAGCCGCCGCCACGGCACCCGCCCGGCCCGGCCCGGCCGGTACCGCCGCCCTCACCGGCGCCGCCTCCCTCGCAGGCCTCACCGGCCCGGTCGACGGACCGGCCCTCGTCGGCGTCGCCGGCGGGCGGTCCGACGACGGGATGACCACCGCCGAGGACGAGACGTTCCCGGTCGAGCTCGGCGGCGTCACCCGCTTCGTCCACCGGTCCGAGGTGCGCTACGCCGTCGCCCAGGGCGACTACGTCCGGCTGCACACCGCCGGCGGCGGGCACCTCGTCCGGGTGTCGCTGTCCACGCTGGAGGAACGCTGGGCCGCGGCGGGCTTCGTCCGGATCCACCGCAGCACGCTGGTCGCGACCGCCTACGTCGACGAACTGCGCATGGACGACGGCCACTGCACCGTCCGGCTCGGCGACCGGGTACTGCCCGTCAGCCGCCGGCACACCCGTGCGCTGCGCGACCGGCTGATCCGAGCGGCGAGCCTCACCCGTGCCCCCGGACGCTCCGGCTGACCCGCCGCCTCCGAAGGCGGCGTCACCGCCGCGTCGGGTGCGGGTGACGGGACCGCGGACAACGTCCGCGCCGGGGTCCCCACCGGATCCGGGGTTCCTGCCGGATCGACGGAGCTTGCGGAGTCGATCTGGGAGGTCCGGAGGCTCGGGTTTCCTGCCCGATCGGCGGAGCAGATCAGGCCGGCCCGCTGAGCGGCCCGGGACGGCCGTGCGGCCAGCCCGGGGCATGGCCAGCCGGGACCTCGAGGAGCAGACGGTCCTCGGCGACGTCTACCTGCGGGGCCTGCTGCGCGACCAGCGCCGGCTCGCGATCGGTGTGCTCGTGGCGCTCGGGGTGGTGCTCGGCCTGCTGCCCGCGCTGTTCGCGCTGGTGCCCGACCTCGCCGGGACGCGCGTCCCGGGCCTCGGGGTGAGCGTGCCGTGGCTGGTGCTCGGCGTGGCCGTGTACCCGACGCTCGTCGTGGTCGCCAGGGCCTACGTGCGCGCCGCCGAACACACCGAGAACGACTTCACCGACCTGCTGTCCGGGCGAGACGAGGCCGGCGGCGAGCGGCCGTGACGGCGCCCGCCTGGCCGGCGGCGCTCGCCGTCGCGATGGTCTGCGTCGCCACCCTCGCCGTCGGCGCGCTCGGCCTGCGGCTGTCCCGGACGACGAGCGACTTCTACGTGGCCAGCCGGGTGGTCAGCCCGCGGTGGAACGCGTCGGCGATCGGCGGCGAGTACCTGTCGGCGGCGAGCTTCCTCGGCGTGGCCGGGCTGGTGCTCGCGGCCGGCGCCGACATGCTCTGGTACCCGATCGGCTACACCGCCGGCTACCTGGTGCTGCTGGTGCTGGTCGCGGCCCCGCTGCGCCGGTCCGGCGCGTTCACCCTGCCGGACTTCGCGGAGATCCGGATGGGCTCGGCGCGGCTACGCCGGGTCGCCTCGGTGCTGGTCGTCGGGATCGGCTGGCTCTACCTGCTCCCGCAGTTCCAGGGCGCCGGCCTCGCGCTGCGCGCCGCCACCGGCGCCCCGGCCTGGCTGGGCGTGGTGATCGTCGCCGGGGTCGTCGTACTCAACGTGCTGGCCGGCGGGATGCGCTCGATCACCATCGTGCAGGCGTTCCAGTACTGGCTGAAGCTCACCGCGATCGCGATCCCGGTGTTCTTCCTGCTGGCGGTGTGGTGGCGCGACGGCGCCCCGGCCGCGCCCGCCGACAGTCACCCGGTGACGGTCCGGCCGGTCACCGTCCGCCTCGTTGACACGGTCCGGGTCCGGGTCGACACCCCCACGACGTTCACGATGTACGGCGTTCTGGACGGAGAGCCGGTCGCCGGCCCCGTCCGCCTCGACCCGGTCGCGCTCGGGCCGACGGGGACGGCGGTGCTCGCGGCCGGCAGCACGGTGACTCTCCCGGTCGGGACGCCGGTTCCGCGCGCCGAGACGATCCTCAGCCGTGGTGGCACCGGCTCCGCGCCGGCCGGCTCCGCGCACCGCGACCACACCCTGTACCGCACGTACTCATTGCTGGTCGCACTGCTGCTCGGCACGATGGGCCTGCCACACGTGATCGTCCGCTTCTACACGAACCCCGACGGCGGCGGGGCCCGGCGCACCGCCGCGGCCGTCATCGGGCTGCTCGGCGCGTTCTACCTGTTCCCGCCGGTGTACGCGGCGCTCGGCCGGGTGTACGCCCCCGACCTGCTGCTGACGGGGCGCACCGACACCGTGGTGCTCGCGCTGCCGGCGCGGGTGCTGCCGGGGGCCGCGGGCGAGGCGCTGGCGGCGCTGGTGATGGGCGGCGCGTTCGCGGCGTTCCTGTCGACCTCCAGCGGGCTGACGGTCTCGGTCGCCGGGGTGCTGAGCCAGGACCTGCTGCGCCACCGCACCCGCACCGGCGTCGCCGGCTTCCGGGCCGGCGCGGTGCTCGCCGTCGCCGCGCCGGCGGCGGGCACGCTGCTGGCGACCAGGGTCGGCCTCGCCGACACGGTCGGCCTCGCGTTCGCGGTCGCCGCCTCCACGTTCTGCCCGCTGCTGGTGCTGGGCATCTGGTGGCGCCGGCTGAGCGTGGCCGGAGCGCTGTGCGGCCTCGCGGTCGGCGGCCTGACGGCGACCTCCGCGGCGATGGCGACCATGCTCGGCTGGGCACCCGCGGGGCTCGCGGGCGCGCTGCTGGCGCAGCCGGCCGCGTGGACGGTGCCGCTCGCGTTCGCGGTGATGGTGCTGGTCTCGCTGCGCACGCCCGCCACCGTGCCCGCGGGCGTCGGGCGGGTGCTGACCCGCCTGCATGTCCCCGAAGGGGTCCGCGCCGCCCGCGCCACGCCCCCCGACAGCACGCCCTCCGACCGGGCGCTGGCCTTCGGCCCGCCGGACCGTTAGCCGCGCGGGGCCGTCAGCCGCGCTGGATCGTTCGCGGCGCGGGGCCGGTCGCCGCGCTGGATCGTTCGCCGCACGGGGCCGGTCGCCGCACGGGCCGGTCGCCGCACGGGGCCGGTCGCCGCACGGGCCGGTCGCCGCACGGGGCCGGTCATCGCGCGGGCCGTTCGTCGCGCGGAATCGACCGCTCGTCGCCGGGCTCGGCCGACCGACCGCTCGGCGCGGCGTGCCGGCCCGTCGGGCGCCGGGTTCGTGCCGCCGACAGCTTGGTCCGCGCGGCGGTCTCCACGGCGCCCGCGCACGCCCCTACGGTGACGGCCGTCACACCGATCGCCCGGAGTATCCCAACGTCCGGGCCACACCGGGCCAGGGGCCGCGCGACCGCGAGGCGGAGGCGTGGCCGGTGGCCTCCAGCGGAGTGGAGGCAGCCGCGTGAGCACCATCCAGTCATCCCCCGGCGAGGCCGCCCCTGGCGCGTCCGCCAGCGGGCAGGAGAGCTATCTCGATCTACAGCGCAGTCCCGAGTTCGGCGAGCTGCGGCGCGGCTTCCGGCGGTTCGTGTTCCCGATGACCGCGCTCTTCCTGGCCTGGTACTTCCTCTACGTGCTGCTGGCCGCCTTCGCGTCCGGCTTCATGTCACACAAGGTCGGCGGGAACATCAACGTCGGCCTGCTGTTCGGGCTCGGCCAGTTCCTGTCGACGTTCGTGATCACGGCGGTCTACGTCCGTTGGGCCGACCGCCGGCTCGACCCGGCGGCGGCCGCACTGCGCGCTCGATTTGAGGGCACGCAGCTCGAGGGCACGCAGGTCGGGGGTGATGCGCGGTGACCACAGGGAGCACGGGGACCACGGTGAACCTCGCGGCCGACACGGTCGGCAGGCCGGCCGTCAACATCTCGATCTTCGCCCTGTTCGTCGTCGTCACCCTCGCGATCGTCATCCGCTTCTCGCGGGCCAACCGCACCGCCACCGACTTCTACGCGGGTGGGCGCGCGTTCTCCGGCCGGCAGAACGGCATCGCGATCTCCGGTGACTACCTCTCGGCGGCGTCCTTCCTCGGCATCGCCGGCGCCATCGCCCTGCAGGGCTATGACGGGTTCCTCTACTCGATCGGGTTCCTCGTCGCCTGGCTGGTGGCGCTGCTGCTGGTCGCCGAGCTGCTGCGCAACACCGGCCGCTACACGATGGCCGACGTGCTGAGCTTCCGGCTGCGCCAGGGCCCGGTACGCACCGCCGCCGCCATCTCGACGCTCACCGTCAGCCTGTTCTACCTGCTCGCCCAGATGACCGGCGCCGGCGGACTGGTGAACCTGCTGCTCGGGGTCAAGGGCACGGCCTGGCAGAACCTGACGATCGCCATCGTCGGCGTCCTGATGATCGTCTACGTCCTCGTCGGCGGGATGAAGGGCACGACCTGGGTGCAGATCATCAAGGCGGTCCTGCTGGTGCTCGGCGCCGCGCTGATGACCTTCTGGGTGCTCGGCAAGGCCGGCTTCAACCTGTCCTCGGTCCTCGGCGACGCGGCCGCGGCCAGTCCCAAGAAGGACGCCGTGCTCAATCCCGGCGTCAAGTACGGCCTCACCAACACCACGAAGATCGACTTCATCTCGCTCGCGATGGCGCTRGTGCTCGGCACCGCCGGGCTCCCGCACGTCCTGATGCGGTTCTACACCGTGCCGAGCTCGATCCAGGCTCGCCGCAGCGTCGCCTGGGCGATCGGGATCATCGGGGTCTTCTACCTGTTCACCCTGGTGCTCGGCTACGGCGCGATGTACCTGGTCGGCGCGGACAAGATCAACGCGGCACCGGGCAAGGCGAACTCGGCGGCGCCGCTGCTGGCCTTCGAGCTCGGCGGCACACTGCTGCTCGGCATCATCGCCGCGGTGGCGTTCGCGACGATCCTCGCCGTCGTCGCGGGCCTCACCATCACGGCGAGCGCGTCGTTCGCGCACGACGTCTACAACAGCGTCGTGAAGAAGGGCACGGCCGCGCCCGAGCAGGAGGTGCGGGTGGCCCGGATCACCGCGGTCGTCATCGGCCTGGTGGCGATCGTCGGCGGCATCCTCGCCAAGGACCAGAACGTCGCCTTCCTGGTGGCGCTGGCGTTCGCGGTCGCCGCGTCGGCGAACCTGCCGACGATCCTCTACTCGCTGTTCTGGAAGCGCTTCAACACCCGCGGCGCGCTCTGGAGCATCTACGGCGGCCTGATCTCCGCCATCGTGCTGATCGTCTTCTCCCCCGTGGTCTCCGGGAAGGCCGGCAGCGCCTCCATGATCAAGGACTCGTCGGTGGACTTCCACTGGTTCCCGCTGGACAACCCGGGGATCGTCTCGATCCCGCTCGCGTTCTTCCTCGGCTGGCTCGGCACGGTCACCAGCCGGGAACGGGTCGACGAGGCGAAGTACGCCGAGATGGAGGTCCGGTCGCTGACCGGCGCGGGCGCGGAGCGGGCGACCGTGCCGCCGCCCCGGACCGGCGAGGCTCTCCCCGAGCCGGTCTGACGCCTTCCCCGCCTGGCCTGTCTGTCGGGGCCCGCAGGTCCTGGGCAGACGGGCAGGTCAGGCGTCGTGGCGGCCGTGTCGCGGAGCGGACGATGGTGGTGGCTGGCCGGCCGCCCGTGCGACCGTGACCGCGCTGGACGCGACCGCGAACGGCGAACGGCGAACGCGGACGCCGCGGATCTCCGTCCATGGCGGGCGGCGCGGGCAGGCATGGTCGAGGCGGGCCGGGCGGTGGAGACCGAGAGGGAGCGCGAGATGGGTGACTACCGACGGATCTACGAGCAGAGCCTCGCCCGGCCGGAGGAGTTCTGGTCCGAGGCCGCACGCGCGATCGACTGGGCCCGCCCGCCGGAAAGGGTCCTCGACGCCAGCCGGCCGCCGTTGTACCGCTGGTTCCCCGACGCCGAGCTGAACACCTGTTTCAACGCCGTGGACCGGCATGTGGTGAACGGCCGGGGCGACGCGGCGGCCATCATCTACGACTCGCCCGTGACGGGCACCCTGCGCCGCTACACGTACCGCGAGCTGCGCGACGAGGTCGCGCGCGCCGCCGGCGCGTTCGCCGCGCTCGGCGTCGGCCGCGGCGACCGGGTCATCGTCTACCTGCCGATGATCCCCGAGGCGGTCATCACGATGCTGGCCTGCGCCCGGCTCGGCGCGGTCCACTCGGTCGTCTTCGGCGGCTTCGCGCCCGCGGAGCTCGCCGCCCGGATCGACGACGCGCGCCCGACGCTCGTCGTCAGCGCCTCCTGCGGCATCGAGCCGACCAGGCTGGTCCCGTACAAGCCGATGCTCGACGAGGCGCTGCGTCTCGCCGCCCACCCGCCGACGCGGTGCCTGATCGTCCAACGCGAGCAACAGCGGTGCGACCTGGTCGCCGGCCGCGACCACGACTGGGCGGACGTCGTCCCCGGCGCCACCCCGGCGGACCCGGTCACCGTCGCCGCCACCGACCCGCTGTACATCCTCTACACGTCCGGGACCACCGGCCACCCGAAGGGGATCGTCCGCGACAACGGCGGCCACGCCGTCGCGATGACCTGGTCCATGACCAACGTCTACGACATCGGCCCCGGCGACGTCATGTTCACCGCCTCCGACATCGGCTGGGCGGTCGGCCACTCGTACACCGTCTACGGCCCGCTGCTCGTCGGCGCGACGTCCGTCCTCTACGAGGGCAAGCCGGTCGGCACGCCGGATGCCGGCGCGTTCTGGCGGGTGGTCGCCGAGCACGGGGTGAAGGTCGTCTTCACCGCCCCGACGGCGATCCGGGCGATCAAGAAGGAGGACTCGGCCGGCACGCACCTCGCCAAGTACGACGTGGGCGCCTCACTGCGGGCGCTCTACCTGGCCGGCGAGCGGCTCGACCCGGCCACCTACGAGTGGGCGACGAGCATGCTCGGCGTGCCGGTCGTCGACAACTGGTGGCAGACCGAGACCGGCTGGCCGATCGCCGCCAACCCGATCGGCCTCGAGCGGCTGCCGGCGAAGGCCGGCTCGCCGACGGTCCCGATGCCGGGCTACGACGTCCGCATCCTCGACCCGTCAGACCCGGCCGCTGTGGAGGTACCGGCCGGCACCGCGGGCGCGATCGCCATCCGGCTGCCGCTGCCGCCGGGCACCCTGCCGACGCTGTGGGGCGACGACGACCGCTACGTGTCGTCGTACCTGTCGACGTTCGACGGCTACTACCTGACCGGCGACGGCGGCTACGTCGACGAGGACGGCTACCTGTACGTGCTGGGCCGCACGGACGACGTCATCAACGTCGCCGGCCACCGGCTCTCGACCGGGGAGTTGGAGGCGGTGCTCGCGGCGCATCCGGCGGTCGCCGAGTGCGCGGTCGTCGGGGTCGCCGACTCGTACAAGGGCCAGGTGCCACGCGGGCTGGTGGTCGTCAAGAGCGGCGTGGGCATCGACCCGGCGGTCCTCGCCGACGAGCTCGTCGCCCGGGTGCGCGCCGAGATCGGTCCGGTGGCGTCCTTCAAGCGGGTCGACGTCGTCGCCGCGCTGCCGAAGACCCGCTCCGGCAAGATCCTGCGCCGCACCATGCGCGAGATCGCCGACGGCCGCTCCCCAGCCGTGCCGCCGACGATCGAGGACCCGACGGTGCTCGACACCCTGCGCCCCGTCCTGGCCCCCGACCCGACCGCCTGACCCCGACCCCGGTTCTGTGTCGGATAGGCGAGCCTCTAGACACCCCCATCCGACACACTTCACCGATCGCTGGCGGAAGCGTGTCGGATGGGGGTGCCTATACGCACGGCCATCCAACGCAGTTCGCGGGTGGAGGGTGAGACGCCAGCGCGACGCCTGTGACGGGACCTGGGACGGTCCCAGGGCATCACCCCGGCCGGCCACGTTCGCCCGCCAGCGGCCGGCTCAGCCGTATCGATGTGGCTACCAGATGCGATCTCGGTCGAGCCGTTCGCCGAGGTCAGTCCCCGACGGCGGCGAGGTAGTCGTCGGCCAGCTCGTCGAGGTCGTCCAGCGGGTAGCCGAGCTCGGCGCGGATCCGGCGGCGACCGACGAGCAGAAGATCGATCATGAACTCGGGGACGTCGGCGTTCTCACAGCGGTGGTAGCCCATGGTGAACCAGGTATGGGCATCGGAGAGCTGCCCACTCACCTCGAGGGACTCGGCGACCGCGGCGTAGAGGTCCGGATCCTTGCTGCGGCTGGCCTTCAGCTCGCGCAGCAGACCCGCGGCGTCGTCCTGCCGCCCCGCGCGCAGATACGCGTCGTGCAGCCACACCCGGGGGTCGATCCCCTCGCAGCCGCCGTCGGCGATGGCCTCCTGGTAGCACCGGATCGCCGCGTCCCAGTCCTCGGCGAGCCCGTGCTGGCTGCCGGCCTCGACGAGCAGCGCCGCTCGGTTGACCTCCCCGCCGTGGCGCTCGGGCTGGGCGGCCAGTTCCTCGAACCGCGCGGCCGCGGCCCCGTGCCGCCCGTCCCGCGCCGCCCTGGTCGTGATGTCGTCAACATCGTCGTGACTGAGCATGCCCCATTCTCGCGACCGGCCCGCCTCCACCCGCGACCGCGACCCCACGAGCCACCCAGCAGCCCTGTTCGATCGGCCTTGTCCCGGCGTCTGTAGATGTATGTAGGCGCTATCTATGCAGATGGCGTCTTCATAGATAGCGCCTACCATTCGGCTATCTCTGGMGCATGGTTCGCGTGGCGGGGTCGCGGTGCTGGTCGGCGGTGGTGAGCAGGGCACAGGCGAGCAGGAGCCAGGCGACGGCGTTGCCGAGGGCACCGCTGTAGCTGCCGACGTCCTCCAGGGGCGAGACCGAGCGCAGCACCCAGGCCAGGGCCACGGTCGACGGCTCGGCCAGGGCGAGGGCGACGGCCGCCCAGGTGGGGACGACACCCGCCCGCCACGTGCCGACCGCCAGCACCACCATGCCGACGACCCAGGCGAGCATCGCGGGGCCGAGCAGAGCCGTCCAGGGCTCGTCGCCGCCGGCCATGCGCGGCGCCATCCCGAGGACGGACAGCGCCATGCCGCCGAGCGTGAGCCACGCGCCGACCCGTTCCGTCCGCCGGCCGGGCCGCCGCTGGACCAGGTGCAGGGCGACGAGCGCGGCCGCGCCCGACAGCCACGGCCAGAGGAACACGACGTCCCGGTAGTACTTCGCACCCGGGTGCACGAGCGAGTCGAGGGACAGATAGACGAAACCGATGGCACACACGCCCGCCGCGGCTGCCCCGAGCAGGGCCTTTCGGCGGACGTGGACGGGGCGCGCGGCGTCCACGTCCGCCGGCGAAGCCGTGGCGGACGCGACGAAGCCGGCGGTCGCGGTGGACCGAACCTGGCCGGCGGGCGCGGTGGCGGGGGCCTGGCCGGTGGAGCGGGCCTGGCTGGTGATCGTGGTCATGACGCCTCCCGAGGTGACCGGACCGAGGCGGCCCGGTGGTGGCGCTCATGCTCGGCGGGGGCGCGTCCCGCGGACCCGATGCGGCCGTCACGTCCTTCTCGGGACGCGAGGTCCCAGCCAGTGGGGCGGGGTGTCCCCGCCGAAAGGCGACATCGGGACCATGCGCCCGGGACGCCCTCGCCCGGACTGTGAGTGCCACGACCCCGCCGCGACGAGCGGGGCCGGCGCTCCGAGCAGGAGCGCGTCTCCCACCGCATTGGAGCGCTCGATGACCACCACCCGCATCACCACCACGGACGTCGCCGCGCCCGAGGGCATCGCGCCCGAGGTCGTCGCGGCCGGACCGGCGGCCGGCGCCCGTCTACGCGTCCCGGGCACGATCCGCGCCGCGCAGGCCCTGTTCCTGGTGCCGCTCGGTCTGTTCCAGCTCGCCGCGTCCATCGGCTTCTCGGTGACGACGAGCCTGAGCGACGCGGAGTACCTCGTCGCCGGCTGGGCGATGCTGATGGCCGCGACCGGCGTCGTCGCCGGGCTGCGGCTCGGCCGCGGCGGGGACAAGGTTGCCCGACTCGCCGCCGGGCTGCTGGCCGCCCAGACCGCGTTCGGCCTGGTCAAGCTGACCGTCTACCACGAGTCGGCGTCGTTCGTGTTCTTCGCGTTCACCGCCGCCTGCGCGACGCTGCTGGCGCTGCCGGCCAGCCGCCGCCACTTCCTCGCGCGCAGCGGGAGGACGACCTGGTAAGCCCAGTGGGCCGCACACGCGGTTCAGAAGGCGCGGCCCTCGCCGCGATAGGTCGGGACGGCCTGGACGGAGCCGTCGGCGCCGACGAGGTGCAGCGCGTTGACGTGCTCGCACAGCTCACCCGCCTTGGCGTGGCGGAACCAGACCCGGTCGCCGATCCGCAGGGTGTCGGCGGCCGGGCCGCGCAGTGGGGTCTGCACCTCGCCCGCCCCCTCCGTCCCGATCATCCGCAGGCCGGCGGGGTGGACCGGGCGAGGTACGCGGTCCGGGCCGGCGGGGCCGGAGGCGATCCAGCCGCCGCCGGCGACGGTGACGATGCCGGGCGCTGGCCGGCGCACCACCGGCAGCGCGAACAGTGCCGCCGGGGCGGGCGTGAACGCCTGGTAGATGTCGAACAGCGTCGGCCCGTACAGGCCGGAGCCGGCGGCGATCTCGGTCACGGCCGGCTCGGCCGTCGTCAGGTGGACGCTTCCGGTGCCGCCGCCGTTGACGAACTCCAGCCCCGGCGCGACCTCCCGCACGGCCGCCACCGCCGCCGCCCGCCGCTCGGCGAGCTCGGCCCTCGATCGCGCCTGCATCCGCCGGACCGCCTCGGCCCGCGCCGACGCCGCCGCCCGGCGCGCGGGCTCGAGGCGGGGAGCCGAGCCCGAGCCAGAGCCCGAGCCGGAACCAGAGCCGGAGCCGTCGGCGGGCTCGGCCGCCGACGGGAGTGGGGGCGGGGGCGGCGCGTCGCCCATGCCGGCGATCTGTGCCTCGTACGCCATCAGGCCGACGAGCGCGAAGCCCGGCCGGGTGGCGATGGCCTCGGCGAGCTCACCCGCCTGCTCGGCGCTGTGCACGGGCGAGCGGCGCACCCCGAGGTGTACCCGGCCGGCCGCCAGCCGCAGCGAGGCGTCCAGGTCCAGGCAGACCCGCAGCTGCGGCCGGGCCGCGCCGAGGACCGTGTCGATCAGGTCGAGCTGCTCGACGGAGTCGATCATCAGCGTCACCCGGCTCGCCGCGAACGGGTGGTCGACGAGCGTGCGCAGCGCGGCCCGGTCGGCCGTCGGGTAGCCGACGACGACGTCGGGGAACTCCTCCGCGAGCCAGATCGCCTCGGGGAGGGTGTAGGCGAGGATGCCGGCGAATCCGTCGGTCGCCAGGACTGCGCGCAGCACCGCCCGCGACCGCACTGACTTGCTGGCGACCCGGATCGGCTTGCCGGCCGCCCGCCGGACCAGGTCGGCCGCGTTCGCCCACAGCGCCGGCAGGTCAACGACGGCGAACGGCKGGTCGAGCGTGGCGGTGGCCGTCGCAAGCCGGTCCCAGTCGGGCTGTGGCGGCGCCGCTGGTGGATGACCGGACCGTGACGAGGCAGCCGGCCGCGTAAAGATCCCTACCAGATTCTCCAGCGCTACCACATCCCCATCGTGTCGGCTGTCGGGCTCGTTCGCCATATCTGTACGACGGGAGCCGGATCACCCCAGATTCGGCCAAGGGCGGGCAGTTGGTCGCGCACACCCACCCCCGCGTCGCGCCGCGCGCGGGGTACAGGGAAGCTGGGTGCGGATATTCGGAGGTGATCCGTGGGCTCTTCCGCCGGCTGGCGGCGTATGCGGTCCGACGCGTCGGCGTCGTGGTCGAACTGGGCTGGTAACCAGGTGGCGACACCGATGGCGGTGGCGCACCCGACGGATGCCGACGAGGTCGCCGCGCTGGTGCGCAAGGCGCTCGACGACGGCACCAGGGTGCGCCCGATCGGCAGCGGGCATTCGTTCACTCCGGTCGGCAGGCCGGACGAGCGGACCACCCAGCTGATGATGGACCGCTGCGCCGACCTGCTCGCGCTGGACGCGGGCAGCGGGCTGGTGACGGTCGGCGCCGGGATGACGCTGCGCCGGCTCAACCGGCTGCTCGCCGAGGCGGGGCTGGCGTTGACCAACCTGGGCGACATCGACCAGCAGACGATCGCCGGCGCGCTCGCGACGGGCACGCACGGCACCGGCGCCAGGTTCGGGGGGCTGGCCACCCAGGTACGCGCGTTCGAGCTGGTACGCGGCGACGGCACGATCGTGCTCTGCTCGGCGCACGAGCACGCCGACCTGTTCACCGCCGCCCGGGTGGGCCTGGGCGCGGTCGGCGTGGTGACGTCGGTGACCCTGCAGGCGGTACCGCTGTTCGCGCTGCGCGCCGAGGAGGGCTCGGCGCGGCTGGCCGACCTGCTCGACGGGTTCGACGAGTTCGTCGGCGGCGCCGACCACGCCGAGTTCTACTGGTTCCCGCACACCGACCGGACGCTGACGAAACGCAACACCCGCGCGCCGCTGTCCGACGGGCTCGACCCGCTGCCCCGGCTACGCGGCTGGTTCGACGACGACTTCCTGTCCAACCGGGTGTTCGGCATGGTCGTGGCCACCGGCCGCCGCCTGCCGCGCACGATTGCGCCCGCGGCGAAGGTCAGCTCCCGCGCGCTCAGCTCCCGCACCTTTACCGACGTGTCGTACAAGGTGTTCACCTCGGAGCGGCGGGTGCGGTTCAAGGAGATGGAGTACGCCGTTCCGAGAGACGAGCTGGTCGGTGTCGTCCGTGAGCTGACGAGTGCGTTGGAGAAATCTGGCCTGAGGATTTCGTTCCCGGTGGAGGTCCGGGTCTCGGCCCCCGACGAGATCTGGTTGTCGACGGCGTACGGGCGGGCGACCGGATACGTCGCGGTCCATGTCGACCACGGCACGCCGCACGAGGAGTACTTCGCCCTCGTCGAGAAGATCATGACCACGGCCGGCGGCCGGCCGCACTGGGGGAAGCTGCACACCCAGGACGCCGAGGCGCTTCGCCCCCGCTATCCGAAGTTCGACGAGTTCCTCGCCGTCCGGGCCGCGGCGGACCCGAAGGGCGTCCTCACCAACGACTACCTGGACAAGGTCCTCGGCCCGGTCCAGCCCTAGGCTGGCGCGTCAGGCGCTCCAGTCGTCGGCCGACCAGTCGTCGGTCTGCCAGGGCACGTCGTCGGCGAGTTCCACGTCCTGGGTAAGGGTGTAGCTGCGGCCGCGCGTCCAACCGGTCGGGAAATGCCTGCCACCGTGGGCCGCCGCCGCGCCGCGCGGCGCCCGGTCCGTGGTCTTTCGAAGATTTTCCCGGCCCATTCGCATGGCGCACTCACCGGCCTCGGACAATCGGGATCAGCGGTCTGCGGCAGACTATCGTGACTATCGTCACTCGCCAGGGTTCTGTCCGGCGGTAGACACCGCCCGTCCGGCGGCCGCCTGGCCCTGAGCGGCCAGGTCAGCGGCTACGGCGCTTGGTCAGCAGCCAGACGAGGGGTCCCCGGGGTCCCTGCCGGAGCGGTGGGATAGCTCCTAGAACTCGTGGCGAATGTCGGCCCATTCGCCGCGGGTGATGGCGATGAGCTCGTCGGGATTGGTCTGGAAGACGGCGTTGGGGGTCCCGGCGGCGGCCCACAACTCGGCGTGGGCGAGCAGGTCGCGGTCGACGAGAATGCGCATCTCGGTGGCGTGGCCGACCGGCGGCACCCCTCCGATCGCGTAGCCGGTGGCCTCGCGGACGGTCTTCGCGCCGGCACGCCCGACCGGCTCGCCGAGCAGTTCGGCGACCTTCTCCGTGTCGACCTGGTTGTCACCCGACGCCAGCACCATGATGGGCTTCTCGCCGGCCAGGAAGACCAGGCTCTTCACGATCTGGCCGACGGACACGTCGAGCGCCTCCGCGGCCTCGGTGGCGGTGTGCGAGCTGTTCGGCAGCTCCCTGGCCTCGCCCATGGCGCCCAGGTCCCGCAGGCGCGTCTGAAAACGCTCCACCGTCGGATGCATGACTGTCCCTGCTTCTTGATCGGCTATTCGTTTGTGCTGTAGCGCTGGTGTATCAGGACTCGGAGCCTTCGCGGGCCATCACCGACGGAAACCCCGCGTGCCCTGACCATCCGTCAGCTTTCCGTTGGCCGGCGATGGTCGCGCGGGGTGACGGCCACGGCCAGCGGTCGGCGAGAGGGGGCGCGGCGACAGCCGGCTGACCTGGTAACGCGCGTGCGCGCGCAAGTCATTGGCGCAACAACAATCGGCGATTGACTACGCCAGGTAGTCGATGGGTCGCCATCGGCCGCCAGCCAGCCCCCCGATCATCCAGCCCCCGGTCAACCGGCCCCGGGTCAGCCAGCCCCCGGGTCAGCCGGCCTGGGCCGGCACCGCCGCCAGGACGGACGCCGGCCGGACGCTGCGCGGGGGCACCGTCGGCGGCTCCGTCAGGGCGGACCCGGCGGCGGTCGTCAGCGCGCGCAGCACGGCCGCGAGATGCGGCGCGCCCGCGGAGCCGCGCCGCAGCGACACCGCGAGTCGGCGCGCCGGCGCGTCGACCAGCGGCCGCAGCACGACCTGGTCCGTCGAGGAGAGGCCGGCGAGCCGCGGGATCAGCCCGATCCCGCACCCCGCCCCGATCAGGCCGAGGACCGCGATGAACTCGTCGGTGCGGTGCCGCAGCCGCGGCGCGAACCCGGCCGCCGCGCACGCGGCCTGCATGATCTCCAGGCAGGCCGTCCCTGGCCGGCTGGCGATGAAGTCGTCGTCGGCGAGCTGGGCCAGGTGCACCTGATCCAGGCAGGCGAGCGGATGGTCCCAGGGCAGCGCGACGTCGAACAGATCGTCGACCATCTTGACCATCTCGAAGCGGGCGTCGTCCGGCCTGGTCGCCACGAAGTCGAACGCCATGTCCAGCTCGCCGCTGATCAGCATGTCGTAGCAGTCCGGCGGTCCGACGTCGACGATGGTGATCTGCAGGCCGGGATGGGTTATCCGCAGCTCCTGGAGCGCTGGCGCGACGATCCCGGTGATCGCCGTCGCGAACGCGGCGATGGTCACCTCGCCGAGCCGGCCCTCGTCGAACGCGGCGAGGTCCGCCTCGGCCCGCTCCAGCTGGGCGAAGATCTCGTCGGCGTGCCGCAGCAGCACCCTGGCGGCCGGGGTGAGCCGTACCCGCCGGCCGACCGGATCCAGCAGCATGACACCGGTCTCACGCGAGAGCGCGGCGAGCTGCTGACTGATGGCGGACGGGGTCAGGTGCAGCGCGGCGGCGGTCGCGGCCACCGTCCCCCGATTGTCGAGCTCGCGGAGCAGCCGGAGCCGTCGGACATCGATCACGTAGAACAGCTTAACGGTCTCGGCCACAAAAATTAGATGGACCGCGATAACCGCGCGGACGCACTCTCTTCACATGGTCATCGCAACCCTCATCGTCCTGGCGGTCCTGCTGCTCGTGGTCGGCGTCCGGCGTTTCGGCACCGACTCCCGCGACGGCAGAGACTGGAAGCCCGTCGAGAGCATCAGCCGAAGTCATCCCTGGGTCGCCGGATTCCAGTCCCGCGACCACCGAGCCCCGGACCTCGTCACCCTCAAGCTGCCCGCCGAGCTGGGTGGCTGCCGGCCGCTGGACAACCCCTGGCCCCGGTCCTGAGACGTGGGAGGCTCCAGCCTTCTTCCGTCCGCGTCAGCCGTTCCGCGGGTCCCCGCCAGCCGAGGCGGGGCCCCGCCGGCTGGCTGCCGGCGAGGCGAACGACTGTGACGGCGACGGCGGGACAGCGGGAAGGTGGTGGCGGTCGTGGTGGCGGTGGCGACGGACGCGCCAGTGAGCGCCGCGTCGCTACTTGGCCAGCTGGTGGGGAACTTCCTGCTCGGGCACGGACACGTCCTCGCCCAGGTATGCCTGGCGGACCCGGTCGTCGGCGAGCAGGTCGCCCGCCGGCCCGTCCAGCACTACCTGGCCGGTCTCCAGCACGTAGCCACGATTGGCGATCTTCAGCGCCTGGGCCGCGTTCTGCTCGACCAGCAGCACCGCGACCCCGTCGGCGTTGATCTGCGCGATCACGTCGAAGATGGTCTGCACCACCAGCGGAGCGAGGCCCATCGACGGCTCGTCGAGCAGCAGCAGCCGTGGCCGGCTCATCAGCGCCCTGCCGATCGCCAGCATCTGCTGCTCACCGCCCGACAGCGTGCCGCCGGCCTGGGAGACCCGCTCCTTGAGCCGGGGGAACAGCCCGAAGACGCGCTCCAGGTCCGGCCCGACGTGCTTGCGGTCGTGGAAAGCCCCCATGAGCAGGTTCTCGCGCACGGACATCGACGGGAAGATCCGGCGGCCCTCGGGCGAGTGCGCGACCCCGCGGCGCACCAGCTGGTGCGCCGGGATCTTCGAGAGCAGCTCGCCGTCGAGCAGCACCTGCCCGGCCCGGGGCCGCAGCAGGCCGGAGATCGTGCGCAGCGTCGTCGTCTTGCCGGCGCCGTTCGCCCCGAGCAGGGTGACGATCTCTCCGGCGTCGACCGTCAGCCGGACGCCGCGCAGCGCCGTGACGGCGCCGTACGCGACCTCGACGTCGACGAGCTCCAACAGCATCAGTGCTGGTCCCTTCCGGTGCCGCCGTTACGCGTCAGCCGTTCCGTCGGCGCGTCGTCCGGCGCGTCGTCCCCGCCCGCGGACTCGTCGTCCTGGCTACCGAGATACGCCTCGACGACGGCCGGGTCACGCTGGACCTCCGCCGGCGTGCCGTGCGCGATGACCCGCCCGAAGTTCAACACGGTGACGTTCGCCGCGACCGACATGACCAGGCGCATGTCGTGCTCGATCAGCAGCACCGAGACGCCGGTGCCGGCGATCGTACGGATCAGCTCCGCGAGCTCCAGTTTCTCCGACGGGTTGGTGCCGGCCGCCGGCTCGTCGAGCAGCAGCAGCTTCGGGTTGGTGCCGAGCGCCCGGGCGATCTCCAGGCGGCGCTGCTCACCGTACGGCAGCGACGCGGAAAGCTCGTGCACCCGGTGACGCAGCCCCACCAGGTCGAGCAGCTCGAGCGACCTCTCGACCCCGGAACGCTCCTCGCGCCGCATCCGCGGCGTTCCGAAGATCGCGCCGATCGAGCCGTAGCGCTGGCGCATCTCGACGCCGATCTGGACGTTCTCCAGCGCGGACAGGGCGGGGAACAGCCGGATGTTCTGGAACGTCCGCGCGACGCCGAGCTTGGTGATCGAGTGCGGCGTCTTCCCGACGATGGAGTGCGATCTGCCGGGCTCCGGCGAGAACGCCACCGAGCCCTGCTGCGGCTTGTAGGCGCCGGTCAGGCAGTTGAACAGCGACGTCTTGCCGGCGCCGTTCGGTCCGATGACCGCGAGGATCTCGCCGCGACGGTGCCGCAGCGTCACCCCGTCGAGGCTGGTCACGCCGCCGAAGCGCAGTGTCAGGTCGCGCGCGTTGACCACCAGGTCCGCGCCGGCCTCGTCGGTCGTATCCACGACGCTGCCCGGGCCGCCGGGGACGAGGACGGCGCCCCCGGCGCCCGTCGCGCGGTGCTTGCTCATCGGGCCCCGCTCTCCGAGGTCGGCGCGCTGCCGAGCGAGTCGGCATGACCGACGCCGTGCTCGGCGAGGCTGATCTCACGCTTACGGCGCCGCGAGGGGATGATGCCCTGCGGACGGAAGATCATCATGACGATCACCACCGCGCCGAAATAGATGAACCGGTCCGTCGCCGGCACCGTGTCACGCAGGTAGAAGGCGAGCCCCTGCAGGACGACCGAGCCGACGACCACACCCAGCCGGTTACCCATCCCGCCGAAGATCACGATCGTGACCACCAGGAACGACGCCTGCAGGCTGAAGATCTGCGGGTTGAAGAACTGCTTGCTCGCGAACAGCACCCCGGCGAACCCGGACACCGACGCACCGATCGCGAACGCGAGCAGCTTGAGGCGCAGGGTCGGCACGCCCGTCGCCTCGGCGGCGATCTCGTCCTCCCGGATCGCCGCCCACGCCCGGCCGATCCGCGACCGTTCCAGCCGGCCGAAGGCGATCATCACCAGCACGATGATCACCAACAGCAGGTAGTAGTACGGCTTCGGATCGAGCTTCCAGGAGTAGTTGATCCCCAGGAGGTGGATCGACAGGTGCGGGACGCCGAACGCCCCGCGCGGGCCGTTGGTCCAATGGGCATTGTTCGCGATCAGCTGGATGATCTCGCCGAAGCCCAGCGTGACGATCGCCAGGTAGTCACCGCGCAGCCGCAGCGTCGGGGCGCCGAGCAGGACGCCGGCGACCGCCGCGAGGAGGAACGCGATGGGGAAGATGAAGAACGGGTTGAGCGAGTGCGGGAAGTGCGCGGGGATCGCGGTCTTGGAGCCGAAGTAGGCGGTCGCGTAGGCGCCGATCGCGAAGAAGGCGATGTAGCCCAGGTCGAGCATGCCGGCGTAGCCGATGACGACGTTGAGGCCGAGCGCGAGCAGCGCGTAGATCCCGACGCCGTCGACCATCCACGTGACCGCCGCGTTCGAGAAGAACATCGGCATGATGATCGCCACGACCAGCAGAACGAGGTTCAGGCCGAGCGGGGCGAAGCGCTTCTCGGCCACGGCCGTCACCGGCTCGCTGACCGCCGCCTTGACCATCAACCACAGGGGGCGAGCGAGCGGCCAGAGCGCGGTGAGCAGCCACAGCAGGACGGCGAAGACCAGGAACTTGACGATCCGCGGCGCGAGGATGGCGTCCTGGACGGCGCCCAGTGGTTTCGCCGCCTTGCCGTTGGGGCCGGTCATGAGGGCGACGGCGAGGCCGATCAGGACGCAGACGCCCAGCTGGCGAAGCCCCGCCAGGCTGAACAGCGCCGCGGTGGCCGCGCGGCCGAGCCCCGCCGCGCCGCCCGGTCGTGACGGTGGCGGGGTTGGCGCCACCGAAGGGGAGGCGGGAGTCGCCGAGGTCGTGCTCATGCTGCCCTCCCCAGCCGCTCGCCCAACAGGCCGGTCGGCCTGACCATCAGGATCAGCACCAGCACCAGGAAGGCGATGACGTCCTTGTAGGAGGCCTGGAAGATGTAGCCGCCGTAGCTCTCGACCAGGCCGAGCACGATGCCGCCGAGCATGGCCCCGCGCACGTTGCCGATGCCGCCGAGCACCGCGGCGGTGAAYGCCTTGACGCCGGGGATGAAGCCCATGTTGTTGGAGGCGCTGAAGGTCATCGCGTACAGGAACCCGCCGGCACCGGCGAGCAGCCCGCCGATGATGAACGTCAGCAGGATAACCCGCTCGACGTTGACGCCCATGAGGGTCGCGGTGTCGGCGTCCTGCGCGACGGCGCGGATGCTCTGGCCGAGCCGGGTACGGGCGACGAGCGTGTCGAGCAGGACCAGCATCACCGCCGCCACCAGGATGATCACCAGGGTCTTGGTGTTGACCTCGGCGCTGAACACGTGGAAGACGGTGCCGTTGGTGAACGGAAGTTCCATCGTGACGTTCTGACGCTCCCACAGCTTGCCGGCCATGTTCACCGCGAACAGCGAGGCGCCGATGGCGCTGATCAGGTAGGCCAGCCGGGGCGCGTTCCGCTTGCGCAGCGGCCGGTAGGCGACCCGCTCGAGGGTGAACGCGGCGGCGGCGCCGCACAGCGCGCCGACAGCGAGGCCGACCAGGACAATCCCCACGGACGCCAGGCCGGACGGGGTGTCGCTGAAGCCGTTGACCAATCCTCTGGCCGCGAACAGGCCGCCGAACGCGCCCAGCATGAACACCTCGCTGTGCGCGAAGTTGATCAGCTGCAGGACGCCGTACACCAGCGTGTAGCCAAGCGCGATCACGGCGTACAACGAGCCGGACATCAGCCCGTCGATGGTCAGCTGCCAGAACTGGTGGACGAAGCCCATGCATCCGCCTTGTCAATATCATCTACAGCCACGGCGCGGCGGAACAGGGCCGCACGGCCCGAGGCAAGATCTTTCCAGCCTGGGGCAAAGTCGTTCCGGCCTGGGGCGGCTGACCAGAATATGGTCGCGCATCAGGCAGGCAACATCACTACGCAAAACCTGAGGTGCATGACCGGAGGCAGCCACCGCCTCGCGGTCACTCGTTCATGGTGGGGCTGGCGGTGCCACGTCTCGGCACGGCACTCCCCAGCCGCGGCGATTATTGCCGGCGGCCCACCGGGCCGCCGGACCCACCGCTGCCACTCCCTGACCTGCCGCGAACGTCGGAACGGGCGGCGGACGCGTACGCCCGCCGCCCGTCCGTCACGAACCTGCCGGGTGAGCGGCACTCCCCGCCGCGGGCGCGAGGCCCGCGGCGGGGGTCCCAACCGACCGACCGATTGGTCAGCTGGTCGGGACCAGCTTCGACACCGGGCCGACCAGGCTGATCGCACCGTTCTTCACCGTGTAGATGAAGACGGCCTGGTCGCTGACCTCGCCCTTGTCGCTGAACTTGATCTGCTTGGTCAGACCCTTGTAGTCGATGGTCTTGAAGGCCGCGGAGACGGCGGCGCGGTCAGCGCCGGGGCCGAGCTTCTTGAGGACCTCGATGATCGCGTTGGCCGCGTCGTACGCCTCGGCCGAGTAGGTACCCGGGTCCTGGCCGTTGAGGGCCTTGTAGGCGCTGACGAAGCCAGCCGCGTTCGGGTCCGCCTGCGCCCAGAGGCACGGGCAGCTGATCAGGGCGCCCTCGGCAGCGGCGGCACCGGCCTGCGCGATGAACTGCGGGTCGAGCGAACCGTCACCGGAGAGGATCTTGCCGGTGTAGCCCTTGTCCTTCAGCGCCTTGGTCAACAGCGCGAACTCGGCGTAGTAGCCGGAGTAGTAGATCACGTCCGGCTTCTCGGCGACGAGCTTGGTGGCCTCGGACGTGTAGTCCTTGGTCGGGTTCACGCTCTCGTGGACGAACGTCGTGCCGTTCGCCGTCAGCTCCGTCTCGATGACTTTGGACAGGCCGGTGCCGTACTCACTGGCGTCGTCCACCGAGTACACCTTGGTCGGCTTGAGGGCCTTGGAGATGTAGTCGGCGGCGGCCTTGCCCTGCACGTCGTCGGTCGGGATGACCCGGAAGAACGTCGTGAAGCCGAGCGAGGTCAGCGTCGGGTTGGTCGCCGACGGGCTCACCGACAGCAGGTTCGCGTCCGAGAAGAACTGCTCGCTGGCCTTCGTCGCGCCGGAGAACATCGGGCCGACGAGGGCGATGACGTCCTTGTTGTCGACGAGCTTCTGCGCCGCGGCCGGAGCCTGGTCCGGGCTGCCGACGTCGTCGGAGCTGACGGTCTTCAGGGTGAACGGAAGGTCACCCTTCTTGTTCGCCTCGTCGATGGCGAGCTTGAAGCCGTCTTCACCGTTGATGCCCAGCTGCTGGTTGTCGCCGGACAGCGGGCCCTGGAAGCCGATGGTGTAGGACGGCTTGCCACCATCCGAGCCACCCGAGTCTCCGTCATCGCTGCCACAGGCGGCGGCGGTGAGCGATACCGCCGTCGCGAGCGCCAGCGCGCCCAGGAGCCTGCGTCTTGCCATCAACTTCCTCCTACGTGTGCCCGGACGACCCGCCAGCGTGACGCCCCGACCCGCGGACCGCCACGATCCACCGGAGGATTCCGGCGGGCCGCCAGCGGCCGCGGAGGATGCGGTGYGGGTACCGGTCATGATGATCGGAACCGCTTCGGTCTTCCTGCTTCGACGGGCGCTACAGGGCATCGAACATGACTTCCGGCGCCCCGTGGCACGACCCCGCCGAGTTGGCGGAAACCTAGCCCTCCGGCGACCGAACGGGTAGGGCCGTTGAGGTGTTGTTACATGCAGGACACAAACCAGGCGCTTTGGCAACGCGTCCGTTCATCGGACGTACTGGGGAGCCGCACCCCCGCAACACCCACCACACCAGGCCTTCTCACCCGCTTGAGCCACCTCGCCCGCCCCGAAGCCCACATCGTGCCCGGCCCGCCCGCGCGCGCACCGGGGCTCCCACCGCACCGGACCCTCAACTGCTCACCCAGTCCAGCCCGCCACCCGGCGCGGGGTGGGGCCACGTGCCACCCGTGCCAGCGCCCGGTTCCGGAGCGGCCAGAGGCCACGCGGGGCGGGTCACGCGGGGCGGGTCACGCGGGGCGGG
>NZ_MBLN01000109.1:0-51615 GCF_001854645.1 Pseudofrankia sp. EUN1h | reverse complement strand
CGCGCCGTCGGGCGCGAACGTCAGGACCGACTCGAAGGCGTCAAGGCCGTACAGGCGTTGCTTGCCTGCCCTGCGGTCCCGCACCAGCCCGACCTCCCGCAGCACCCGCAGGTGTTTGGACGCCCCCGGCTGGGTCATCCCCAGCTCCTGGGCCAGCTCGGTCACCGGCCGCTCACCCGCCCGCAGCAGCACCAGGATCTCCCGACGCTGCGGCTCGGCGATCGCGTTGAAGACGTCCGACGTCGTCGCTGCTCGTGCCATGACCGCAACCATATTCCGATATCGGCATACGTCAAGCCTGGAGGAATCAGGCGAGTCCTGACAGTCGACGATCATGTTCTGATCATTGCTCGCGGGAACAGCGGCGACCGCCGGCACACACCGCGTGGCCCGGCCCGGCCTTGTCCTCAGGGACTGGTGCGCTGGCCACATTCGTGCGCGTCTACCGACCGGGCGGGACGAGAATCGGCTCGTTCTGACTACTGCACGGGGTGGACGGGTCGGAGGCGGGATGAGCCCGGTCGAGACCGGCGTGTCCGGTGGCACGGCGGTGCCAGCACAGGCAGGGCCAGCACGGGCGGAGCCGCCCGCGCGGCCGGGGCCGCCCGCGCCCGCGCCCGCGCCCGCGCTGCCGAACGAGGTGCTGGTGGACGGCGTGCCGATCCGCTACGCCGTGTCCGGGGCGGGCAGCCGCGACCTGCTGCTCGTGCATGGCTACCGGGCGCACCACCTGTGGTGGTACCGGATGCTGCCGGCGCTGGAGGAGCGCTGGCGGGTGATCAGACTCGACCTCAGCGGCCACGGCGACAGCGGGCACCGCGAACACTACGGCGTGGACATGTGGACCGCCGAGCTGATCGCGGTGCTCGACGCGGTCGGGTCCCGCCAGGCGCTGGTGATCGGTCACAGCATGGGCGGCCGGGTCGCGGCGGTCRCCGCGGCCAGCCACCCGGACCGGTTCGGCGGTGTCATCATGCTCGACTCGATGCTGYGGCCGGCCGGCTCGCCACCGCCACGGGTGGCGTCGCTCCCACCCGGGCGCGAGATCGTCTACACCTCGCGGGAGACCGCGACCGCGCGGTTCCGGCTGCAGCCACCGCAGCCGGAACCGTCGGCGGACCTGGTCCACCCGGTCGCCGAGTACGCCGTGCGACCGACCACGAGCACGGGCGCCGAGGGCTGGACCTGGAAGTTCGACCAGCACGGACTCGCGCCGACCGACAACGACCGGGTAGTGGACAGCCTGGCGCGGCTACGGATGCCGGTGTGGTACGTCCGCGCCGGACTCAGCCTGATCGTCACCGACGAGATCGCCGCGTACGCGCGCGGCGCGCTGCCCGCCGCAGCGACCTTCGTGACGCTGCCGGACGCCCACCATCACATGATTCTCGACGCCGCGGACGAGTGCGTCCGGCTGCTGGCGGACCTGCACGGCGACCTGGCCGCCGCCGTCCGCCCGCGTTACTCCTCCTGATTCTGGAGAGTTTCGCCGCAGGGTCGAAGGCGGCGGCCCCATCCCGGTGGAGGTCGTTCAGGCCGCGGTGGGACCGAACTGGTCGGTGAAACGGCCGGTGAACAGGTCGACGCCCTTGTACTGGGAGACCGTCGTGGCCGAGACGACGGCCGGGCCCTCGGGGGTGGGCATCTGCCCGACGCCGCCGCGCGGTCCGAGCGGCAGCAGGATGATCGGATGTGGCAGCGGCTGGTAGGTGGTCGTGGGCCGCTCGCCCCGCAGCTGCGCGGTGATGTTCGTCGCCACGACCTCCGCATGCCGCAGGGCATACGCGGCCAGCTTGTCCTCGGCGACATCGGTGAGGTCGCCGACCGCGTAGACATGGTCGTGCCCCGCGACGTTCAGGGTGTCGGTCACGGCGACCTCGCCGCGCGCGGTGAGCGTGGTGAGCCGGCCGTCGGCAAGGTAGTCGTTGTTGAGACGCACCCCGTGGGCCTGGAACCAGATGTCGGCGGTGACCTCGGCGCCGTCGGCCGTGGCGACGGTGAACGTCCCGGCCCGGCCGGCCTCTGTCGGCGGCGGCGCCGTCAGGCTGACTCCCAGGCGCAGCTGGATGTCCAGGTCCTCGAGCTGGCGGTGCAGGTCGTCGCGCATATCCGGCTCGAAGCCCGCCAGCAGCGTCTCGGCGGGGTCGACGACGGTCACGGACTTGTTCGGCCAGGCATCCTTGATCTCACCGGCAAACTCCAGGCCGACCGGACCCGCGCCGACGATCAGCACACGCTCGGCGTCGGCCAGCTCCTTGTGAGTGTCGCGCAGGTCCGCCAGCGCGTCCTCGGTCGCGTCAGCCTTCGACTTGGCCGGGTAGGCGTAGCTGGAGCCGGTGGCGAGCACCAGGTAGTCCGCCCGCACATGCCGCCCCGAGGAAAGGGTGACACCGCCGGAATCCACCGAGACCGCTCGCTCTCGAATCACCGTGCCCCGGGTGAGCAGCGTGGCGAAAGGAAAAAACATCCTGGGAGCCCAGGCCGGTTGAACCAGCGCCCGCAGCGACCCGGCCGCGTTGACGAAGGCGTCCCGTGGATCGATCAGAACGACATCGGCCTCGGCTTCGGCCTCGAGGGCCTTGGCGACCGCCGCGCCGCCATAACCCCCGCCAATGACCACAACCGTACCGCTCATGATTCTCAGCTCCCGCGGACGCAGAGTCGGGCTCGACGTCGCCGAGCCCCTTTTTGGCGACTCTCGCCAGCGGGCGGGCGTTCAGGAAGGCCGCGCGGAGGGTGGTAGTGACGGGGACACCAACAACGGTGGGGACGCTGTTACGGTCGGACCGTGAGCGACAACGAGCTCGGGCTGTTCCTGCGTACACACCGCGAGAAGGTCAGCCCGGCCGAGGTCGGCCTGCCTACCGGACCGCGCCGCCGTGCCCCTGGGCTACGCCGCTCCGAGGTGGCGGCCCTCGCCGACGTCAGCGTCGAGTACGTGATCAGGCTCGAGCAGGGGCGCGACCGCCGACCGTCCCCGCAGGTGCTCTCGGCCCTCGCCGACGCGCTCCGGCTGACCATGGGCGAACGCGTCCACCTGCACCGACTGACGAAGGCCGCGGACCCCGCGTTCAACTGCCGGGGCCTCGGCAGCCTGTCGCGCGTCGTCCGCCCGACCGTCCAGGCCCTGCTCGACCGCCTCGAGCCCACACCCGCGGTGCTGCTCGACCCGCTCACCGACATCCTCGCGCACACCGCCGGCTACGAACGGCTCGCCGGACCCACGGGGCTGTTGGACACCGCGCAGCCCAACCTCGCCCGGTACGTCTTCACCGACAGCCGCGCCCGCGCCGCCTACCCGGACTGGGCCCACGTGGCCGACGAACAGGTCGCGGCGCTCAAACAGGGCCCCTTCCGGGCGCGTCCCGACATGGCGGCGTTCGTGGACGAACTGACGGTCACCGCCGGGGAGGCCTTCACCCACCGGGTCGACGCGGTTCCCAGCCTGGCGAAGAGCAGCGGCGTCCTGCGCCTGGCCCACCCCGATGCCGGCGCGCTTCGCCTCGCCTACGAAACCCTCGAGCTCCCCGTCGACGACGAACAACGTCTGGTCGTCTACCTGCCCGCCGACGCGGCGACGGCCGCGGCGCTCGACCAGCTCAACCGCGACCGGACGCAGCCACTACGCCTCGTCGTCCACTGACGCGGGCCACGGCCCGGTCCAGCCGGGCCGGGCCGGGCGCACCTGACCTCAGGACCGCGCGACCGGCCGGCGGCGTAGCTCGGGGCGCAGCGACGGGTCTCCGGTCATGTGGAAGACGCCGGCGAGGTCGGTGCCAGGGCGCACGACCTGGTCGATGGCGTCGAGGGTGGCGTCGTCGAGCACGACGTCGACGGCGGCGAGCACGTCGTCGAGCTGCTCGACGGTCTTGGGGCCGATGATCGTCGAGCTGATGGCCGGATGGCGGTCGACGAACGCGAGCGCCAGGTGGGTGAGCGAGAGGCCGGCCGCCGCCGCGATCTTGGACAGCTCCTCCACCGCGTCGAACCTGGCCTCGGAGTCCGGATCGCCGGAGATCGTGCGGCCCCGGGCGAACACGCTGCCGGCGGCGTACCGCGAGCTGGCCGGCTCGTCCTGGCCACGCCGGTACTTGCCGGTGAGCCAGCCGCCGGACAGCGGGCTCCACGGGATCACCCCGATGCCGTGGCGCAGGCAGGCCGGCAGCACGGCCTGCTCCACCGACCGCGCGAAGATCGAGTACTGCGGCTGCTCGCTGACGAATCGTTCGCTGTTACGACGCTGGGCGGCCCACTGCGCCTCGACGATCCAGTCCGCCGGGAAGGTCGACGAGCCGATGTACCGCACCTTGCCCTGGCGGACCAGGTCGGTGAGCGCGCCGAGAGTCTCCTCGAGATCGGTGTCCCAGTCGTGCCGGTGGACCTGGTACAGGTCGATGTAGTCGGTCCCGAGCCGGCGCAGGCTGTCCTCGGCGGCCTTCATGATCCATCGCCGGGACCCGCCGCGCTGGTTGCGGTCGGTCCCCATCGGGTTGAAGCACTTGGTCGCGATGACCACGTCGTCGCGCCGTGCCCCGACCGCCTTGCCGACGATCTCCTCGCTCTCGCCGCGGGAGTAGATGTCGGCGGTGTCGATGAAGTTGATCCCGGCGTCGAGCGCCCGGCCGATCATGCGCTCGCACTCGTCGTGGTCAGGGTTGCCGATGACCCCGAACATCATCGCGCCCAGGCACTGACTGCTGACCTCGACGCCGGTTCGACCGAACTTGCGGTACTTCATCCACACTCCCCAGGTCAGCCGGCACACTATCGCGGCGGGCTCTCGGGCCCGGCCGCCCGGACGTGGCCCACCCGGCAAAGACGTCCGGCGTGCCGGGCCAGCAGGCAGGCCGGCCGGCCGGYCGGTCAGCGGAGCCGGACGGTCAGACGGGGTCGACCGCCGTCGCGCCGCCGTCGACGACCAGGCAGGCACCGGTGATGAACGCGGCCTTGGGGCTCAGCAGAAAAGCCGCGGCGTTGGCGACGTCAGCCGGCTGGCCGAGCCGTCCGAGCGGAGATCTCTTCTCGAACTTCTCCCGCAGGCCGGGAACGTCGAGCGCCGTGGCGATCATGGGGGTTTCGATGTAGCCGGGGCAGATGGCGTTGACGCGGATGCCGTCGGCGGCGAGCTGGTGCGCCATCGAGCGGGTGAGCCCGAGCAGGCCGGCCTTCGACGCGCAGTAGGCCGGAATCGCGCCGTTGCCCTGGAGCGCCTCGATCGAGCTGATCCCGACGATGGCGGCACCCGGGGCCGCGCGCAGCGACGGCAGGAGCGCCTGGCTGACGAGCGCGTGGGCGCGCAGATTGACGTCGAGAACCTTGTCCCAGAGATCCGCGCTGAGCGCACCGATCGGATCGATGCTCACGACTCCGGCCGCGTGGACCAGCCCGTCGACTCCCCCGAGCGTCGCCACCGACGCCTCGACCGCGGCCGCCACCGCCGCCGCGTCGGTGACGTCGAGGACGACGGCGCTCATCCCCAACGAGGCGGCCACGTCGACGACCGACTGGTTCAGGTCCCAGAGCACGACGGGCCGGCCCTCGTCGACCAGCGCCCGCGCGCAGGCCTCACCGATACCCGAGGCGCCGCCGGTGACGACCACGCCGGTCACGGCCGCGTCAACGCCTCGACGCGTTCGCCGGCCCGGACCGCGACCCGTGGCACCCGAGCCCTCACGGCACCCGTCACGACGATCTGTCGCATCACGACGACCTGGCGCACGGTTCTCCCTCGCACCCGTCGACCTCGCACCGGCCGACCGTGGACACGGCGTCCGTCGGCACGATGTCCATGGACACCAGATCCATAGACCTGAGGTCCGTGGACGAAGCGTCCGTAGACACAATATCGATCTTGTGTACTACTGTATACCTTATGCGGAACCGTCACGCAGGCGAAACCTTCACCACCTCTGACGACGAGATCGCCGCGGCCCTGCTCGACGTGAGCATCCCGACGCTGATGATGTCGATGGTTCACATGGCCGGGGATCTGGAGTTGATTCGCGGCCGGCTGAAGCCGGCGGGMCTGTTCCTCAACGAGGTCCAGGGCTTCATGTCCGAGGAGGACAAGGCCGAGGTCCGGGCACTCGCGCTCGACGTCATCCGGGACTACCGCGACGCCGGGTGCCCGGACCCGAGGTCCCTGTCCGGCGACGAGCTCCACGAGATGATGGAGTGGCTGGTCTGCGGCGAGGTCGCGCCGGAATACGTGCCGATGCTGCTCGAGGAGATGGAGCTCGCCGGCACGGATGACCGCAGGATCGAGGCGACGTCGTCGCCGGCCGGCCGGGCCGCGTTCCCCGTCGTGGTCATCGGCTGCGGCCAGTCCGGCCTGCTCGCGGGTATCCGGCTGAAGGAAGCCGGTATTCCGTTCACGATCGTCGAGAAGAACGCCGGTGTCGGCGGAACCTGGTGGGAGAACTCCTACCCGGGCGCGCGGGTCGACGTCGGCAACCATTTCTACTGCTACAGCTTCGAGCCAAGCGACCACTGGACCGAGTTCTTCGCCCAGCAGCCGGAGCTCCAGCGCTACTTCGAGGACGTCATGAACGCCCGCGGCGTAGCCCCGCACGTCCGCTGGCGGACCGAGGTGCTCGGCGCCGACTGGAACGACGACGATGGCACGTGGTCGGTCCGCTGCCTCGGGCCCGACGGCACCGAGAGCGTCCTGACCGCCCGCGCGGTGATCTCGGCGGTCGGTCAGCTCAACCGGCCGAAGATGCCGGACATCCCCGGCCGCGACGACTTCGCCGGCCCCGCGTTCCACACCGCGCGCTGGGATCACGACGTCGACCTGGCCGGCCGGCGGGTGGCGATGATCGGAGCCGGGGCCAGCGGCTTCCAGATCGCGCCGGCCATCGCGCCCGACGTCCGGCACCTCACCGTCTTCCAGCGCACCGCGCAGTGGATGTTCGCCAACCCGAACTACCACGCCAAGGTCGGCCCCGGTGTCCGCTGGGCGCTGCGACACCTGCCGTTCTACGGCCGCTGGTACCGCTTCCTGATCCTCTGGCCAGGCTGCGACGCCGGGCTGGCGGGCGCGCGCGTCGATCCGGCCTATCCCGACCAGCAGGTCGCGATCAGTGCGCACAACGAGCTCATCCGCCAGATGTTCACCAACCTGATCACCAGCCAGTGCGGCGGTGACGAGGAACTGATCGCGAAGGTGGTTCCGGACTATCCGGCGACCGGCAAACGCACCCTGCAGGACGACGGCAGCTGGCTGCGGACCCTGCGGCGCGACAACGTCGACCTCGTCCGGACCAGCATCGACCACATCGAGTCGGACGCCGTCGTGACCGTCGACGGGCGGCGCCACCCCGCCGACGTGCTCGTGTTCGCCACCGGCTTCCGGATGACCGAGGTGCTGGCGCCGATGCGGATCACCGGCCGCGACGGGCGGGACCTGCTGGAGCTCTGGGGCGAGCGGCCGGCGGCCTACCTCGGCATCACCGTGCCGGGATTCCCAAACCTGTTCCTGATGTACGGGCCGGGCACACACCTGGCGCACGGCGCGAGCCTGATCTTCCATTCCGAGTGCCAGATGCGCTACATCTCGCGGTGCCTCGACGAGCTCATCGGYGGCGGCCACGTGTCGATGGAGCCGAACCAGGAGCGCTATGACGACTGGCACGAACGCACCCAGCGGGAGATCAGGACGCTGGTGTGGTCGCAGCCGTCGATCAGGCACTCCTACTTCAAGAACTCCCGCGGCGAGATCCACGGCGTCAGCCCCTGGCGCGTCGTCGACTACTGGACGTGGACGGCCGAGCCAGACCTCAAGGACTTCGTGATCCGATGATCGGCTTCACCCCGGCGGCCGCGGACCCGCCGGACTCGGTGCGGACCATCTTCCTCGACGCCGCCGTCCGCTGCCTGCGCGACGTCGGGATCCGGCGCACGACGATGGTGCGGGTCGCCGACGAGGCCGGCCTCTCGCGGGCCTGGCTCTACCGCCACTACCCCGACAAGGCCTCACTGCTCGGCGCGGCCCTGATCCGGCAGGACGAACAGTTCTGGGCCGGAGCCCGCGCGCTCGTCTCGAAAAGGAAAGGACTGGCCGCCCAGGTCGCCGAGGCGGTGTGCTATTCGCGGCGGCAGGAGCCGGACGCGCTGGTCCTGCGGCTGCGAGCCAGTGAACCGGAGGCGTGCGCCGCGGTTCTGGGAGCCGGGCTGCGCCAGGCGGTCCCCGGCATGGCCGTGTTCTGGCGCCCCTATCTCGAGACGGCCCGCGCGCGCGGCGAGGTACGCGCCGACCTCGATATCGCGCGCGCGGCCGAATGGGTCATCCGCGTGGTCATGTCCCTGGTCACGACGCCGGGCGACGCGGTCGACCCCGACGACTCCGCGTCGGTCCGCCGTTTCGTCGAGGAGTTCCTCGTCCCAGGCCTTTCCTAGGACCGAGACGGGACGGGGCGGAAGCCCGCTGCGCCGCGGCGCAGCTTGACGCGACTCCCATATTCGGGGGAGTCTGCTGCCACCAATTTTCGCGCGAATCCGCTCCCGCGAATCCGGCGCGCCGCAGCCCTGGCCAGGCCAGCTCGGTGTCCGCCTTCCGCTCGCCGAGGCCCGACCGGCCGTCGCCGTCCCGCCTCTGGACACACCCGCCGCCAGCGCCACGCCCGGTGCCAGCCCGGGCACCCAGCCATCCCGGGAGCAAACGCATGGATGACGTCGACGACCTGCTCGCCGCGGCCCGCGCCGAGACCAGCCTGACGGACTTCGGCGAGGACACGTTCAGAGAGGGCCTCGACCTGCTGGTCGACTCCTTACGCAAGGAGGCGAGACTGACCGCCGTCGGCGAGTTCGCCCTGCGCGACATCATCGTCCGGCTGCTGAGGAACCGCCTCCAGGTCGAGGACTGGTACCACCGTCATCCCGAGATCGACGGCGAGGTCATCGAACGCCCGCTGATCGGTCTGGGCCTCCCCCGCACGGGTTCCACGGCGCTGGCCGCGCTGCTGGGTGAGGATCCGGGGGCGCGTTCGCTGGTGCAGTGGCAGGCCGAGGAGCCATGCCCGCCGCCCTCCACCGTGCCCGCCCCGGATCCGCGGATCGCCCGTTCCCAGGCCAAGTCGGCCATGACGCGCCAGCTGTCGCCGAAGCTGGCCACGATGCAGCCGTCATCGCCGACCGGGCCCTTCGAGGACCACGACCTCATGGGACTCGACTTCAAGTCCCAGGTGTTCCAGGCATTCGCGCAGATCCCGTCGTACTCGTCCTGGCTGCTCGACGCCGACCTGACGTCGACCTACCGTTACGAACGCCGCGTGCTGAAACTGCTCCAGTGGGGCGCCGAGCGCCGGCCGTGGCGGCTGAAATGCCCGACCCACCTGGTCTACCTCGGCCATCTCGACCAGGCGTTCCCGGACGCACGTTTCGTGATGACGCACCGGGACCCGACGGAGGTCCTCGTCTCCGTCGCCGACGTGTACGCCACGGCGGCCGCGATGTTCAGCGACGAGGTCGACCCCCACTACCTCGCGGCCCTCAACGTCGAGCAGTGGTCCGTCGGTATGCGACGCGCGTTGGAGTTCCGCGACGCGGGCCACGACGAGCGGTTCTTCGACCTGGACTTCCGCGCCGTGCAACGCGACCCCGTCGGCGAGGTCCGGCGGCTCTACGCCTGGCTCGGCGAGCCCGTCACCGGACCGTTCGAGGCCGGGATGCGGCGCTGGTGGCACGAGAACGCCGAGAACCGCGAGGAGAACGTCCATCCGGACCCGGCCGACTTYGGCCTCGACCTGGACGAGGTGCGGCCGCTCTTCGCCGACTACGTGACGCGGTCCGCGCGGTGGACCRCATGAAAGGGGACCACCCCATGGCCATGGACCTGACCGGCGGCCTCGACGAGGAACGGGAGTTCGTCTTCGCCAGGCAGCCCGACGACCCGGAGGCGCGCGAGTCGGTCAACGCGTGGATCTGGGACGACAGCGGGACCTTCGGCATTCCACGCATCGGCGTCGAGGCCGTCGCCGACCAGTGGGACACGCACGACGTCCAGGTCAACATCGGGTTCGCGGACGGGCGCGTGTACAACGTGTTCGGCACGGGACCGGTACACGACCCGGCCGGGCCGGACGGCCGGCCACGGGTCCTGGGTGCTGGTCCGCTGTCGTTCGAGCTGGTCGAGCCGTACCGCCACCTGCGCGTCCGGCTCGACGGCACGGCGCTCACGACCACCTCGGGAGCGCAGATCGACGGCTGGACGCCGTGGGGCGGCGGCGAGCAGGTGCCCGTCAAAGCCGAGATCGACATCTACCCGGCCGCGCCGCCCTGGGAGAACGGTTCGACCAGCGAGGACGCCCGCCGCATCCTGGCGACCCAGGAGGAGGGCTACCTCATCGGCTATCCCTGGCGGTTCGAGCAGCTGTGCCGGGCCACCGGGACTTTCACCATCGGCGACGAGGTCCACCATCTGAGCGGCGGCGCCGACCGCATCCGCCGGCAGGGAATCCGCCGCCTGGCCAAGTTCTGGGGCCATGTGTGGCAGGCGGCGCTGTTCCCCAGCGGCCGAGGTTTCGGCTTCCAGGTCTATCCCCCGCGCGCCGACGGAAAGCCCACGTACAACGAGGGCTACGTGGTCGACGGCGGCGAGCTGATTCCCGCCCGCGTCGCGCGCGCCCCCTGGCTGCGGACCCTGGAGGCCAGCGGCCAGGACGTCTCGGTCACGCTGGAGACGGCGAAGGGCACGGTCGAGATCGGCGGCGAGACGGTGCTCTCGACGTTCATGGTGATGCCGCCCGAGGTCGGCGGCGGCATGCAGCTCCAGCAGGGCCTGGCCCGCTACACCTGGGAGGACGAGTCCGCCATCGGCATGATCGAACGGTCCAGCACGCCCGACCAGATGGCCTGACGTCGCGATCGCCACCCGGCCGACCCCGGGCGGGGCCTCATGGGTTTGGATGGAACCGATGAGCCACGTCGAGGTCGCGCATGTCGAGTACCACCTGCCGGACGGGCAGGTGCTGCTCGACGACGCCTCGTTCCGGGTCGGGGATGGCGCCATCGCCGCGCTGGTCGGGGCCAACGGCGCGGGCAAGACGACGCTGCTGCGGATCATCACCGGCGAGCTGGCGCCGCACGCCGGCACGGTGACCGTCAGCGGGGGCCTGGGCGTCATGCCGCAGTTCGTCGGCTCGGTCCGCGACGACCGGACCGTGCGCGACCTGTTGGTCTCGGTCGCGGTTCCGCTCATCCGGCGGGCCGCGCGCGCCGTCGACGAGGCCGAGGTCGCGCTCGTCGAACGCGACGACGAGGCGGCGCAGATGAGCTACGCGCAGGCCCTCGCCGACTGGGCGGACGCCCGCGGCTACGAGGCCGAGACCCTCTGGGACATGTGCACGATGTCCGCGCTCGGCATGCCCTACGAGAAGGCGCAGTGGCGGGCCGTGCGGACGCTGTCCGGCGGTGAGCAGAAACGGCTGGTCCTGGAGGCCCTGCTGCGCGGCCCCGACGGGGTCCTGCTGCTCGACGAGCCGGACAACTACCTGGACGTGCCGGGCAAGCAGTGGCTCGAGGAGCAGCTGCGCGCCACCCGCAAGACCGTGCTGTTCGTCTCCCACGACCGCGAGCTGCTCGTGCGGGCGGCGCAGCGGATCGTCAGCGTCGAGCCGGGGCCGGCGGGAAGCGTCGTGTGGGTGCACGGTGGCGGCTTCGCCACCTACCACCAGGCGCGCGCCGAACGGTTCGAGCGGTTCGAGGAGCTGCGTCGGCGCTGGGACGAGAAGCACGCGCAGCTGAAGAAGCTCGTGGTGGACATGCGGCAGTACGCGTCGCGCAGCGACGAGATGGCCTCGCGCTACCAGGCCGCCCAGACGCGGCTGCGCAAGTTCGAGGAGATCGGCCCGCCGCCGGAACCGCCGCGCGAGCAGAAGATCACCATGCGGCTGCGGGGCGGGCGCACGGGCGTGCGGGCCCTCACCTGCAAGGGGCTGGAACTGACCGGTCTCATGCAGCCGTTCGACCTGGAGGTCTTCTACGGCGAACGGGTCGCCGTGCTCGGCTCGAACGGCTCGGGCAAGTCCCATTTCCTGCGGCTGCTCGCGGGCGGCGACGTCGCCCACGAGGGCGAGTGGAAGCTCGGGGCCCGCGTCGTGCCGGGGCATTTCGCGCAGACGCACACCAGGCCGGAGTTGCAGGGGCGCACCCTGGTCGACATCCTCTGGGCCGACCACGCGAAGAGCCGGGGAGCGGCGATGAACGCGCTGCGCCGCTACGAGCTCGACGGCCACGGCGACAAGCCGTTCGACCGGCTGTCGGGCGGCCAGCAGGCCCGCTTCCAGATCCTCCTGCTCGAGATCGGCGGCGCGACGGCGCTGCTGTTGGACGAGCCGACCGACAACCTCGACCTGGCCTCCGCCGAGGCCCTGCAGAAGGGTCTGGAGTCATACGAGGGAACGACCCTGGCGGTCACCCACGACCGCTGGTTCGCCCGGTCGTTCGACCGTTTCCTGGTGTTCGGAACCGACGGCAAGGTTCGCGAGACTGCCAAGCCGGTCTGGGACGAACGACGGGTGCAGCGCGCCCGCTAGGCCAAAGGGCACGCGGCAATGGCGGAGCCTCGCGTGACCGGAGGCCGTCAGACACGGCCTAAGCCCCGCCGGGTCGGGGAGGCGACAGCGCCGGCGGATTGCCCCGCGTTGGCGAACATGCGACGTTTCGGACATGGCCTCGGATCTTGATGCCGATCTCGAGAGGGATTCCCGCGCGGAACTCGCCGACGGGGCGCCACCGTGGTGGCCTCCCGTGGTGCCGACCCGATGATCGTGCTGGGCGCCGAACTCGTGTGGGTGGACGTCGCGACCGCGGTGACGTTGCTGACCTGGGCGGCGGTGACGGCCGCGGTGGCACTGACCCGGCTGGGGATCAGGCGGGAGCTGCTGCACGAGGGACGGCCGGCCGAGGCGGGGCCGGAACCGGCGCTGGCCGCCGCCGTGGCCGCCTCCCCGACCCTGGCGGCGTCGACGGCGGTGGCGACCATCGTTCTCGACCTGGCGCGGCGCGGGCTCGTCGACATCTGGCGCGACGACCGGTTCGGCGTGCTGGTCCAGTACACCGACGCCGGGTCCGGCCGCGGCGCGGACGATCCGCCGCTCGCCATGCACGAGACCGCCGTGCTGCGCCTCATCGCGGTCCGCACCGCGCGGGGGCCACTGCCGGCCGGGGCGCTGTTCCAGGAGGCGGTGCCGTCGCCGTCGCGGTGGCGGGACGAGCTAGTGGCCGAGGCCGAACGCGCCGCCGCCCGGTTCCAGACCTCGCGGCGGCGCCGAGTCCGCCGCCTCACCACCGTCAGCGTCTTCCTGGTCCTCGCCGTCTCGACGTTCGCCGGGCTCGCCGCCGCGCGCCGTTTCGTGGAGCCGGAGGTCGAGACCGAGGACACCATCAACAGCCCCGCCGCGCAGTGGTTCCTCGTCTTCGTCCTCGTGCTGCTCGCCACCGCCACGATCTCGATGATCGTGATCGGCGGTGCGCGCAACGAGGACGACGGGCGCCGGCGCAGGCGCTGGCGACGGGTCGGCTCGGGCCTGGCCGCGGATCCCGACCTGGCGGCGGCCGGGCCGGAGGCGATCGGCGCCCTCGGTCACCGGCTGGTGTACGCCGCCGCGCTGGGGCACGCGCCCGCGGCGGTGAAGCCGTTCGAGTCCGACGAGTCGCCCGAGGCGGCGGCCTGGACCGCCCGCGGCGGCACGCCACGCCAGATCACCATCCGGTTCGAGACCGGGATCGACACCCGCGGTCTCGGCGCCTCCCGAGGTAACGACACCCATGGCGAAGCGCGCGAACGCTACGGGCCTGGCCGCCTCAGGTACCACACCGACGTCGACGATCCGGCCGGCGGGACGGGCGCGGAGACGCTGGCCGCCGGGGAGGTGGTGCGCGTCTGGCACGCGCCGTCCGGCGCCTGGTGGCTGGCGGTGCACGACGGTGCCTCCGGCCACGCGGTCGCGCGCCGGCTCGGCCTGGACGCCGCGGTGTGCCCACCCGGCGTCGGATCGGTCGTGCGGCTGTCCCGGGACGTCGGCGCGCGTACCTGGTCGGTCGACGTCCTGGAGCTGGCGCCGGCACAGCTGGGCGTCGCCGCCAGGCCGGATCCGACGGCGCTGCTCGACGTCGCCGACCTGCGGCCGCTGTTTCCGGGCCGCCAGATCGAGGCCCTACCACTGGCCCTCGGGAATGTCAGCAGCTTCCGGGCCCGCGGGGCGGGCGGCCCCGCGGTGACCATCCAGTGCCTGGTGTTCACGGCTGGCCCGCTGCGGACATTGCTGATGGCCGGTTCGCGTCGGCGGCGGCTGCCCGTGCCGGGCCAGGTCTACCTGCGCGGCCGCGTCCGAGCGGTGGTCCTAGTCGGCGATCTCACCGTGGCCGTCGACATCACCGGGCGCCGCGTCGAGGATCGGCGGGCCCTGCTCACCACGCTGGCCTGGACCGTGTCGGCCCGGCTCGGCGTTCCCGTCGGCGATCCCCCCGGCTCACCCACAGGGTCCGCGCACGAGCGTGTGACGCCTCAGGTGCGACGCGGCGGCTGATGGAGGCAGTGTCCGATCTCGGGCTCTGAGGCGGCCTAGTGGACGACGACGGCGGCGCCGTCGCTGTTGGCTCCTCGTCGGACCAGGAGGGCCAGCGCCGCGGCGACGAGGGTGGCGACGCCAGCGACGACGAGTGACGTGTGCAGACCGGTCATGAAGGCCGAGTGGCTGCCCGCCGTCACGGCGGCCTGCACCGATTCCGGCGCACCGGTGACCCTGGGCGCGACTCCCTGGCTGATGAGCTCGTTCGAGCCGGTCAGGCGGTTCGCGACGTCGGCGGGAGCGCCGGCGCCGGTCAGTTTGTCGATCAGAACCGAGCCCACCCGGCTGCTGAGGATGGAGCCCAGCACAGCGGTGCCGATGACGCCACCCAGCTGCAGTGCCGTCGTCTGCAGGCCACCGGCGACCCCGGCGTCGTCCACCGGCGCGTTGCCGATGATCGCCTCCGCGCTCGCGGTGATGACCAGGCCCATCCCGATGCCGAGCATGAGAAGCGACGGCCACAGCGCGCCGAAACCGGAGCCGATCTCGAGCCTGGTCAGGAGGAGCAACGCGACCCCGGACAGGACGAGCCCGGCCACCATCGGCGGCCGGGGCCCGAAGCGCTCGGTGACGTGGCCGGAGATCGGCCCCATGATCATCATTACCAGAGACAGCGGCAGGATGTGCACGCCGGTCCCGATGGGCGAGACACCCTGGACGTTCTGCAGGAACAGCGTGACGAAGAACAGCACGCCGAACAACGCGAAGAAGTTGATGACGAGGACCGCGCTGCTCACCGAGATCGACCGGTTGGTGAACAGCCGCATCGGCAGCAGCGGAGCAGGCACCCGGGTTTCGATCACTACGAACAGAGCCAGCACGGCCAGGCCGGCGATGACGAAGGCGAGCGTCTTCACATCCGTCCACCCCCAGCTGGACGCCTTGATCAGGCCAAAAATGACGCCGAACAGGCCGCCGGACAGGGTGACGATGCCGGGAATGTCATGGCGCTGGCCCACGCTCTCGCTCTGGGACTCGCGCAGCACTGCCAGGCCCACGCCCAGCGCGAGCGCGCCCATCGGCACGTTGATGTAGAAGACCGACTCCCAGCTCACGTGCTCGACCAGCAGGCCCCCGATGATCGGCCCGCCGGCGATCGAGACGGACGACGCGCCGCTCCAGATCCCGATCGCCCGGTTCAGCTCTCTGGGCGAGAACGCGCCGCGCAGGATGGCGAGCGTGTTCGGCAGCAGCAGGGCTCCGAACGCGCCCTGGACCGCCCGGAACGCGATGATCCCGACGATGTTGCCGACCAGGCCGATCGCCAGCGATGAGAGACCGAACCCCACCACACCGATAAGGAAGATCCGCTTACGGCCGTAGCGGTCGCCGAGGTTTCCGCCGAAGATCAGCAGCGCCGCCAGGGCCAGCAGATAGGAGTTGGTGATCCACTGCAGGTCGGTCAGCGAGGCGTTGAGGTCCTCGGCGATCCGCGGGTTCGCGATCGACACGACGGTCCCGTCCAGGCCGACCATGATGACGCCGAGGGCAACGCTCACCAGGGCCCACCAGGGATTACCCCGCCGGCCAGTCGCGCCCGCCACCGAGGCGGAGCCCGTCCGATGATCATCGGCGACGACGTGCTGTGACATGGCGCCATCCCTTCGTCGAGCACGCGGCGGTCGTCGGAAGCGATACAAGTGGAGGAGATCTTCCGGATAACCCTAGCAGGGTAAACGGAGGATCGCCTCCAGATAGGAAGGTAGGCTCGTCACATGGACGGTCCGCGACTCGGCGGGAACGAGGTGATGGCCGCCGGGTCGACCAGGCGGTCAGGCCCCGCGCTGCGGGTCGACGCCGAGCGCAACCGCGAGCGCATTCTGCGGGCCGCACGGGAGGTGTTCTCCGAGCGCGGCATCGAGGTCGGCCTGGAGGAGATCGCGCGGCGCGCCGGGGTCGGCATCGCCACGCTCTACCGCCGGTTCCCGACCAGGGCCGACCTGCTCGAGGCGAGCATCGAGGAGAACATCCGCGACTACCGGGCCGCCGTCGGCCGGGCGTTGGAGAACCCCATCCCCTGGGCGGGCTTCCGAGAGCTCATCGAGTACCTCTGCGGCGCGCAGGCGGCGGACGCGGGCCTGCGTGACCTGATCACCCTGCGGTTTCCCTCGTCCAGCGCGGTCGAGGAGCTCAAGGCGGAAGCACACGCGGAGCTGGAGGAGCTCGTCGCCCGGGCCCAGCGGAACGGCTCCCTGCGGCCCGACTTCGTCGCCGCCGACATCGGCCTCCTGCTGCTCGCCAACGCCGGACTGGCCGCCGCGACCCACGAGGCCGCGCCCGACGCCTGGCGCCGCTTCACCGCCTACCTCCTCGACGCCTTCCGGGCCGAGGGATCGACGCGGACCGATCCGATACCGGCCGCGCCCACCGCGGACCAGATCGAACGTTCCGTGCAGAGCATGGTCACCACGGTCCACCGAGGCCGCCCCCCGGTCCATCAGGATCTGTAGACCGGCGACCGCGACGCCCGTTCCCTCGATTCGGAAGGTCGGTTCGGAAGGCCGACGTCACAGGCCGCTTCAGGACACGTCCGAGCTCCGGTCACGGCCCGGGCGAGGCGTGGCTGCCGCCGGCCGGGTGGGTCGGCGTGCCGAGGCTCTGGCCTTTCTGACGACTACCCGCGCTGATCGGGCAGGCCACGCCGAAGGGCGGTCGTCGCCAGGGTGGTGTAGCGCATCGTGAAGTAGCCGCCCAGGGAGTCGATGGCGTCCCCGACCGCGGCCAGTATCTCGGCCAGCTGGTCGGAGCGGAGCTGGGTGAGGCCGCCGGTGGTGGGGAGCAGGGCCAGCCACTGGTCGCGCGTGTAGGACTGCTCCCAGTCGAATCGCCATTGTTCCGGGTCGTCGAACCGTTCGGTCTCGCGGATCCTGTCGGCGATCATCGCGTACCCCGCCTGGTATATCTCCAAGGGGCGTCGAGCCGGCTGACCACGCAGCGGCGAATCGGGCGCCACCCGCCGGTAGGCGGCCGCGAACGGCTCGGCCACCTCGGCTGGCGGCTCGAACACGTGCCCGAAGATCGCCAGTCGCCCGTCCGGACGCAGCACCCGGGCCGCCTTTTCGGCACCGGTGACCGGATCCACCCAGTGCCACGACTGGGCGGCAACCACCGCGTCGAACGTCCGGCCCGCCGGCTGCCACGCCTCCAGGGTCGCGACCTCGACCCGCACACCGCGGGATCGCGCGAAGTCGGCCATCCTCGCGTCCGGCTCGACGCCAAGCACGACGCAGCCGGCGGCCTTGAACTGCCGAGCCGCGATGCCGGTCCCGCAGCCGACGTCGAGCACGTCACGCCCCGGGCTCCCCGCGACGATCCGCGCCACCAGCGCATCGGGGTAGCCGGGCCTGGCCTGGTCATAGCGTCGCGCGTTCGTGCCGAACGACTCGGCCATCCGCCGGGCCTTGTGCAGCTCCGCTGGCGGTTCTCCCGTCTCACGCGGTTCTCGCGGCAAAGTGGGCATGCGCCCACTTTAATGGGCGCATGCCCACTGGGCTACGGAGGCCACCGGGCGGATCGATGGGAGGATCTGTGCGTGCCGACTGGGGTGCATCTTCGCGACGCGCGGCAGCAGCTGTTCGACGCCGCCGAACGCGTACTGCTGCGGGCCGGGCCGCATGGCCTGACCAGCCGGGCCGTCACCGACGAGGCGGGCTGCGCCAAGGGCGTCCTGCACCGGCACTTCACCGACTTCGACGCCTTCCTCACCGAACTCGTGCTCGATCGGGCCGCGCAGCTCGAGACACGGGCCAGCGAGCTGCGCGAGTCCGCCGGCGCCGGCACGGTGGCCGACAACCTCACCAGCGCGCTGACCACGCTGTTCGGGCCGGTTCCGGTGGCGATCATCCCGCTCGTCACCTTCCGGGACGAGCTACGCGCTCGGCTGCGGCAAGCCCGGYCGGGAGGCGGCATCACGATCCTCGCCCAGGCCACGGCCGCGATCTCCGCCTACCTGGCCGACGAGCGTGATCTCGGCCGTATCGCCGCCGATGCCGACATTGACTCGCTCACCCTCTCCCTGGTCGGTGGCGGGCATCTGCTGTTCGCGGACCGCGACCTGGGTGCGCCGGCCCCGGCAATCGTCAACAAGCTGGTGACAACGGTGCTCGCCGACGTCGTGCAACGGCGGCCACGCTGACGGCCGAGAATGTCGGAGGCTTGCCAGGTAAATGTCAGGATTCTTGTCTGGTCAGTGCCCGGTCCGTACCATGAGCCGCGTGGCCAGTGAATCCGAACGCGTCAGCCGACTGCTCGACGCACAGACTAAGGCGTCCGAGCTTCTTCGCGAGGTCGAACGTCGTGGCCTCATTTCCGCGGGCCGGAGCGAGCAACGTGTCAGTAACGACATCCGCGACCTCGCCACGCAGCTGTTCGGCGTGCGCCAGCACTGGCACAAACGCATCGTCCGGGCGGGTCCGAACACCCTCCAGCCATACGACGAGAATCCTCCCGACCGGGTGATCGGCGATGACGACATCGTGTTCTGCGATTTCGGCCCCGTTTTCGACGGATGGGAGGGCGACTACGGGCGGACCTTCGTCCTGGGCGACGACCCGGTCAAACATCGCCTGCGTAACGACCTGTCACTGGTGTTCGAGGCCGGGCGCCGCCACTTCGAGGATCACCCGGACATCACCGGGGAGCAGCTGTTCGCCGCGGTCGAGAAGCTCGCGGCCGACGCCGGCTGGGAATACGGGAGCCCACTCGCCGGCCACCTCGTGGGCGAGTTCCCGCACGACCGTATCCCCGGCAACCGCGTCGAGTACTACATCACGCCGGGAAGCCAGCACCCGATGCGCCGGACGGACTCCGCCGGGCGGCCGTGCCACTGGATCCTCGAGATCCACCTCGTCGACCGGGAGCGGGGGTTCGGCGGGTTCTACGAGACCCTGCTCGACCTCGGCCACACCGCTTCGCCCGGCCTCACCGACGCGATTCGATAAGCCGACGCCATTCGGCAAGCCGGCGCGATCCGATCCCGGCGACGTCCTGTCATCTCCCGGCCAGGCGGTCGTCGCTCAGCCCGGCGCTCCCGTGGTCGCGTTTCCCGCCGTGTAGGAATGAGCGCCGACGCCGGCGAGCGCGCCGCCCTGGACTATCAGGTACTCGTCGCGGATCGGCCGGTTCTCGAGCCAGCATTCGAGGATCTCGCGGGTGCCGGCGGCGTAGCGGGCCTGGGCGGACAGGGACGAGCCGGAGATGTGCGGTGTCATCCCGTGATGAGGCATCGTCCGCCACGGATGATCGGCGGCCGGCGGCTGGGGGAACCACACGTCGCCGGCGTAGCCCGCGAGTTGGCCGCTTTCCAGAGCCCGCACCACCGCGTCCCGGTCGCAGATCTTGGCACGGGCGGTGTTGATCAGATAGGCGCCACGCTTCATCGTGGCGATGAGCGCGTCGTCGAACAGACCCTCCGTCTCCGGGTGCAGCGGCGCGTTGATGGTGACGACGTCGCAGACCGGCACCAGGTCCCGCGTGGTCGGATGGAAGGTGAGCCCGAGGTCCCGCTCGACGTCCGTCGGCAGCCGGTGCCGGTCGGTGTAGTGCAGCTTCACGCCGAAGGGCGCCAGCCGGCGCAGCACGCCCAGCCCGATCCGGCCGGCGGCGACCGTCCCGACAGCCATGCCCTCCAGGTCGTAGGAGCGTTCCACGCAGTCGGCGATGTTCCATCCGCCGGACCGCACCCACTGGTGGGACGGCAGGTAGTTCCGCACCAGCGAGAGAATCATCATCACCACGTGCTCGGCGACGCTGACGCTGTTGCAGTAGGTGACCTCGGCGACGGTGATTCCGTGCGCGATAGCCGCGTCCAGGTCCACGTGGTCGGAGCCGATCCCGGCGGTGATCGCGAGTTTCAGCTTCGGCGCCTTCGCGATCCGCTCGGCGGTCAGGTACGCCGGCCAGAAGGGCTGGGAAATCACGACATCGGTGTCAGGTAGCTCGCGGTCAAAGACGGACTCCGCGCCGTCCTTGTCCGAGGTGACGACCAGTGAATGCCCGCCGCTTTCCAGGAAGCCACGCAGGCCGAGCTCTCCCGACACACTTCCCAGCAGCGTCCCCGGGGTGAAGTCGACCGCCCGCGGCGTGGGTAGCCGCTGCCCGTCGGGATAGGCTTCGAGAACCGGAAGGTCCGGCCGGGCGTACAAGCTGGGATATCCACCCACCGGATCGTCATAAAGAACGCAAAGAACCTTCACCATGACATCCCCTCGCCTGGGCTCGCGGCAGGACGCCATCATCGGTTCCCCGCCACGGCACAGTCAAAGTGATGTCTTATATCGCGATGTAATTGACAGGCATCGCGCGGGAGGACGCTCAGCCGGTGGACGGGTGCTGAAGGCGCTTCCTGACCCGCACCATCCCGTCGACGTCCGCCAGCGTCACCCCGGCGCCGACCACTCCCCACACGTCGACGGGACCCGCCGCCGGCGACGCCTCAGCCGGCTCARCCGGCTCAGCGGGCTCAGCGCCGACGAAGGCCGGTGGGGCGGCGCCCGCGACGTCGCGCTCCGCGGTGCCCGGGTAGAGAGTGAACGTGTACTTTCCCCGTGGGAAGGTGGCCGGTGGAGTCCGTGCTCAGCGGGGAGGTCGGCTCCGGTCTACGGCGCGCGCACACGCGAGAGAGGTCGTGCATGGACAGGATCGACCGGCTGGAGGCGATCGAGGAGATCCGCAGCCTCAAGGCCCGCTACTTCCGTTACATGGACTCCAAGCTCTGGGACGAGCTGGCGTCAGTGTTCACGGAGGACATGAAGGTCATCACCCCGCGCGGTGACGTGTGGATGGAAGGTGGCGCGAACTACGCCGCGAGCCTCCGATCCAGTCTCACGACCGCCGTGTCGTGCCACCAGGGTCTGACGGGAGAGATCGAGATCCTCGACGAGGGGCACGCCACCGGCATCTGGGCGATGCAGGACGTCATCGAGTGGGCAGACCGGCACCCACGCGAGGGCTGGAAAAGCATTCTGGGTCGCGGTCATTACCACGAGACGTACCGCAAGGAGGGGGGCAGCTGGCGGATCGYCACGCTGACCCTGACCCGGCTGCGGCTGGACATCGAGTGGCCGCGGGACACGACCGTTGGAGCGATCAGTGGGGCTTGATGCCGGCGACGAGGTCTTCCATCACGGCGAGGACCCCTACTGGCGCGAAAGCGTCTGGTTCCATTTCTCGGTTCCGGCGCGGAACCTGATCGGGTTCGTCTACTTCTTCTACGATCCGCGCACCGGCGTCCCGGGCGGTGGCCCAGCGATCTGGGATCCCAGCGGCGAGGAGACCTACGACTGCCTCTTCTACGACTGGCGCTGGCTGCAACCGACGGCCGAGCACCTCGACTTCGCCCATGTCGAACTGCCGAACAGCCTCCGCCACGAGGTCCTCGACCCGATGCGGCACTACCGGCTGTCGTACTCGAACCTCGGCCTCGAGCTCGACCTCGAGTGGACGGCGCTCATGGAACCACACGAGATCCGCAACGATCCGATGTCGATCGTGAGCGGGGCCCGTCACTTCGACCAGCCAGGTCGGTGCACCGGCTCGTTGGTCCTGCACGGTGAGCGCATCGCCGTCGACTCCTTCTCGCTGCGCGACCGGACCTGGGGGCCGCACCGTCCGGGCGCCACCCGCGCAGGCGACTACCTCTGGGCCATCGCGTCGCCCGACTCGCACTGGCACGCGATCACCCTCGGCACCGACGAGCCCGGGGTCGAGACCGTCCGCAACGGCTACCTTTTCCGCGACGGAGTCCTGGGCGATCTCGTCAGCGGAAGCCGACGCGTGCTCGAACGACGGGGGGACGTACCGGCCCGGGTCGCGCTGGACGCCGTCGACGAACACGGACGCGAGCTGCGGGCGGTCGGGGAGATCCGGACGGCCCTGCGCTGGTTCGGCTGGCCGGGTCGACTCGCCTACTGGACCCTCACCGACTGGCAGTGGGACGGCCAACAGGGCTGGGGTGAGAACCAGGAGTTCCACCCGCTCGCCCACGTCCGGGCGCTGCGAGCCGCGAGCAAGAAGGCACCAGCATGAGGCACCCAACGCACCTCGAAGACATCGAACACATCGAAACGCTGGTCACGCCCGAACTCGAGGCCCAGCGTGGCGTATGGACCGACGAGCGGGTTTCATATCCGGTGTCGGCGTCCGACATCCGCAGGTGGGCCATCGCGGTGTACTGGGGCGAGACGCCGCCGCGAATCTACTGGGACGAGGAGTACGCCAAGTCGACCCGCTGGGGCGGGATCATCGCCCCAGACGACTTCAACCCCTTCGCCTGGGCCGTCCCGGTGAACGACCCGCGACCAGCGGGAGCCGTCCCGGACCGGCAGGCGAAGAAGGGCGAGAACATCCTCAACGGCGGTATGACCGAGAAGTTCGGCGTGAAGATGCGGCCGGGGGACGTCATCACCGCCCGATCCCGGCTGACCCACTGGGAGGAGCGCCAGGGCCGCCACGGGCTCACTCTCTACACGTACGTCGCGACCGAGTGGACCAACCAGAACGGCGAGATCGTCAAGACCCGGGTCAAGACGACGATCCGCTACTAGCCGGCCACGACCTGACAAGGACCGATGAGATGGCGCACAACGTCTACTTCGAGGACGTCGAGGTCGGCCAGGAGATCCCGGCGTTCCAGCGCAGGACCGACGTCATGAACTGGAACCGGTTCGCGGCCGTCAACGACGAGTTCTTCTACGTCCACATGGACGACGAGGCGGGGAAGGCGGCCGGGCAGGGCGCGGCGTTCGGCATGGGCAACCTGCGCTGGGCCTACGTGCTCAACGCGCTGCGGGCCTGGATCGGTGACGAGGCGGAAATCCGTGAGCTCGGCATGCAGTTCCGGGCGATCAACCACAAGAACGACGTCCTCACCACCATCGGCGTGGTGACCGGGAAGAAGCAGGAGAACGGGGAGAACCTTGTAGCCCTGGACATCAACGTGGTCAACCAGGACGGAGTCGGGACCTCTCCAGGTCACGCGGTCGTGTCCCTGCCCGCCCGGGAGTGAGTCCGTTCGCCTTCAGCGGTAGAGTGAGCGCTAACATGTCGGGGCAGAATCGGCCATCCAGGCCCGCGCCATCCAGGCCCGCGGAGCCGGTCCGGGAGCCCGCCCGAGAGCTGGCCGGAGGGCCGGATCGGGCGGCACAGGACGCGGGACGGGCTCTGCCGCCGGTGCCCGAGGGCGAGGCCGGCGCACGGGTCCTCACCCGGCGCGCGCCCGGCATGGCGGACGTGGCCCAGTTGGCCGGCGTCTCACATCAGACGGTGTCGCGGGTGCTGAACGAGCACCCGAACGTCAGGGAGCAGACGCGCCTGCGGGTGCGCGCGGCGATGGAGCAGCTGGGGTACCGGCCGAACCGCGCGGCCAGGGCACTGGTCACCGGAAGGTCCCAGACCGTGGGGATCGTCGCGCAGAACACCGCGCTCTACGGGCCGACCTCGATCCTGACCGCGGTCGAGCGGGTGGTGAGCAGGGTCGGGTTCGCCGTCGGCGTCGCCAGTGTCCCGGTGCTCGACCGGGCATCCATCGCCGACGCGGTCGCCCGGCTGCTGGACCAGCACGTGGCCGGGATCGTGGTGATCGCGCCGGTGGTGTCGGCCAACGAGGCGCTCGACGACGTCCCGGACGACCTGCCGATGGCGGTGATCGACGGCGACCCGGCCCGCCCGTCGCGGCTGGTGACGGTCGACCAGCAGCTGGGGGCCCGCCTGGCGACGCGGTGCCTGTTGGCCGCGGGGCACGAGACCGTCTGGCACGTGTCCGGCCCACCGGACTGGTTCGACAGCGCGGAGCGCGTGGTGGGCTGGCGCCAGGCGCTGGTCGACGCCGGCGCCGAGGTGCCGCCCGTCCTCGCGGCGGACTGGTCGCTGGGCGCCGGTTTCGAGGCGGGGCAGCTGCTGGCGCGGATGCCGGAGGCTCGCGCGGTCTTCGCCGCCAACGACCACCTCGCGCTGGGCGTCATGAAGGCGCTGCGCCAGGCCGGATTGTCGGTGCCGGGCGACGTGAGCATCGTCGGGTTCGACGACATCCCGGAGGCGGGCTACGTCAGCCCGCCGTTGACGACCGTTCGCCCGGACTTCGAGGCCGTCGCCGAACAGGCCGTGCGCCTGTTGCTGGCGCAGCTGGACGACCCCTCCCCCGACGGGCTCCCGCGCCTCGCGCCGATCCCGCCCAGCCTGGTCGAGCGGGAGAGCGTCGCCCCGCCGGGGCGCGCCGCGCCGCGCCGCCGCGCGGGAGTCGCCCGCCGTTCCGGCGGCCGGTAGACCCGACCGTCCCCGGGCGCCGCTCTCGCACCTTGACGGTCGATTTGTTAACGCTAACAATGTGGCCGGGCCGCCCAGACTCTCCCCTGGTGCCGCCGCGGCGCCGACCGCTCGTTCCCGGGCCGATGCCGCCGTCCGCACTGAAACGAGGCCGCATGTCGCTACCCGCCCTCCAGCACGCGGTGCCCGTCCTGTCCGGCGCCACGGTCTGGTTCCTGACGGGCAGCCAGCACCTGTACGGGCCCGAGACCCTCGAGCAGGTCGCGGCGCAGTCGCGCCGCATCGCCGACGGGCTGGCCAGCGACGGCACGATCCCGGCGCGGGTCACCTGGCAGCCGGTGCTGACCGACGCGGACACCATCGCCGCCGTCTGCCAGCAGGCCAACGTCGACCCGTCGTGCGTCGGGGTGATCGCCTGGATGCACACCTTCTCGCCGGCGAAGATGTGGATCCGCGGGCTGGAGGCGCTCGACAAGCCGTTGCTGCACCTGCACACGCAGGCCAACCAGGCGCTGCCCTGGGACAGCCTCGACATGGACTTCATGAACCTCAACCAGGCCGCCCATGGCGACCGGGAGTTCGGCTACATCCAGACCCGGCTGCGGCTGCCCAGGGTGACGGTCGTCGGGCATGTCGAGGACCCACGCACCCGCCACCGCGTCGGCCGCTGGGCCCGCGTCGCGGCCGCCCGCGCCGACCTGCGCGGGATGCGGCTCGTCCGCTTCGGCGACAACATGCGCGGCGTGGCCGTCACCGAGGGCGACAAGGTGGCGGCCGAGATCCGTTTCGGCGTCGCCGTCAACACCCACTCGGTGAACGACCTGGTCGACGTGGTGGACGCGGTCGACGACGACGCGGTCGACGAGCTCACCGGCGTCTACGACGAGCAGTACGACGTCGCCCCCGAGCTGCGCGCCGACGGCGAACGCCACGGGTCGCTGCGCTACGCGGCCCGGGTCGAGGCCGGGCTGCGCCGGTTCCTCACCGACGGCGGCTACCAGGCGTTCACCACCAACTTCGAGGATCTCGGCGGGCTGCGCCAGCTCCCCGGCCTGGCGGTGCAGCGGCTGATGGCCGACGGGTACGGTTTCGGCGGCGAGGGAGACTGGAAGACCGCCCTGCTGCTGCGCGCCGTCAAGGTCATGGGCGCGGGCCTGCCCGGCGGCACCTCCTTCATGGAGGACTACACGTACCACCTCGGCCCTGGGCCACAGCGCATCCTCGGCGCCCACATGCTGGAGGTCTGCCCCACGATCTCGGCGGCCCGCCCCACGGCCGAGATCCACCCGCTGAGCATCGGCGGGCGCCAGGATCCCGTCCGGCTCCGGTTCACCGCCGCACCCGGACCGGGCCTCGTGGTGGGGATCTGCGACCTCGGCGGCCGGTTCCGGCTCGTGGCCAACACCATCGACGTCGTCGAGCCCGACCACGAGCTGCCGAGGCTTCCGGTCGCCTGCGCGGTGTGGGCCCCGCGGCCGGACCTGCCGACCTCCGCCGAATGCTGGCTGACTGCCGGCGGCCCGCACCACACCGTCCTGTCCACCGCCGTGGACGTCGACATGCTGGACATGTTCGCCGGCATGACCGGCGTCGAGCTCGCGCTCATCGACGCCGAGACCACCGTCCGCTCCTTCGGCGCCGACCTGCGGCTGAACGACCTCTACTTCAGCCTCGACCGCCGCCGCTAGCCGGTACCCGGCCCATCCCCACCCGGCCCATCCGCGCGAGGAGCGCCATGACCGCCACTCCCGATCCCGCACTCCGGGACGCGTACGTCGTCGGCATCGACTTCGGCACGCTGTCCGGGCGCGCCAGCGTGATCCGGGTCCGCGACGGACACGAGCTGGCGACCTCCGTGCACGTCTACCCCGACGGCGTGATCGAGCGCCGGCTTCCGGGCGGCCGGGAGCTGCYGCCGGACTGGGCGCTGCAGAACCCGCGCGACTGGATCGCCGTCCTCGCCAGCGCCGTCCCCGCCGCCGTGCGCGACGCGGGAGTGGACCCGGCCGAGGTGCTCGGCATCGGCACCGACTTCACCGCCTGCACCGTGCTTCCGACGACCGCGGACGGCACGCCGCTGTGCGAGCTGCCGGACTATGCCGGCCGGCCGCACGCCTGGCCGAAGCTCTGGAAGCACCACGCGGCCCAGCCACACGCCGACCGGGTCAACGCCCTCGCCCACGAGCGCGGCGAGCCCTGGATCGCCCGGTACGGCGGGAAGATCTCCAGCGAGTGGCAGGTGGCCAAGGCGCTGCAGGTCCTCGAGGAGGACCCCGAGGTCTACGCCGCCACCGAGCGCTGGATCGAGGCGGCCGACTGGATCGTCTGGCAGCTCACCGGGACGGAGACCCGCAACACCTGCGCCGCCGGGTACAAGGGGATATTCCAGGACGGCGCCTACCCCAGCCGGGACTTCCTCGCCGCGCTCGATCCCGCGTTCGCCGACTACCCGGACACGCGCCTGTCGACCGCGCTGCTTCCGCTCGGCGCCCCGGCCGGGAGCCTGACGGCCCGCGCCGCCGGGTGGACCGGTCTGGCCGCCGGCACCGTCGTCGCGGCCGGCAACGTGGACGCCCACGTCAGCGCTCCCGCGGTCGGGGTCACCGAGCCCGGGCACATGCTCGCGGTGATGGGCACCTCCACCTGCCACGTCATGTCCGCGGACACGCTCGCCGACGTGCCCGGCATGTGCGGCGTCGTCGACGGCGGCATCATCGCGGGCCGCTACGGCTACGAGGCCGGCCAGTCCGGCGTCGGCGACATCTTCGCCTGGTGGGCGGAGCACCACGTCCCCGACTCCTACCGCCTCGCTGCCCGGGCCGCCGGTGAGTCCCTGCACCAGTACCTCACCGAGCTGACCGCCATCGACCCGGTCGGTAGCCACGGGCTGCTCGCTCTGGACTGGATGAACGGCAACCGGTCGGTCCTCGTCGACCACACGCTGTCCGGGGTGATCGTCGGCCTGACGCTGGCGACCCGCCCCGAGCACGTCTACCGCGCGCTGCTGGAAGCCACCGCGTTCGGCACCCGCCGGATCCTCGACGCCTTCCGCGACGCCGGCGTGCCCGTCCGGGAGTTCTACGCCGCCGGCGGACTGGTCCAGAACGCCACCCTCATGCGGCTCTACGCCGACGTCCTCGGCTACCCGATCCACGTCGCCGCGACCAGCCAGGCCCCGGCGCTCGGCTCCGCCATCCACGCCGCCGTCGCGGCCGGCGCCTATCCGGACGTGCCCGCCGCCGCGGCCGCCATGAGCCGGGTGGACCGCGACGCCTACCTCCCGGACCCGGCCCGGCACGCCGCCTACACCCGCCTCTACGACGAATACCGCGCGCTGCACGACTACTTCGGCGCCACCACCGCCGGAACGGGCGGTGTGCTGCACCGCCTGCGTGCCCTGCGCGACGAGGCCCTGCGTGCCGCGGCCTCGCGCGGCGAGGCCCCGGGCGGCGAGGCCCGGCGCGGCTTCGCGAGGCCGCCGGCGGACGATCCGGCGTTCCCCGATCCGGCGTTCCCCGATCCGGCACCGCTCGCGCGCACGATCGCGACGACGGCGGCCAGCCCACACCCGACCAGCGCGACCGGAGACCCACGATGACCAACCAGGCGCCCTGGCCCGCCGTCGACGAGGCACGCGACCAGCTCGTCGACCTGCACCTGTCCCTCGTCGACAACGGCCTCGTCGCCTGGACCTCCGGCAACGTCTCGGCCCGCGCCCGCGACGCGCACGGCCGGGAGGTCCTGGTGATCAAGCCCTCCGGGGTCGACTACACCGAGCTGACGGCGCAGAAGATGGTCGTCTGCGACCTGTACGGCACCGTGGTGGCGGGCAGCCTCAGCCCGTCCAGCGACACCGCCGCGCACGCCTACGTCTACCGGCACCGCCCGGACGTGGGCGGCGTCGTGCACACCCACTCCCCCTACGCCTGCGCCTGGGCCGCCCGCCACGAACCCATCCCGTGCGTGCTGTCCGCCATGGCCGACGAGTTCGGCGGGCCCATCCCGGTCGGCCCGCTCACCGCGATCGGCGACGACTCCATCGGCCGTGGCATCGTCGCCACCCTCGACGGGCACCGCTCCCCGGCGGTGCTCCTGGCCAACCACGGCGTGTTCACCATCGGCCCGACCGCCCGCGCGGCCGTCAAGGCGGCGGTCATGTGCGAGGACGTCGCCCGCAGCGTCCACTTCGCCCATCAGCTCGGCATCCCGAAGCCGATCCCGCCCGACCTCATCGACCGGTTCTACCACCGCTACCAGAACGCCTACGGCCAGCACGACCAGCCGATCGCGTCCCCCTGACCAGGTCCTCCGCGGCCGTCGCGCCACACGCCGAATCGCGCGCGACGCAGGATGACTGCACAAGGTGACCGATTTGCGCTCTCGTCCGGGGGTACGGAGATACACCGTGGCCCCGGCGCATCTCTGGGGGACGGCTGGCCGTCGGACCATCGGCGGGAGGCGACGCCCGTGACCAGACGCGATGGTCCCTCGGGTCCTGCGGGGCTGTTCGGCCTCGTCCAGACAGGTCTGATCGTCTCCGGCGTCGACGACGGCCTCGTGCATCAGATCAACGCGGCGGCCTGCGAGCTGCTCGGCCGGCACGAGGCCACGGTCGTCGGTAGGCCCTGGCACCAGTTGGTGGACCCGACCCAGCTGGACGAACTCAACGAGGCCGTCCGCAGAGGTGAAGCGGACAGGAAGGAAGATCGAACTCGAATCGTCCGGTTCGTCCGACCGGACGGCAGGGTCATTCATGTGCTGGCATCCGGGCCCATCGCCGCCGCGAACGKCATCCCGTGCTTCGTCACTCAACTTCTGGACATCACGCAGCTCGTCTCGACCAATCTGCAGCTACAGCTGGTGGTCGACCACATGCCGGTCTCGATCTTCCTCCTCGATCACGAGGGCCGCGTGCTGGTCAGCGGCGGCGCGGCCACCCAACCACCGGCGACAGCGCTGCGGCAGGCGGCGGCATCCAGCGTCTACGAGACCTTCGCCGACCAGCCAGCGGTCCTGGCGTTGCTCCGCCGGGCGATGCGCGGCGAACACGCGCACGACGTGGTCGAGTCCCAGGGCCGGTGGTACGACATCTACCTCGACCCCATGCCGGGCACCTCCGCCGGAGGCGCCGCCGTATCAGGGCCGGCGGTCGCCGGCATCGTCAACGACGTCACCGAACGCGAGCGGTCGGYCGCCACCCAGCGCCTGCGGACCGCACGCCAGACAGCCCTGGCGGACCTGGCGCAGTCCGCGCTGGAAAGCGCCGACGAGGAAAAGCTGTGCGAGGACGCCGCACGGACCCTCCTCGACCGGCTCCCGGCCGACGACGTCACCTTGCGACGCCACTGGGAACCCGAGCGGCAAACGCCTGGCGCGGGTCCGGTCGACCAGGCCGTGGCGCCGACGGCCAAGGGACCGGACGGATGTGCCGCCCGCGTCACCCCATCGGTCGTACGAGTGCCGGTCGGCCGAGCGGACGCGCCCGTCGCGACCCTCGTCGTCCGCCGGCACGCCGGTGGCTTCAACCCGGACAGCATCGCGTTCATCCGGGCGGTCGCCGCGGTCGTCGGCGCCGCGGTGATCCGGATCCGGGCCGAGGACGACGCCCGCTACCGCGCCTGGCATGACTCACTCACCGGTCTGGCCAACCGGGCGGCGCTCCTGGACCGACTGGGACGCGGCCTGCGGCGCGCCCGCGCCGACCGACGCGCCGTCGGGGTCCTGTTCCTCGACCTGGACGGGTTCAAGTCCGTCAACGACACCCTCGGGCACCAGGCCGGCGACGCACTGCTGCGCGCGGTCGCCGACCGGCTCCGCTACGTGGTCCGGCCCGGTGACGTCGTCGGCCGGCTCGCCGGCGACGAGTTCGCCGTGCTGTGCGAGGACACCGACCTGGACGACCTGCGCGCCATCGGCAACCGCATCCTCGCCGCGCTGGCCGAGCCGGTCACGCTACGCCGCACGGTCCAGATCAAGGGCAGCGTCGGGATCGCGCTGTCAGATCCCGACCTCACCGACGCCGAGGACCTGCTCAACGCCGCCGACATGGCCATGTACGAGGCCAAGCACGGCGGCCCCGGACGCTGCGTCACCTACGACCCCCGGACCCACGCCGCGCCCGCCGCCAAACCGAACGACACCACCGAACCGCGCGGCGCACCTGGCCGCCGACGGTCTCGGGATCCCCGCTGACCGGGCCGCACCGGCCGGGACCACTCATCAAGGCAGGTCACATTGGGGTTGGGACGGCGGCCCCGATCCCAGTTTCGACTGCCTTGGCAGCTGTGGCGAAGGCGGTCAACTCGCGCGTCACGTCGGGTCCGGTCGGGGTGTAGACGACCTCGCGGAAGCCGAAGCCGGCCATGCGCGCGAGGCCGCGCCGGATGCGTTCGGGGTCGCCGACGAAGGTGCGGACGTCGATGTTCTCGAGCAGCGCGCGGTCGCGGTCGGGCAGGTGGGTGACGTGTCCCTCGAAGGTCAGCAGGTGGCGCTCGCCGTCCGGGGCGAGCGCCTCGAGCGCCTCCCGCCAGGCCTGGCCGCCGGGCAGCGCGTCGACGGCCGCGGCGCCGCCCTGGGCGTAGGCGTTGTGCCAGTCGACAACGCGCCACGGCCCGACGGCCTCCCGAACCCGGTCCGAACCCGCGTCCTCGCCCGGGTCGAGCACCGTGCCGGACATGATCGTCGCGGTGGGGAGGGTGGGGTGCGGCGGGCCGATGATGCCGTCGGCCACCTCGGTGGCGAGGGCGGCGCCCTTCGGGCCGAAGACGCTGAGCCAGATCGGCACCTCCAGCGGCCGGGTGCCGGTGAGACCCGGCGCGTGCAGCATCCGGACCGGCCTGCCGTCAGCGACCGCGGTCCCACCCGCCAACAGCTGCCGCAGCGCGGTGACGTAGTCGGCGAGGGCGTCCAGTTTCATGGGGCGCTGGCCGGCGGCGACCCGCGAGGTGAAGCCGGTTCCGAAGCAGGCCCGGAACCGCCCGTCGGAGATGCGGGCGATCGCGGCGACGGCCGACGCCATCGCCATCACCGACCGCTCGCCGGGGACGAGCACCGCCGTACCCAGGCCGATCCGGCTGGTCCGCTCCGCCGCGAGCGCGAGGTGGACGAACGGGTCCTCCCACAGCGGCGCCGAATCATAGATCCACACCCGGCGGTAGCCGAGCTGTTCGGCCAGCACGGCCAGGTCGGCGAAGTCGGGCCCCGGCGGCAGCCCGCAGGACACCTCGAGATCAGCCAGGTCTGGGTCAGCCATGTCGATGCTCATCTCCGGCGGATCTGGCCGCCCGGGTCACCGGCCGCCTCCGCCCACGTCGGTATACGCGCGTCCCGCGGCACGGGCCTCCGAAACCATTTCCAGCATTCCGCCGCCGGCTAGGTGGTCGTGAGGTTGGAGACCCGGTCCTCGGCGAAGGCGACGCGGGTCCTGGCCCGGTCGAACAGGACCTTCTCGTCCGCGATGACGGCGGCGACCAGGTCCGGCTGTTGACGGGCGTCGCGCTGCTCGGCGGTGAACGCCGCCATGTCGTCGTACCAGATCTCCGTGACGACGTCGTACTCCGGCTCCAGCGGTTCCCCGCCGGCGACGAGGTCACCCATCGGGTGCAGGAAGTGCCGTTCGTAATGCGTGGCCCTGGTGGCGAGTTTCTCGACCAACGGGACGTGGACGTTCTCGTAGTGGTCGACGAAGTCGGCCAGGGAAAGCCCGGGCTTCCGCTTCAACAGCATGATCACTTTGATCACGGCGGTTCCCCTTCGGGTCGGACCGGTCGCCGGGTGGCGACCTGGTGGCGGAGAGCGCGGAGAGAGGTCAGCCGACGACAGGTACGGCGGCGGCCGAGGCCGAGTCCACGGCGACGGCATGCAGCCCGGCACGAATCCGGTCGAGCGACATGCCGCGGGCGGTATGGAGGTAGTCGACGGCGTCGGCCCGCATCGCCGTGTACAGGATGTGGGCGAGATAGTCCGCGTCCTCGCCGGGACGCGCGGCGGCGACCAGCCGGGTCAGTTCGCCGATCCAGTGCTGGCTGGCCAGGTTCTCGTAGAACACGTTCGGCCCGCTCTGGTCGAGCGCCCGGATGAGAGACCGGTTCTCCCAGACGAAGTCCAGCAGGCTGTCCAGGTAGGCCCGCAAGGCCGCGACGGGCTCGATCCCAGGTCCGGACGGCGGTGTGTCGTGCTCGCGCCGCAGCAAGGCCGTGGCGCGGCGGGTCAGGACGGCCTCGATCAGGGCGGTACGACTGCTGAACCGGCGGAAGAGGGTGCCCTTGCCGACGCCCGCCGCCTCGGCGATGTCGTTCATCGACACCGTCTCGACGCCCGCGCGGTCGAACAGCTCGGCCGCCGCCACCAGGATCGCCTCCCGGTTGCGGGCGGCGTCAGCCCTCTCCGTCACGACGGTCACCAGCGCGCCTCCCACCCGGCCGCGAGTCCGCCCCACCGGATCGGACCACCGGTCCGGATCGTAGCACGCTAACCGTACCGCCGGTCCGGAACCGCCCGGCGCCGTCGAGGCCGCGGCGCCATCCGAGGTTCGAGATCCGCGATGCACGGCGTCCCCGGCCGACGGCCGGTCACGGTCCGAGGGCCGCGAAGGCTTCGTCCAGCAGGGCGGCGAGGTCGAGGGTGTTGCCGGATCTCGCCCAGTGCGCAATCGCGATGTTGAGGCAGTCCAGGGCGGCGGCGGCTCGTACGGAGTGCGTGACGACCCCTGCTAGCGGAGATGCGCCGCGCTCGGCGAGTGCCCTGGTCAGGGCGGGGCGCCAGCTGTGCTGCTTCTCCCACTGGCGGGTGTGCAGCGCGGGCGTGGCCAGGACGAGATGAGTCGTCGCGAGGGCGGCCGCGGGGTCCTGGCGGTAGATCTCCACGATGATGTCCAGCGCGCGGCGCAGCGCGACCCAGTCGCTCTCGGCGGGCGGGCGGGCGCGCAGGGCGTCGGCGACCTGCGCGCCGTGGGCGTCGAGGGCGCCCAGGACGGCGTCCTCCTTGGTGCCGAAGTGGCGCAGGACGGTGCTGCGGGACACGCCGGCCGCGGCGGCGATGTCGTTGATGGTGACGTTGTCGAAACCATCACGGCGGAACAGGTCCAGGGCCACTTCCGCCAGCATCGCCCGCACCGCGTTGCGGGCCACGTCCCGCGCGGTCGTCCGGGGCACGTCCCGCGTGGTCGTCCTAGTCRCACCGTTCACCGGGCGATCCTATCCCTGGCCTGAACCTGGCTTGCACTTGTGAATCTCGGTCGCTAGCGTGACACCGAGTTTCACCTTCCCGGGCTGCCCGCGGGCCGCCCCGTCGAGAGCGTAGGGACCCACCGTGACGGAAGAGCTCCTCGTTTCTGTGGACGGGCACATCGTCGAGCCACCCGATCTCTTCCTGACCCGGCTCCCGAAGCACCTGCGGGATCGCGCCGTCTGGGAGGAGGACCTGACGATCGCGCCGCTTGGCGAGGACGGGCGCACCCATTTCCGGAAGCTGCACACACCCGGGTTCGAGGGCTGGACGAACTCCGCCTACCCCCATTTCGATGGCTCGCCCAACACCGGCCAGCCCGACCGGATCCTCGACGACATGGACAGCGAGGGTGTCCGCGCGCAGGTGATGCACCCGAACCTGTCGTTCTTCGGCCTGTACTCGGACGATCACGAGCTGWCGATGGCACACGCCCGCGTCTACAACGACTACGTCGCCGAGACGTTCGCCGCTCACCGCGCGCGGATCGCGCCGACGGCACCCATTCCGATGACCAACGTCGACGACGCGGTCATCGAGATCGAGCGTGCGGCCGGACTCGGCCTGCGGGCGATCCTCCTGCCGGCGGTGTCCCCGATCCCCTATCACTCGCGGGAGCTGGACCGGGTGTGGGCGGCGGCCCAGGCGAACGGCATGACCGTGACGTTCCATGTCGCTACCGGCGGGGTGAAGGTGAGCCGGAAGGCGTCGCCGACGCTTCGGGGCCTCATGATGACGGTGGCGGCGCAGAGCCAGGAACTCACCGACGATCTCGTCGTCGACCGCATCGTGTTCGCCGCGACCCAGCAGTCACTCGCGCCCCAGCAGATCATCGCCTCGCTCGTCGGTGGTGGTGTGACCGAGCGGTTCGGAGATCTGCATTTCGTGCTGGTCGAGTTCAACGCGAACTGGCTCGTGTCGTTCATGGCCGCGATGGACAAGGCCTGGACGCTKGGCATCGGCCAGGACCGGGACTTCTGGGTCGGCGTGTGGGACGACGATCGTCCGGAGGACGCCCAGACCGGTATGGCTCAGGTGTTCAAGCTCAACGAGCGGTGGCCCTATCCGCTGCGGCCCAGCGAGTACGTCCAGCGCCAGATCCACGTGTCGTTCCAGGAGGACCCGATCGCGCTGGCCTGCCGGCACATCACCGGCGTATCCACCCTCGTGTGGGGCGTCGACTACCCGCACCCGGAAGGCACCTTCCGCCGCACCCGGGAGGTCATCGCCGAGCAGTTCCGCGGCGTCAGCGCGGCGGACCGGGCGGCGATCCTCGGCGGGACCACCGCCAAGCTCTTCGGACTCGAAGCCCCGGTCTCCGTATGAGCTCCTCCGACGACGGTGTCGGAGACGACCGCCGGGCGCTGCGCCGGCTGCTCGACAAGGACGCCATCGGCGATCTCGTCCGCCGCTACTCCTACTGCGTCGACCACAAGCTGAACGACGAACTGGCGGCGCTGTTCACCGAGGACTGCGTCATCGACTACGGCCCCGGCTCCGCGCCCGTGATCCACGGGCGCCGCGAGTACCGGGCCCTGCTCGACAGCGCGGTCCGCGATGGCGTCGACTACGGGTTTGTCGCGACCAGTCATCACAACGCCAACGTGCTGATCGTGTTCGACACCGACGACCGCGCCACCGTCCGGACGTCGGTGTACGCCTGGCACCTCACGAGAGCTGGGAAGACCCCCCAGGTCTGGGGCTACTACCACGACGTCGCCGTGCGGACGGCCGACGGCTGGCGGCTGCACGAACGAAAGCTGCACCTTCTCGGGACCGACGGCTGGCACGACGGCTACCACCCGGCCGAGCACACCTGCCCGGCGATCGCCACGCCGGGCGTCCAACCGTAGGGCAGCGACCGTAGGAGCACCGCCGGCTGGCTCCCTGCCAGACGATCACCGACAAAGGGACCATTCCATGGCACGTATCGAGCCGCTCCGGCCCAGGCAGTGGCCTACGGAGATGCGGCAGATTCTGGCCGCGCTGGAGCCCCCGGGCACGCCCCGGAAGCTGTCCGCCGAGGGTCGTTCGAAGGCCCTGAACACGCTCGGGACCTTCGCTCACCACACCACGTTGGCGCGGGCGTTCTACACGTTCAACGGCCACCTCATGTCGACGAGCACGCTGTCCGGCCGGCAGCGGGAGCTGATCGTGCTGCGGGTCGCGGCGCTGCGCGGGACGGGCTACGAGTGGCTGCAGCACACGTTCATCGCGCGCGACGAGGGCCTGTCCGACGAGGAGATCCAGCGGATCGCGCTCGGCCCGGACGCCCCGCTGTGGGACCCGCTGGACGCGGCGCTGCTGCGCGCGGCCGACGAGCTGATCAGTGACGGCAAGATCGGTGACGCCAGCTGGGCCATGCTTGCCGACAAGCTCGAGATCAAGCAGCTCCTGGACGTGATCTTCACGGTCGGCGCGTACGAGACGCTCGCCTACATGTTCGCCTCCTGCGGCATCGAGATCGACGACGACCTGCGCGACGCCATTTCCCGGCGCCAGTCGCCAGCCACATAACAGCGCCGCCAACCACACCACCCGCGCCCGATCCGATCCGATCCGACGGGAGTCACCGATGTCCGTCACCGTCAGCCCGATCAGCGCCGAGGTCGGCGTCCAGATCACCGGACTCGCCGGCCACCAGCTGGCGGACCCGACGGTCGCCGCCGACACCCGCAAGTACCTCGACGAACATGGCGTCGTCATCTACCGCGAGGCACACATCGGCGACGCCGACCTCGTCGCGCTGTCCCGGATGCTCGGCGAGGTCGTCGTCGCCCCGATGGGCGGCCAGCAGGACTTCCCCGAGGTCTCCGCGATCTCCCTCGACCCGGCGCAGAGCACCCTGGCCGCCTACCGGACCGGCACCTTCTACTGGCACATCGACGGCGCCAACGACCCGGTACCCCAGAAGGCGACCCTGCTGACCGCACTGGAGGTCGCCACCGAGGGCGGCGACACCGAGTTCGCCAGCCTCTACGCCGCCTACGACGGGCTCCCCGACGACGACAAGGCCCGGTTCGCCGAGCTACGGGTGGTGCACAGCTTCGCGGCCACACAGCGGCTGATCAACCCGGACGCCTCCGACAGGATCCGCGCCAGCTGGGACAAGGTGCCCTCCCGAGAGCATCCACTGGTCTGGACGCGGCGCAACGGCCGCAAGTCGCTGCTCGTCGGCACGACCGCCGACCACGTCGTCGGCCTGGCCTCGGACGAGAGCCGCGCCCTGCTCGACCGGCTGCTCGACTGGGCGACCCAGCCCCGGTTCTCGCTGCGCCACCAGTGGTCACGCGGCGACCTCGTCATCTGGGACAACACCGGAATCCTGCACCGCGCCCAGCCCTACACCGCCGCCTCCCGCCGCCTGATGCACCGCACCACCCTCGTCGGCGAGGAAACCGTCGCCTGAAACGGCCCGGCCGCGCCTCGACCGGGGCCGGCCGACCCGCGCCGTCGCATCGCGAGGCGCCCAGCAGCCGCCGCCACGGGGCGCCGCTCGACCTTGGCCACGTACTGGTGTGCGTCCGACCCAACATCTCATCGAGCTGCCCCGGAAATCCCCTGCCGGCAGCGGCTTGACCTTGACCCTGCGTCAGGGTCCCAGCATGGCGGCATGACCACTACCACCCCCGCGATCGAGGTCTCCGGACTCACCAAGTCCTACGGCGACCACGCCGTGCTGGACGGCGTCGACCTGACCGTCCCGAGGGGCACCGTCTACGCGCTCCTCGGGCCCAACGGCGCCGGCAAGACGACCATCGTCAACATCCTCTCCACMTTGCTGGCCCCCGATGACGGCGAGATCCGCGTCGCCGGCTTCGACGTGCGACGCGAGCCCGCCGGGGTGCGCGCCGCGATCGGTGTCACCGGGCAGTTCTCGGCGATCGACGCGCTGCTCACGGGCCGCGAGAACCTGCGGCTGATGGCCGACCTGGCGCACCTGGACCGGGCGACCGCGACCACCGCCGTGACCGTGCTGCTGAAGCGCTTCGACCTCGTCGACGCGGCCGACCGGCGGGCGCAGACCTACTCCGGCGGCATGAAGCGGCGCCTCGACCTGGCGATGACGCTCATCGCCCGGCCCCGGCTGATCTTCCTCGACGAGCCGACCGCCGGCCTCGACCCGCGCAGCCGTCGTGAACTGTGGGCGATCGTGCGCGAGCAGGTCGCCGACGGCGTGACGGTGCTGCTGACGACGCAGTACCTCGAGGAGGCCGACCAGCTGGCCGACCGGATCGGGGTCCTCGACCGGGGCCGCCTGGTCGCCGAGGGCACGGCCGCCCAGCTGAAGCGGCGGGTGCCCGGCGGGCATGTGTCGGTGCAGTTCACCGACGCCGCGGGGCTGGCCGCGGCGGCGGCGGCACACCCGGAGGCCACCATCGATGCCGAGGCACTCACCCTGCAGGTGCCGAACGACGGCAGCATCGCCGGGCTGCGCCGCGTGCTCGACGGCCTGGACGACGACGGCGTCGCCGGCCTGACGGTCGGGTCCGCAGACCTCGACGACGTGTTCCTCGCGCTCACCGGCCGCGCGGCCAAGGCATCCGCATCCGAGGAGATCCCCGCATGAGCACCACCTACACCGTCCGTGACTCGGCGACGATGCTGCGGCGCAACCTGCTGCACATCCGCCGCTATCCCTCGTTGTCGATCATGCTGATCGCGCAGCCGATCCTGTTCCTGCTGCTGTTCGTGTACGTGTTCGGCGGGACCCTGGGCGCCGGCCTGCCGGGCCAGGAGGGCGGCGGGGACCGCGGCGACTACCTCGTCTTCATCACGCCAGGCATCCTGTTCATGACCGTCGCCAGCGTCGCGCTCGGCACCGCGATCTCGACCGCGTCCGACATGACCACCGGGATCATCGCCCGGTTCCGCACCATGAACATCGCCCGGGTGTCGGTGCTCACCGGCCACGTGCTGGGCGCCGTCATCAGGACCGGAATCGCCGTGGTGATCGTGTCGGCGTTCGCGTTTCTCCTCGGGTTCCGCTCCGACGCCGGCCCGCTCGGCTGGCTCGGTGCGATCGGGCTGCTGATCCTCATCTCGTTCTCGCTCACCTGGCTGACCGTCGGCATGGGCCTGGCGGCGGACAGCGTCGAGACGGCCAGCAACACCCCGCTGTTCCTGATGATCCTGCCGTTCATCAGCAGCAGCTTCGTGCCGACCGACGCGATGCCGGCCGGGTTGCGGCAGTTCGCGGAGCACCAGCCGTTCACCCCGATGATCGACACTCTCCGCGCACTCGTCACGGGCGCGCACACGAACTCCGACCTGTGGTTCGCGATCGGCTGGTGCGTCCTGATCTCGCTGCTCGGCTACCTCTGGTCACGCCGGCTGTTCCTGCGCGTACCCGCGAAATAATGATCCCGGGGACGACGGCCGCCGGGCGTGCGAAGAAGATCATTTTCGCACGCCCTTTTGCCTCTAGGAGACTGGCGCGGTGCTCACGATCAGCCAGCTGGCGTCGTACGCCGGCGTCACCGTGCGCGCGGTGCGGCACTATCACGCCAAGGGCCTCCTGCCGGAGCCGGAGCGCGACCGCTCCGGCTACCGGCGCTACGACGCCCGCGCCGTCGTCGAGCTCATCAAGATCCGTACGCTCGCCGAGGCCGGCGTGCCGCTCGCGCGCGTCCGCGAGCTCCTGACCGCGGGCGAGGCGGAGTTCAACGCCGCGGTCGCCGACATCGACCGGCGCCTGCGCGCGGAGATCAGGGAGCGGCAACGACACCGCGAGCGGATCGCGCAGCTGGCAGCCGGGGACAGCCTGGCCCTGCCGCCGGAGGCCGTGGCGTACCTCGACCGGCTGCGCAAGCTAGGACTGCCGGAGCGGATGATCGAGGGYGAGCGGGATGGCTGGATCCTGGTGGCCGCCCAGCTCCCGCAGCACATGTCGCTCTACATGAAGCTGAAGCAGCAGGAGCTCGACAATCCGGCGACGGTCGAACTCTACTGGGATCTCGTCGCGATGATCGACTGGGGGGTGGACGACCCGCGGTTGGCCGCTGTGGCCGACCGGCTCGTCGCCTCTCTCGAGGACGCCGGTATCGAGGAATGGGCGGACCACGACCAGGAGATCACCGACGAGCTCGCGGACCTCCTCGACTCTTTCTTCCTCGACTCCGTGCCGATCGCCCGTCGGCTCATGGAACTGCTCGAGGAACGCGGCTGGCGGGGCTGGACCAAGTTCGAGCGGATCCATCCGACCTGATCGAGCGTCCGGGTCAGGTAAGAGACGCCAGCAGGCGTTGGAATGCGGCCGGATCGCCTTTGACGGTGTACCTGTCCGGTTCGGTGTAGGTGGGGCGGCCGGCGATCGGGCGGTGCAGGATCCTGATGTAGTCGAGCTCGTCGCAGACCACGGTCGCGTCCACGGGCAGGTCGTCGGCCGATCCCGTCGTGAGTCGTTGGTCCCTGACGGTGGCGAGCAGGGTGCCGTCGGGGAAACGAAACTCGACCCGAAGCCCGTCCGGCAGAGATGCGCTCGGCGTGAACATATGCCGGAGGCCGAGGGCGAAGTTGGCGACGGTGGAGACGTCGGGTTTGAAGTCGAGGTAACGCACGCGTTTGGCCGGGTTGCGGGCCGCCGTCTTCTCGGCGTGGCTGCCGGACTGCACGTAGACCGGTTCGGGGTGCTGACGCAGCGGGAGCAGCACGTCGTCGCGGTGGCGTGCCTTGTCGGCCAGATAGGGGCCGATGACGTCCTCGCCGGCCGGGCACACCGCCATGCAGTAAGCCGACTTGTAGTTCGGCTCGAACGCCAGGGACTGCAGCATCGACAGGGTCTCGTCCTCGCGGAACTTCGCGCGGTAGGCGCTGGCGTCCCCGGCGGCCACGGCGTCGACCCAGTCGGTCGCGCTGATCGGGAACTCGCGGTAGTTGTGTCCGAGGCAGGCGAAGAAGTCGAAGTCCCCGACGTTGCTGATCGCCCCGACCGGGCAGGCCGCGACGCACAGGTTGCAGCCCAGGCACGGGTTGTAGTCCAGCGGCTGGCCGTAGGCGTCGATCTCCGCGTCGATCAGGATGGTGTCGAGCAGTACGAAGTTTCCGAACTTCGGATGGATGATGTTGCGGTTGATGCCCATGTGGCCCATCCCCGCCTCGACGGCCACGATCTTGTGCGCGATGGCCCAGCTGGCCTGGCCGGGTGGGACCTGCACGTCCATCGGGAATCCCATGTTGGTGGGGATCGCGCGGACGCCGGCCTCGGCCAGTTCCTCGCAGATGCGCGCGGCGGCGCTTTCGAGCTTGTCGCCGGTGCGATGCCAGGCTTTGTTGGCCGTGGCGCGCGAGGTCGATCGGATCGCGTCCCGGTTGGAGATCCCGACGAGGCAGATCAGCGACCGGACGGTGGGCATGAGCCGGCGGGCGTTGTCGTTCTCCCCGCCCAGGCCGGCCCGGCCGACGTCCACGAATCCGACATCGGCGGCACCGGCCCGCAGGCACAGCTCGCGCAGCCAGCCGGCCTCGACGCGGTCGGGACGAGGCGGTGAGGACAGCGATGCCTCGTACACACGGCGGGCGGCCTCAGCCTCGTCGGTGCCCCGGAAGATCCGTCGGGTCTCGTTCACCATGCCGCGAATAGTATCGTAGATATAGTATCTCCACGAGAGGGTAGGCTCGACGGGTGCCGACCACGCCGCGCTCCGCGTACGCGCACTTCTGCATGCTCGCCAAGACTCTCGAGCGGCTGGGAGATCGCTGGGCCCTGCTCGTCGTACGCGACCTGCTGACCGGCCCGAAACGCTTCACCGACCTGATGGACCGGCTTGGCGGCATCACACCGCGGACGCTGACGCAGCGGCTGCGTGATCTCGAATCGGAGCGACTCGTCTGCGTGGACCGGGAGCCCGGCCGGCGCGAGGTCTGGTACAGCCTCACCCCGGCCGGCCACGACCTCGCGCCTTCGCTGGACGAACTCGCCCTGTGGGGCCTGCGCCATCTCGCGGCCCCGCCCGCGCCGGGCGAACCGACCCATCCCGAGCACCTGCTCAACTCCGTGCGCCTCGTCCTGGACCGCGAGCAGCTCGACGTCGGCCCGGCCACCTGGGTGGTCCGGACCCTCGACCACGACGACACGTACACGATCAGCGGGCGCGGTGGCCGGTGGATGCTGGAGGCCCGAGCGGATCCGCATCCGGACGTCGAGCTGCTCGGCACCAGGCGCGACCTGGCCAACTACTTCGCCACGCTCCCGTCGACGCGCGCCGCGGGTCACCCAGGCGTGCGCGTCGAGGGCCGCGAGCAGGAGATCAGCAGATTCCTCGGCGCGATCGCCGTCTTCCCGCCCCTCCCGCGCGCGGCGRCATCGCCAGCCTAAGCGCGGCTGATCTCCCCCAGCTGATCGATCCACGCCGTTCGGCGCAGGTAATGTCCGGCCGACAGGGACGTTCCCGATGACCGGGTGAGGGGGGTGCCGCCATGGGCGAGGAGCCGGAGGTTCTCGTCGTCGCGGATGCCGCGGCCTGGCGGGCGTGGCTCGACGGGCACGAGGACACCTTCGACGGCGTCTGGCTGCTCCTGGCGAAGAAGGGCACGGTCTCGCCGACCTCGCTGAGCTACGACCAGGCGCTCGACGAGGCGTTGTGCAGTGGGTGGATCGACGGGCAGCGCAGGGCCTTCGACGCCGCGACGTTCCGGCAGCGGTTCAGCCCGCGCCGCCGGGCGTCGCTCTGGTCGCGGCGGAACATCGACCTGGTGGCCGGGCTGATCGCCGAGGGGCGGATGCGCCCGCGCGGCCAGGCCGAGATCGACCGCGCGAAGGCGGACGGGCGCTGGGCGCGCGCCTACGCCGGTTCCGCGACGGCGCAGGTTCCGGAGGACCTCGCCGCGGCGCTGGCGGCATCCTCGGCCGCCGCGGCGCTCTTCGCGCGGCTGAACAGCCAGAACCGATACTCGGTCATCCACCGCATCATGACGGCGCCGAGCCCGTCGAGCCGGGCGAACCGGCTCGCGAAACTCGTCGGGATGCTCGAACGCGGCGAGACCCCGCACCCGCAGTGATCAGGCCAGCCGGCCCGGCCGGGAGCCTGCCGGCGCCGCCTGGACGGTCGTGCCGCCGGGCCCGAAGGACGGACTCGGAGAACGGGCCCGGCGGCATGACGGTGGTCCGCCTGGTTCAGCTGGCCTGTCGTTCGGCGTAGCGCCGCGCCCACTCCTTGCGGGAGCGGATGGTGGTATCGACGTCGGTCGACGTCGCCCGCAGTGCGCCCACGGTCCCCCGCTCCTTCGGCACCACGGCGAACGGATCCCAGCCGAAGAACCGGCAGGCGTTCCGCCAGGTGATCTTGTCGATCTCCTCGTCCGTCGCACCAACGTCCGCCAGCTCGGCGAGGACGAACTCCGGAGCGTTGGGCCAGATCGAGTCGGCGTGCGGGTAGTCGCACTCCCAGGCGATGATGTCGATCCCGATCTCGCGGCGCAGCCGGAGCGAGGTGGGGTCGGTCACGTAGCAGGCCAGCGAGTGCTCGCGGAAGATCTCGCTCGGCAGCCTTCCGCCGAAGTCCCGGCGCAGCCAGCGCTGGTTCGTGTAATGGCGGTCGCAGCGGTCCAGGTAGAACGGGATCCAGCCGATGCCGCCCTCGGAGAAGGCGAACTTCAGGTCCGGATAGGAGCGCATCGCCGGACCCCACAGCAGGTCCTGCGCCACGAGCGCCGAGATCTGGCAGGCCAGGATGATCAGGTTGTCGATCGGCGCGTCCGGCGCGCCCTTGATGGCACCGAAGCCCGTGCCGATGTGCAGGCACATCACCATGCCGGTGTCGGACAGGGCCTCGAAGACCGGCCCCCAGTAGTCGATGTCGTGGTAGCTCGGCAGCCCTTCCAGGTGGGGCTGCTCGGGCATGGTGACGGCGCGGCAGCCCTTGGCGGCGACCCGGCGGATCTCGTCGACCATCAGCCCCGGGTCCCAGGTCGGCAGCAGCGCCAACGGGATGAACCGGCCGGGGTAGGTGCCCGCCCACTCGTCGATGTGCCAGTCGTTGTATGCCTGGATCATCACCACCGTCTGGGGGTCCCGGAAATGGTTGAGGTGGCCGGCGCTGAACCCGGCGAACGTCGGGAAGCACATCGACGCGAGGATGCCGTTGCGATCCATGTCCCGCACCCGGTCATGGATGTCGTAGACCCCGGGGCGCATCTCGGCGAATCCCGCCGGGTCGCGCCCCCACTCCTGCGCCGGCCAGGAGACGACCGCGTTGAGGCCGCTGACCCCGGTGACCCGGCCCTGGTAGATCCACCGGTCCACGCCCTTGTCGTCGGTCTCCACATGGGGCGCCAGGCCGGCCCACTTCGCCGGCACATGGTTCTTGAACATGTCCGGCGGCTCGACCACATGGTCGTCGATGCTCACCAAGATCATATCGTCGATGTTCATGCTCCTCCTCCTGCCGGGCCTGCTGGGCCTGCTGGGCCAGCCGGGCGGCGTAAGCGCTCCTGCCGGTGCGTGTGTCTAGGGCGCGGGCCAGGCGGACCGCCGGCGAGCCTCGGGCCGCAGCGCCGGGTACTGGACGAAGTGGTCGACGCCGGGGAGATCCGTGCCGGGGGGCACGACCTTGTCGATGGCGTCGAGGGTGTCCTGGTCGAGGCGGACGTCCGCGGCGGCCAACGCGTCCTCGAGATGCGGCAGGGTACGCGGCCCGATGATCGTCGAGGTGACCGCGGGATGGCTGTCGACGAATGCCAGCGCGAGCGCGGTCAGGGACAGTCCCGCCTGGTCGGCGATCGTGCGCAGGGCGTCCACCGCGTCGAACCGGGTCCGCGAGAGGCGGTCCTCGGCGGAGCTGACGCTGCCCAGCATGAAGGGGCTGTTGGCGTCGAACCGGGATCCGGCCGGTGGCTGTTCGCCGCGCCGGTACTTGCCCGTGAGCCAGCCGCCGGCGAGCGGACTCCACGGAAGCATCGCCATCCGGTGCCGCTGGCAGGCGGGCAGAACCGCCTGTTCCACCGACCTTGCGAAGATCGAGTACTGGGACTGCTCACAGACGAACCGGTTGCCACCGCGCCGGGCGGCGGCCCACTGAGCCTCGACGATCCAGTCCGCCGGAAAGGACGACGACCCCAGGTAGAGCACCTTGCCGTGGCGCACCAGGTCGGTCAGCGCGCCGAGGGTCTCCTCCAGGTCGGTCTCCCAGTCGGGCTTGTGCACCTGGTAGAGGTCGATGCGGTCGGTGCCAAGGCGGCGCAGGCTGTCCTCGACGGCCCGCATGATCCATCGCCGGGAACCGCCGCGGCGACCGCGGTCGTCCCCCATCGGGTAGAAGCACTTGGTCGCGATCACCACCTCGTCGCGGCGTGACCGCACCGCCCGCCCGACGATCTCCTCGCTCTCGCCATGGGAGTAGACGTCGGCGGTGTCGATGAAGTTGACCCCGCCGTCCAGCGCACGATTGATGATGCGGTCGCAGTCGTCATGGTCGGAGTTACCGAGCCCACCGAACATCATCGCGCCCAGGCACTGCCCGCTCACCTCGACGCCGGTTGTTCCGAGCCGACGATAGTTCACGGTGGATCCTTCCCTTGTCTGCGCGGTCTCTTCCGGGGTCGCCCGACGTCGATTTCCCGCCGGGTTCGCGGGTCACATCTTCCGGAAATCCCAGCTCGTGATTTTCTCCGGAGTCAACCGCAGCCAGGCGTGCCGGCCGTCGTAGTGCATCTCGTCGCGGCCGGTGTACTTCCTGGCGAAGAGGCGTTCCGGGACCTCGAGCCCCGGGTCCGGCGCACTGGTGCGCGGAACGTCGCCCATGGGCTCGAACTTTCCACGAATCTCCACGCCGCGCAGCTCGTTGAAGCCGTGCCCGGTGTCCACCAGGACCGCGGCCTGCGGGTCGCGCGCGATATCCGTCCAACGCTGGCTCTTGACGATCGAGTTGAGCCACAACGCGGTTCCGTCCCAGACGAACCACAGTGGTGTCAGATGCGGCCCCTCCGCGCCTGATGTCGCCACGCGACAGGTCCGTTCCTCGGTCAGGAAGGCGTCGACCTCGGCCGGGCTCATGGCTATCTTGCGCCCTCGGCGCTGTTCTTTCATCCGACCTTCTCCCTTATTTCGTGATCTCAGCCGCGCCAAAGGCGGCGACACCTTCCCGCGATCATCCAATGAATACGAGGCAGCATCCGGCAATGCGCCATGGTGTCCGCCTGGCGGCTGGCCAGGAAAACCCGGTCGCGTCCGGACGGCGACGCCGGCGGCCAACTCCCGCCCGCCCCGCGGTCGATAGCAGGAATCGCGGAGGAGGACAGCCAGCCGTCCTCCGTCCGGCAATCGTGGCCGCACACTCCATACCGAAGTGGCCGTCATTTCCTTCCGGCGCTCCCTTGCGGCCACCGAAGTATGCGACCAGCGGTCGCATAGTGTCAAGATGGTGTTAGATGGTCCGGTGAAGCACCGATCACCCACCGAGACCGGATGCTCCGAACCCCCCGAGGACAAGGTCGCGCCGCCCGAACCCGGCTCGGCCCGCTGGTGGGCGGATCGCGCCGCCGCGGAAGCCAGGCGCAGGCCGCGCGCCGGCGGACTGACCACCACCCGCATCGTCGAGGCCGCCCTGGAGATCCTGCGGGAGGACGGGCTCGAGGCGCTGACCGTACGCGCCGTAGCCGATCGGTTCCACACCGGCAATGCCTCGCTCTACCGGCACATCGCCAGCCGCGACGAGCTGATCGCACTGATCAGCGATCACGTGATGGGCGACGTCCGACTCGACCGCACCGGCCAGGGCTGGCGCACCGATACCGAGGCTCTGATGCGCGAGATACGGCGCGTCATCCTCGACCAGCCACTGCCGCCATCCGCCCGGCGGAGCACCTGGGCATACGGACCGAACACGCTGCGCGTCATCGACGCCGCGCTGGGCCTGTTCCTCGAAGCCGGGCTGACCGACGAACAGGCCGCCTGCACGACCATCACGATGATCAAATTCATCGCCGGCTCCGCCGACATCCAACGCAGCGCCGCCGGCCGCGGTCCGAGCGGAGCGACCGGTGCCGAAGGATTCGGCCGACTGCTCGACGGGCTGCCCGCCGACCAGTTCACCGCCCTGCGCACAGCCGGGCGCGCCTACATCGCGGCGTCCGCCGACGACGTCTTCGACCACGGCATGGCCGTCTTCCTCGACGGCGTGACCCACCAGCTTCCCGTCGGCGGATGAGTCACACGAACCCGACTGGAGACGCGCTCTCGCGAGCCGCCCCGTCCCGCCCCGTCCCGCCGCGCGGCTACGCTGTCGCGGCGCGAGGCGGAACGCGACCTTGACGATATGCGACCAAGGATCGCATAATTCGGCACCATCAGCGAGTGCCGATCGCATAGGGACGGGCGGATGCGGCCACGACCAGCGACCGACGCCGCTTGACGAGGAGGACGAGATACGTGGGCAAGTTGGACGGCAAGGTCGCCTTCATTACCGGCGCCGGGCGGGGGCAGGGGCGTAGTCACGCCATCAAGCTCGCCAGCGAGGGTGCGGACATCATCGCGGTCGACATCTGTGAGGACATCCCGAGCGTCAACTACGAGATGGCGAGCGCGGAGGATCTGGCGCAGACCGTCAAGGAGGTCGAGGCGCTCGGCCGCGGCATCGTCGCGGTCAAGGCAGATGTGCGGATCAAGGCGGAGCTGAAGGCCGCGCTCGACCAGGGCCTCGCCCGCTTCGGCAAGGTCGACATCGTCTGCGCCAACGCCGGCATCCTGCCGATGAATGACCACACCCTGATCGAGGGCTTCATCGACGGCATGGACGTCGACTTCGTCGGCGCCCACAACACGGTCGCCGTCGTCGCTCCGCACCTGCAGGCCGGCGCCTCGATCATCATCACCGGTTCGTGCGCGGGCCTGATGAAGAACACCACCGAGGCGATGGGCAAGACCGGCGGCGTCGGGTACTCGTTCGCGAAGCGGATCGGGTTCCAGTATGTCGAGACGCTCGCGCTGCAGCTGGCCCCGCACAACATCCGGCTGAACGCGGTCCACCCGACCAACGTCAACACCCGCCTGCTGATGAACGACGACATCTACCGCGCGTTCCGCCCGGACCTCGTCGCCGAGGGCAAGACGCCCACCCGCGAGGACGCGGAGGCAGCCTTCCCGGGGATGCAGCCGATGCCGATCCCGTACATCGAGACGGGCGACGTCTCGGCCCTGGTCACCTTCCTGGCCAGCGAGGACTCCCGCTACATCACCGGCCTCAACATCCGCATCGACGCGGGCTCGATGCTCAAGGGCGAACGCGCCATCTAGGGCCGCCCCGCGGCCGAGGACGGCCGCTCCGCCGAGCGCGCCGCCTGGCGGAAGGCGCGACGGCCTTCCCCCAGGCGGGCGCGGACGCTCAGTCGAGGCAGAACTCGTTGCCCTCGGGGTCGGCCATCACGATGTGCCCGGCCCCGAGCGGCGGAGCGGGTTCGTGGCGCCCGAGCCGGGTCGCGCCATGGTCGACGAGCCGCGCGGATTCCGCCTCCAGAGCCGCCATCCGCGCGTCGCCGGCAAGCCCGGGAGCGGCCCGCACATCGAGATGGACCCTGTTCTTGACCTGCTTGCCCTCCGGCACCCGCTGGAAGAACAGCCGCGGTCGGGCGCCGTCGGGGTCGACCAGAGCCGAGGCGTCGTTACGGCGTTCGGGTGGCACGCCCATCGCGGTCAGCGCCTGGTCCCACGAGTCGAAACCCGCGGGCGGGTCCTGCAGGCGGTAGCCGAGCGCCTCGGCCCAGAACGCGGCCAGCTTGGCCGGGTCGGCGCAGTCGAAGGTGATCTGGACGTCGCGGGCCATCTCAGCTCGCCTCCTGTCGAATTCGCTGATGGGTCTGCTCACCGGCCCGCTGGCCGGTTCCGTGCCGGGCCTGCGGGTGAGTATGCAGGTAGAGATCGCGCAGCAGGCACACCTCGGCCAGGTGATGGATCAGCTCACGGTGGATGTGCAGCACCAGCGCCGCCAGCGGAAACTCGGCATACGGCCCCTCCGCCGCGCCACACGCCCGGGCGAGGCCGGCCTCCCCGAGGGACTCGACCCCGGCCATCCACGTGGCGTACTCCGCGTCGAGCTGGGCCAGCGCCTCGGTCGCGGTCGCGGCGTACTCGAACGACCGGTAGTCGGTCGGCGCGCGGCCGAAGTGGGCGGCGTTGCGCACCGCGAGCACGCCGACGACCACGTGCCCGAGCCGCCAGGCGATCGTCGCGAACGGCGGCGGCTCCGAGGGAGCCAGCACCGCGAAGTCGATGGTCATCACGCCGGCCCCGGCCGCCACCGGCGCGGTGCCGGTGCCACGCGGGCGCACGCTCCAGCAGCCGGGCGCCGGTTCCCAGAAGTACTCGTCGTCGGTGAGCCCGTCGAGGCGATCGCGCAGCTGGTGGGTCCAGTGCCAGGCGAGCTGGTCGCGCAGCATCGAGTTCCAGGTCTGGTCGGTCATGGTTCCACCCTCCCCTCAATAGCGGACAGTTTCGTTCCGCGATCGCGGGGACAATGCGTGCATGACCGTCGAGGCGACGACCGAGCGGGTGCTGCGCCTGCTGACGCTCCTGCAGCACCGCCCGTCCTGGACCGCCGCCGCGCTCGCCACCGAGCTGGGCGTCACCGACCGGTCGGTGCGCCGCGACATCGAACGCCTGCGCGCGCTCGGCTATCCCGTCCGCGCCACGGCGGGCGTCGGCGGCGGCTACCAGCTCGGAGCGGGCACCCGGCTGCCGCCTTTGCTCCTCGACGACGAGGAAGCGATCGCGACGGCGGTGTCTCTGCGGCTGGCGGCGGGCGGCACGGTCGCCGGAGCGGGCGAGGCGGCGCTGCGGGCGCTCACGAAGCTCGACCAGGTGATGCCGCCTCGGCTGCGCGCCGAGATGCACGCGGTGCACGGCGCCACCGAGACCCTCGTCGGCCCCGGTGTCGAGATCTCGGCGGAGCTGCTGGTGACGCTCGCGCGGTCCTGCCGCGACGCGGTGCGGGTCCGGTTCCGGTACGCCGGCCGTGACAGCGCCCAGCGCGAGCGCACCGTCGAGCCGGTGCGGATGGTCGCCACCGGCCGCCGCTGGTACCTGATGGCCTGGGACGTCGAGCGCGCCGACTGGCGCACCTTCCGGCTGGACCGGATGAGCGACGCGGTGGCGACGACCTGGCGCTTCCGGCCGAGGGAGCATCCGGACCCGGTCGCCTACGTGCAGCGGTCGGTGACGGCGGCTCCGTACCGCCATCTCGCCCGGGTCCGTGTGCACGCCCGGCCGGACCAGGTGCGTGAGCTGGTGCCACCCCAGGTGGGACGCGTCGAGGACGACGACCGCGACGGGTGGTGCGTGCTCGTCCTCGGCGGGGAGGACCTGGACTGGCTGGCCGTGCACGTGGCCCGCCTCGGCTTCGACGCCGAGGTGCTGGAGCCGCCGGAGCTGCGCGCCGCCGCCGCCCGGCTCGCCCGCCGCGCCGCGGCGCTGGCCGGCACCGGCTGACAGACCAGCTGACAGGCCAACCGGCCCGCTACGGCCTGGCGTGCCAGGACTGGATGCGGTGGTGGTGGTCCGGGGCGAATCCGTGATGGACGCCCCACAGCACGGCCTGGGAGCGGCTGGCCACACCGATCTTGCGGTAGAGCGCGCGGATGTAGGACTTCACCGTGTTCGGGCTCAGGCAGGTGATCTCGGCGACCTCGGCATTGTTGCGGCCCTGGGTGATCAGTGCGAGGACCTCAGCCTCCCGTTCGGTGAGGCCCTCGTTCCGGCCCGGCCAGTCCTGGCCCGCGGTGGCGCGGGAGCGAGGCGCCGGGCTCACGACGACCTTCCCCGCGTGCACGGCCTCGAGCGCGGAGACGAGCTCACGGCCGGTGAGCGTCTTCGACAGGTACCCCCGCGCGCCCCGAGCCAGGGCGTCCTCGATCAGGTTCTGGTGGAAGATCCAGGTGTAGATGACGACCCGGCCGGTGTGCTTGTTCGCGACGACGTACCCGAGGTCGTCTCCGCCTGCCTCCGCCTGGGCGAAGGAGTCATAAAGCACGATGTCGACGTCCTGACCGACTGGACTGTTCGTATCGATCTCGACGACGCAGACACGATCCTCATAAGGCGCCAGGATGCGGGCCACCCCGGCGAGCACCACGTCGTAGTCATCGACCAGCGCCACGGTGATCGGCCCGGACACTCCGCCTGTCATAGGTAAGGGCGTATCACCTGGCATGGGCGGGAGTTACCACCCCTAGGGGGGTATCACGCCCCCTTTGTCCGGGGTTAAGTGTGATCTATGGTCGGCGACATCCCGCCTCATGGCGACCTACTGGTCTCCGAGGTGCCCGGACTGACCGCCATGTACACCCCGGCGGACCGCGTCATCGTCCCTGGTGTCGAACCGGGCGAAGCGATCGGGATACACCTGAGCGCGCTCGTGAGTCCCGGTCACACCCGACACATCCGGGATGTACCGGCGGCATCGTCCACCAACCTGCGCGAAGCCAGCTCGACCGGACCCGCGTCGGCCGGCCTCACGCCCCTCCTCGAGCTGCCCGTGCAGGCGGCAGCCGAGCCCGGCCAGACCGACTGGCCCGTCCTCCTGGTCGAGGATGACGACGGTGACGCCTTCCTCGTCGAGGAGCTCCTCGACGA
>NZ_MBLN01000108.1:0-15800 GCF_001854645.1 Pseudofrankia sp. EUN1h | reverse complement strand
GGCGCCCCGACTAAACCCGGACCGCGCTCCACGCGGGGGCGGCATTGCGATCGCCAAGACATTTCCCGGGTGATTGCGTTCTTGCGTGCCAGAGCTCCCACGATCCCACCAGATCATGGACGGCTCGCGCGCTCACGGCCAGGGGCCGCGGCGCGGCGCGGCGCGGAAGTCGTCCCGACCGCGGGAACCCACGGGAGATGTCCTTGTTCTCACCGGCTCCCAGCCGATCCGTCTCCTGACTCTCCGCCGGATAGGTTCCAGGCGTGCGCCAGGCTGAGCTCGTTGGACGGGACGAGGAACGAGCCCGGCTCGTGGCGCTGCTCGGCGACGCGGCCAGTCCAGTCGTGGTGCTGCGGGGCGAGGCCGGGCTCGGCAAGACGGCGTTGCTGGACGAGCTGACCGCGGCCGCGGCCGCGACGACGGCCGCAGCGACGATGACGGCCGCGGCGACGATGACGGCGGCCGGGTTCCGGGTCGTGCGGTGCGCCGGGGCGGAGGCGGAGCGGGACCTGGCGTACGCCGGGCTGCATCAGCTGATCTTCCCGCTGCTGGCGGAGCCGACAGGCCTGGACCCCGGGCACCGGGCGGTGATCAACGCGGCGTTCGCCGGTACCACCGGCACCGTGCCCCAGGTGATGGAGCTCGGCATCGCCGTGCTCGACCTGCTTGTGTTCGTGTCGGCGGCCACGCCGCTGCTGCTGGTCGTCGACGACGGCCACCTGCTGGACGCGCCGAGCACGCAGGTGCTCGCGTTCACCGCGCGACGCCTCGCGGGTACGGCGGTGCGGGTGGCGGTCGCGGTACGCGCGGAGGTGTCGTCCCCGTTCGACGGGACGGGGCTGCCGGAGCTGGTCCTGGAACCGCTGACCGAGCAGGCTTCGGCCCAGTTGCTGGACCGGCAGCAGGCCAGACTCAGGCCCTATCACCGGAACATGATCCTGAAGACCGCGGCTGGAAACCCGCTGGCGCTGATCGAGCTACCTCGTGCGGAACTGCTGGACTCCGGCGCGATGACGCTGCCGCGGCGGCTGGAACGGATCTACGGTGCGCGGCTGCGCGAGCTGCCGGCGGCGGAGCGCGGCGAGCTGCTGCGGGCGGCGTTGGACGGCACGGGCGCCGGATCGGTCCGCCGGATCGGGGCGGTCCGGTACCGGATGCGCGACGCCGGCCGAGCGATCGACGCGGGCCTGCTGGCGCCGGACCCGGCGAGCGGGGAGCCGGTGTTCCGCCATCCACTCGTCCGCTCGGCCGTGGTGCAGGCGGCCACACCCAACGAGCGCCGGGCCGCGCACGCCGACCTCGCCGACCTGCACCGCGACAGCCCGGAACGGCGGGCCGTTCACCTGGCCGCCGCCACCGTCGACCCCGACGACGACGTCGCGGCGGCGCTCGAGGAGGCGGCCGTGTCGGCGACCCGCCGCGGCGGCGCCGCGACCGCGATCACCTGGCTGACCCGCGCCGCGGAGCTCAGCCGCCGCCCCGCCGACCGGTCCCGGCGGCTGGCCTCCGCCGCGTACGTCGCCGGGCAGGCCGGCCTGCTCGACGCCGCGCAGGGCCTCGCCCAGGACGCCGGGTCCGACGGCCCGGCGGCGGAGATCACCGCGGGTTACGTGTCGCTCTACCGCGACGGCGAGGTCGCCGCGAACCACCGCCGGATCGCCGCGTTGCTGGAGTTCGGCATCGCCGATGGAGAACTGACCGAACGTGCGCTGGGCCTGCTGCTGGTGCTCAGCCAGTTCTCCGTCGACCCGGCCCGTTGGGCACGTACCGACGCGCTCTTCGACCGGTTCGGCGACCGGGTGAGCCCGTCGGCGGCGATCGCCCGGGACACGTGGGGCGACATGGTGCGGCGCGGCCACGGCGTGGCGGAACGGATCGCCGCCGCGCTCGCCGATCCCGCCGCCTGCGCGCCGTGGGAGATCATGCGGCTGGCCGTCGCCGCCAACTACGTGGGCGTGCTCGGCGACCACCGGGCGCTGCTGCGACGGACAGTCGACCGGGAGGCGGAAGCTGGTGCGGTGGCCAGCGTCATGGTGCTGCTCCAGATGGTCATGCTTGATCAGGTCAGCGCCGGCGCGTGGGCGGAGGCCGAGCGGACCGGCCGCCGTGGCCTGGACCTGACCGCCGAGCACGGGTACACGCTGTTCGGCCAGACGTTCCGGGCGTTTCTCGGCCTGCTGGCCGCGTACCGCGGCGACCTGGACGCGGCCCGCGAGCTGCAGGCGGCCGTGGACGCCTGGGGGCGGCCGCGCGGGTTGCGGTTCCTGACCGAGTACGCGGAGGCGATCGGCGCGGCGGCGGCGCTCAGCGAAGGTGAGTACGAGACCGCGTACGCCTACGCCGCCGGGATCACCGCCCCGGGCACGTTCACCCGGTTCTCGCAGCAGGCCCTCCGTACGCTGTTCGACCTGGTCGAGGCCGCCGTGCACACCGGCCGGCACGACGCCGCGAGCGCGCATGCCGAGGCCGCCCGGGATCTGGGCCTACCGGCGCTGTCGCCGCGGCTCGCGCTGCTTACCGCTGGCGCGCTGGCGATCACGGCCCCGCCCGAGGCGGCCGGCGCGCTGTTCGCCGCCGCGGTCTCGCACCCCGCCGGCGCCACGTTGCCGTTCGAGCTGGCCCGGATCCGCCTCGCCTACGGTGCCTGGCTGCGCAGGTCGCGCGAACTGGCCCTGGCCCGACGGACGCTGACCGAAGCGCTCGGCGCCTTCGAAACGCTCGGCGCCGCGACCTGGGCCGAACGCGCCCGCACCGAGCTGCGGGCAGCCGGCAAACCGACCCGCGCGGACCGCGCCGCGGTGGCCGCCCTGACCCCGCAGGAACGCCAGATCGCCGAGCTGGCCGCGACCGGGCTGAGCAACCGGGAGATCGGCGCCCGACTGCACCTGTCGCCACGCACGGTCGGCGCGCACCTGTACAAGATCTTCCCGAAGCTGGGCATCACGTCGCGGGCCTCGCTGCGGGACGCGCTGCCGACGGACCCGCCGTAGGTCGACACCCGCGGCAACGGATGCGACCTAGGTCAACAGATACGACCTAGGTCGAGGACGTAGGTCATCTGACAGATCAGCGGGCACCGACTGTCGGGCGATGCTTCCTGCATCGCACGATGAAGGAGCCCGCCATCGCCACCACCGCCGTCCCCGTCGTCTTCATCCACGGTCTCTGGCTGCACGCCGCCTCGTGGCGACCGTGGGCCGACCGGTTCGCCGTCCACGGGTACGCGCCCGCCATGCCCGGCTGGCCAGGCGAACCCGACACCGTCGACGCGGCCCGCAGCGACCCGCGCGCCGTCGCCGGGCTCGGCATCGACGACGTCGCCACCCACTACGCGGCGATCGTCCGTGACCTGCCGGTTGCGCCCGTGCTCATCGGCCACTCGTTCGGCGGCCTGATCGCGCAGAAGCTGCTCGGCCTCGGTCTCGGCCTCGCCGCCGTCGCCATCGCCCCGGCCCCGATCAAGGGCGTCCGGCCGCTGCCGTTCGCCCAGCTGCGCTCGGCCCTCCCTGCGCTCGCCAACCCGGCCAACCGGCGCCGGTCGGTGTCGCTGACCGCCACCCAGTTCCGGTACGGCTTCGGCAACGCCGTCAGCAGCACGGAGTCCGACGAGCTGTTCGGCCTGTGGGCCATCCCGTCGCCCGGCCGCCCGCTCTTCGAGGCCGCGGTCGCGAACCTCCGCCGCGCGTCACCGGCCGCGGTCGACACCGGCAACGCCAGCCGGGGCCCACTGCTGCTCATCTCCGGCCAGGAGGATCGCACCGTGCCGGACGTCGTCACCCGGGCCGCGTACAAGCTCTACGGCGACTCGTCCGCGATCACAGACCTCAAACAGTTCCCCGGCCGCGGACACTCGCTCGTCATCGACAGCGGATGGCGGCAGGTCGCGGACTACACCCTAGAATGGCTGGCCCGGCAGCCGCTCACGGCCGGTCGGTGAGTGGGAGTAGTCATGGCCGCCTCCGGAGAAGAGCTGCGTCTACAGATTCTCGGTCCGTTGCGGATCTGGCGGGACGGCGTCGAGGTGGACGCCGGGCCTCGGCAGCAGGCGTACCTTCTCGCCGTGCTGCTTGCCCGTGCCGGCAAGCCGGTCAGCACCACCCAGTTGATCGATCTGATCTGGGCTGACGACGTCCCTGCCTCGGCCGTCAACATCCTCCAGAAGTACATCGGCGCGCTCCGCCGGCTGCTGGAGCCCGCGCTGCCCGCGCGCGGCACCGGCTCGCACCTTCAGCGTCGCGGTAACGGCTACCTCTTCGCCGCCGGCACCGGCATGCTGGACGTCCTCACGTTCCGGGAGCTGGTCGAGGCGGCCAGGGCCAGGGTCGCCCAGCAGCGGCCCGATGAGGCGCTCGACTCGTACGTGCGGGCGCTGGCGCTCTGGCACGGCAGCGCCGGCGACGGGCTGGCCGGCGGGTCGACCGCGATGTCGGTCTTCGCCTCGCTGGACGGTGAGTTCTTCGACGCGTGCGTGGCGGCCGCCGAGCTCGCGGTGGCAGGGGGCCAGCCGACGCGCGTACTGCAGCCCCTGTACCTGGCCGCCAGGATGGCGCCGCTGCACGAGACCGTTCAGGCGGCCCTCGTCATCGCCCTGGGCGCCGCCGGGCAGCAGGCGGAAGCGCTGTCCATCTTCCGAGCTGTCCGTATCCGGCTCATCGACGAGCTGGGCATCGATCCCGGCCCGGCGCTGGTGGCCGCGCAGCGGCGTGTGCTGCAAGCCGTACCGGCCGAGGAGACGCCCTCCGAGCGGCCGCGGGACTCCGCCCACGCGCCGCTGCCCGCTGACGGCCTGGTCGGCCGGGACGAGGAGTTCGCGGTGCTGCGGCAGGCGGTCGAGTCTGCGCTCGCCGGCGGCGCGGGGCTCGTCGTCGTCGAGGGAGAGCCCGGGGTGGGCAAGACCCGCCTGCTCGAGGCCGCCGGCGCCGAGGCGGACCGGCAGGGCGCGCTCGTCGTCTGGGGCCGCTGCCTGGGGGGCGACGGGACGCCGACGATGTGGCCGTGGGTGCAGGCCGTCGGCGCGATCCTCGACGGCCTGCCCGCCGCGGCACGAGAAGCGTGGCACGCCGGCGAGCTCGGCCGCCTCGTGGGACCGCACGGCGGCGCTCCCGCGACGCCGGTGCTGCCGGACAGCGGCACCCAGTTCCGCCTGTTCGAGCAGGTCGTCGCGCTCGTCGGCCGGGCATCGGCGCGCCGGCCAGTGGCGCTCGTCGTCGACGACCTCCAGTGGGCCGACGCCGCCTCGCTGCGGATGTTCAGTCACCTGGCGGCTCGGCTACCGGGCGGCACCGTGGTCATCGGCGCGCTCCGCGATCGTGCGCCCATGCCCGGTTCGGAGCTGGCGCGGATGCTCGCCGCGGCGAGCCGGCTGCCCCGGCACCGTCGGATCCGGCTCGGACCGCTCGGCCCTGCCGAGGTGGCCGAGCTGGTCCGCCGCGAGACCGGCCAGGACCCCGGCCCCGGTGCGGCCCGCGGCATCCACGCCCGCACCGCCGGTAACCCCTTCTTCGTCCGTGAGCTGTCCCGGCTCCTCGCCGACGGCGGTGTGCTCACCGAGGACGCCGTGGCACGAGCCGGAGTGCCGGCGACCGTCCGGGACGTCGTTCGCGACCGGATGGCCGCGCTGGACGACGACGCCGGCGTCCTGTTGCACACCGCCGCGCTGATCGGCCGGGACGTCGAGCTCGCGCTGCTCGCGCGCGCCGCCGGTCTCGACGCGCAGACCTGTCTCGGGCGGATCGAACCGCTGGAAGCACTCGGCCTGCTCGAGCCCGCGCCCGGGGACCCGTACTCGGTCCGCTTCGCGCACGACCTCGTCCGCGAGTCGGTCGCCGGCGCGACCCCGCGTTGGCGGTTGGCCCGGCTGCACCTGCTGGTCGCGAACGCGCTGGAGCGCCCGGCGCCGGACGACGAGCCGGTGGCCGAACGCCTCGCCCACCACCTGTGGGCCGCCGGCCCGCTGGCTGACCCAGGCAGGACCGCGGCCGCGCTGGTGCGGGCGGGCCGCTGCGCGGCGACCAAGTCAGCGCTGGAGGACGCCGCGCGGCACCTGCGGCTGGCGGCGCGGGTGGCGCGGACGGCGGGACTGGCGGAGCTGGAGCTGTCCGCTCTGTCGCTGTTCACCGCGGTGGACGGGATGCGAGCCGGGTACGTCGGATCGGCGCTCGAGTTGCTGGAGCGGGCCGAGCACCTGGCGCGCGGCCTCGGGCTGGAACGGGAGGCCGCCGACTTCCTCTTCTCTCGCTGGGCCGCGTACTCCCAGGGCATCCAGCTCGAGCACGGCGGCCGGCTGGCGCGCCGGCTGCTMCTGCGGGGTGAGGCGTCCGCCGACCCGATCGTGCGCGCGTACGGCCGGCACGCCTGGGGCATCCACCAGTGGGATGTCGGCAACGTCGGCGAGGCGTTCAGGTGCCTGAACCAGCCCGACTCGACCGGGCTCGACGACCTGGTCCGGCGCGAGGAGGCTCCGCTGCGGCATGACCTGCAGCTGCTCTCGCCGGTGATGCTCGCGTTGATGACCGGCCTGCACGGTGACGTCGACGGTGCGCGGGCACTGTTCGACCTGCTGGAGGCCGCCGCGGGCGACGACTCCTACATGGTCACGGTCTGGGCCGCCTTCGCCGTCACGGTGGCGGCGCTGGCCGGCGACCCGGCGTGGGCACTGCGCGCGGCGGAGCGGGGGATCGCCCTGGATCCCGAGTTCTCCTTCGTCTTCCTCGGCAGCTACCAGCGGCTGGCCCGGTGCTGGRCACGCGCGGTGACCGGCGAGGACGCGACCGGYGCCGCCCAGGAGGCGCAGAAGCTCATCGACGCCGCGCTGGCCGACCCCCCGCGCTCGGGCCTCGCCACCTGGTACGGGCTGCTCGGCGAGATGTGGCTGGTGGCCGGGAAGCTGGACGAGGCCGCCGAGGCGCTCGACCGGGCGGACTCGTTCCTGGACATGTACGGCCAGCGCTACGCCGAGGGCTTTCTGCTCCTGTTGCGGGCGCGGCTGATGGGAGCCCGCGGCGAGCCGGTCGCCGCCGCCCGGGCCGCCGCCGAGCGGGCGCGGGCGCTGTCCGTCGAGCGCGAGGCCCATCTCTTCGCCCGCCGCGCCGAGGAGCTGCTCGCCGGAGAGCTGCTGGCCGGACGGGCCGAGGCGTGACGCCTCGGTCTGGCCCAGCCCCCGGTGACGCCGGCAGGAAGAATGACGTGGATCGGGGCGTGGAACGGGGCCTGGGACTCGATTCAGTGCCTGGCATTCAGTTTGGCCGGTGCGCGAACGGCCCAGATGTGGAACCCCAGCCCGACGCCCCACGCCAGTATCGAATACAGAGGCCAGAAGAAGTGGTCCGGGGTGAGTAGCGCCCACAGGATGACCTGAGCCACATTGGCCAGGACATACCAGAGAATGTGGCTCCACAGGCCCCACTTAAGGGCGGCTTCACTTTTATTCGCATTCATGCCGGCAGGCTAGATCAACGCACTTGATGAGCAGTGAACCGTTCGTGGACCCGCCGCCCGCGTCGCGTCCGGCGTCGTTCAGCGCTCGTAAACTACCTCGCTCTACGCTGACCCGGTCTTCACTGACAACGACGGACACCGAAGGGCTTACAGGATGTTCGAGCGGTTGGGTCGCACGATGTTCCGCCGGCGGTGGTGGGTGGTCGGCCTGTCCGTGGCCTTCTTCGCGTTCGCCGGCATCTGGGGTACGCAGGTCTTCGGCGCGCTGACCACCGAGGGGTTCGAGGACCCGGCCAGCGAGAGTTCCCGCGCCCTCGACCGTGCCGAGGCGACGCTGGGCCGGACCGGCAACGACGTGGTGGTGCTCTATACCAGCCGCGCCATGACGGTCGACGACCCACGGTTCGAGCGGGCGGTCACCGAGACGCTGGGGACGCTCCCGCGCGACGTGGTGACCAGGACCCTCACCTACTGGGGCACGAACAGCCCCGGCCTGGTCAGCCACGACCGGCACGCCACCTTCGCGGTGCTGACCATGGCCGGCGACGATGAGACGGAGCGCGGCGACGCACTGGCCCAGATCGAGGACGAGCTCGGCGCGCCCGGCCTGCGGACCCAGGTTGGCGGCGTCACGGCGGTCAGCTACGACATCCGCGAGCGGGTGGCGGCAGACATCGCCCGCGCCGAGACGATCTCCATTCCGGTGCTGCTCGTGTTGTTGGTGCTTCTCTTCGGCGGGGTGGCCGCGGCGAGCCTGCCGCTCGCGATCGGCGGTCTGGCGATCCTCGGGGCGTTCACTGCGTTGCATGGGCTGAGCTACCTGACCGACGTCTCGGTCTTCTCGATAAATCTGGTGACGATCCTCGGGCTGGGCCTGGCGATCGACTACGGCCTGTTCATGGTCGGGCGGTTCCGCGAGGAGATCACCCGCGGGCTCGGCGTCGAGGACGCCGTCGCCCGCACGATGGCCACCGCCGGGCACACCGTCGCGGTCTCCGGCGTCACCGTCGCGGTCTCGCTGGCCGGACTGCTGATCTTCCCGATGACCTTCCTGCGCTCGATGGGCTTCGGCGGCCTGTCCGCGGTCGTCGTGGCGATGCTGGCGGCGCTGACCCTGCTGCCCGCCCTGCTCGGCATCCTCGGCCCACGGGTGGAGGCACTGTCCATACGGCGTCTGTTCCGACGCCCACCGAAGGCTCCCGCGCAGGCCGAGGTCACCCACGGGTTCTGGTACGGGCTCGCGCACAGCATCATGCGCCGCCCGGTCGTCTACGCGGTCGGCGTACTCGCGGTCCTGCTGCTGGCCGCTTCGCCGTTCCTGCGCGTCGAGTTCGGTGGCATCGACCCGAGGGTGCTCCCGGCGGGCACCGAGAGCCGCGTGGTCTCCGAGACCGTCGACCGCGACTTCGTCCAGAACAGCCAGGTGCCGATCGAGGCGATCGTGACCTCACCGGACCCGGCCGGCCTGGAGCGGTACGTCGCCGCGGTCCGGGGGGTCGACGGGGTGGGCACGGCCGAGGTCACCGGCCAGTCCGGCGACGTCTCCCGGGTCACCATCAACTACCAGGGCGACCCCATCTCGGCGGAGGCGCGGGATCTCGTCAGCCGGATCCGCGCCGTACCGGCACCGCCCGGTGGCGAGGTGCTGGTGGGTGGCATGACCGCGCGACTGGCTGACCAGCTCGACCGGGTGGGCGATCTGCTGCCCTGGATGGCGCTGATCATCGCCGGCGCGACGTTCGTCCTGCTGTTCCTCGCGTTCGGCTCGATCGTGCTGCCGATCAAGGCGATCGTGATGAACATCCTGTCGCTCGGCGCCTCGTTCGGAGCACTGGTCCTGATCTTCCAGGACGGCCACCTGTCCGGCCCGCTGAACTTCACCTCCACGGGGACGCTGGAGGCGACCCAGCCGATCCTGGTCCTCGCGGTCGTGTTCGGGCTGTCGATGGACTACGAGGTCTTCCTGATGTCCCGGATCCGCGAGGAGTACGACCGGACCGGCGACAACACCATGGCGGTCGCGGTCGGGCTGCAGCGCAGCGGCCGGATCATCACGAGCGCCGCGCTGCTCATCCTGGTCGTGATCGGCCTGTTCTCCATCTCCGGGATCACGTTCATCAAGCTGATCGGAGTCGCGCTGATCATCGCGATCCTGGTGGACGCGACGATCGTCCGGGCGCTGCTGGTCCCGGCCACGATGCGCCTGCTCGGGAACGCGAACTGGTGGGCGCCGGCACCGCTGCGGCGCTTTTACGTCCGCCACGGCCTCCACGAGGGCGACGACCCGCCACCCGCGGCCGACCGCGGCCCCCAACCAGCCCACACACCCGCCAGCTGATCCAGGCAAACGCGTGAGCCGTTCATGATCTGGTGGAATCCTCGGAGCCAGAACTCCCAAGGTCCCACCAGATCATGAGGCGCGGCAGGGACGGCATCAACCCGGTCGCATGCCTTGAGCGCCGGGGCCCCGCGGAACCCCCAGGACGCGATCGCCGCCGGCTCAGCCAGCGAGGCGGTCGCTCCTGCTCCGGTAGCCGCGGACCGCGAGCACCCCGCATCCGACGATCAGGACGACGGACCAGGCCACCGCCTCGAGCACCGGGCGGGTGGTGGCGCCGCCGTGCGCGAGTGCCCGCATCGCCTCGATCACCACGGAGAACGGATTCACCCGGGCGATCGGCTGCACCCAGCCCGGCAGCTCCGCCCTCGGCACCAGGCCGGTGGACAGGAACGAGCAGACGAGCAGGAGCGGATTGAGCACGGCAACGACCGTCTCGGCGTCCCGGGAACGCATCGCCACCAGCAGCCCGAGGAAACCGAGCCCGAGCCCGAACAGCAGCGGCAGCAGCAGGAAGCCGATCGCCGCCCACGGCCCTGCCGTGAACCGGAAGCCGAGCGGCACGCCCACGGCGACGACCACGGCGATCGTGATGGCGCTTCGCGCGGTGTCCGCGAGGACGCGCCCGGCCAGCGGCGCGAACGCCGAGACGGGCATCGTGCGAATCCGGGCGTCGAAGCCGTCGCGCAGGTCGGAGGCGGTGGCGGCGGCGGTGAACGGCGAGGCGAACGCGATGCCCATGAGGACGAACAGCGGCAGGCTGATGTCCACGTAGTCGTCGTACCCGGCGCCCGGGTAGACGACCTTGGCGAAGCTCACCGTCATCAGCAGCAGCAGGATCAGCGGGAAGAACGCCGCCAGCACGAAGGTCACCGGGTCGCGCAGCGTCAGCCGCAGCGCGCGTCCGGCCATGGCCAGGGTGTCCCCCACCGGGGCGGGGCGAAGAAGCGCGACCTCGCTCATGCGGCGGCCCTCCCCAGTGCCCGGCTCGCGCCCAGCACGCCGACGACCGCCAGCCCGAGCAGCCAGGCTCCCGCGATKAGCAGCGGCCGCGCGAGCGCCGCGTCCTGCGCCACCAGCGCCCGCAGCGCGTCGGCGACACGGCTCACCGGCTGCTGCTCGACGACCGGACGCAGCCAGGACGGGAACGCGGCTGCCGGCGTGAACGCGTTGGACAGCAGCATGAACGGGAAGTAGATCAGGTTCGTCGTGGTCGTCACCGCCTCCAGCCGCCGGATCGCGAGCCCCAGCGCGATGTGGCAGGTGACCAGCGCGGCGGCGAACGCCAGCATGACGACCGGGAAGCCGAGCGCCTTCCACGGCCCGCCGTGGAAGCGGAAGCCGAGCGCGGCTCCGATCGCGAGCAGGACGCCGAGCGAGAGGAGCGAGCGGGTGAGCTCGGCCGCGAGCAGCCCGAGCGCGGGCGCCGGCCGGCTGACGGACATGGTCCGCAGCCGGCGCAGCGTGCCGCCCAGCGCGTCCTCGGCGGCGAGGATGGCGCTCGACATCCCGGTGAAGAACACCGCCTGGATGACGACGGCGGGCAGCAGGTAGTCGATGTAGTCGATGCCGCCGCGCCGCATCACCCGGCTGAAGACCGTGAAGAACAGCAGCGCGAACACGAGCGGCAGCACGATGGCGCTGATGATCGACGCGGGGCGGCGGCTCATCAGGCGCAGGTGCCGCTCGGCGAGCACCGCGACGTCGGCGGTCAGCGACGGCCGGGGAGCCCCGCCCGCGGCGCCCCGCGGCGGCGGCCCCGGCAGGGCCAAGGCCCCGGCGGCGGTCGGGGTGGCCGTGGTCATGAGGCCACCTCGGCGGCGGGCCGCGCCGGCCGCTCGGCCTCATCGTCGGTACCAGCGGCGTCGGCGGGGCCGTCAGGGGTGACCGGATGCCCGGTCAGCGCCAGGAACACGTCGTCCAGGGTCGGGCGGCGCAGGCCGATGTCGTCGATCCGGGCGATGGGCAGGCCGCTGTGGCGGGCCTCGTCCAGCTCGCGCACCACGGCGACCAGCGTCTCGGGCCCGCTCGCGGGCAGGCTCACCCCGTCGGGCAGCACGGTGACCGGGCCGAGGGACGCGAGCGTCTGGGAGACCAGCTGACGGTCGGCCGCGTCGGCGACGGCGATGTGGCACACCGCGCCGCCGACGCGCCGCTTGAGCTCCTCGGCAGTGCCCTCGGCGACCACGTGGCCGCGGTCGATGATGGTGACCCGGTCGGCGAGCTCGTCCGCCTCCTCCAGGTACTGGGTGGTGAGCAGGATGGTGATGCCACTCGCGCGCAGCTCGCGGACGGCCTCCCAGAGGGCCAGCCGGCTGCGCGGGTCGAGCCCGGTCGTCGGCTCGTCGAGGAACAGCACGGCCGGCTCACGGGTGATCGACGCGGCCAGGTCGAGACGGCGCCGAGTGCCGCCGGACAGCGTTCCCGTACGCTGGCCGGCCGCCTCGGTCAGCGTGAACCGCTCCAGCAGCTCGTCGGCGCGCCGCCGCGCCTCGGCCCGGCCAAGCTTCATCAGCCGGCCGAACAGCACGAGGTTCTCGCGTGCGGTCAGCCCGCTGTCGAGAGCCGCGAACTGGCCGGTCACGCCGATCGCCGCCCGCACGAGTGCCGGCTGCTCGACCACGTCGTAGCCGGCGACCGTGGCGCGCCCCGCGTCCGGGCTCAGCAGGGTGGTCAGCACGTTGATGGCCGTGGTCTTGCCAGCCCCGTTGGGTCCGAGCAGCCCGAGAATCGTGCCGGCCTCGACCCGCAGCGACAGTCCGTCGAGCGCCCGGATGCCGCCGAAGGTCTTCACGAGCGCGTCGGCCTCGACGGCCGCGGTCACGGTTCGGCCCCCTGACGCAGGGTCGGGTGGCAGCTCGCCATCTGTCGTCCTTCCTGGTGCGGGTGCTGGTGCTGGCTCATGCGGGTGCTGGTCATCCGACCGGCGCCGGCGGTGCGGGGGTGGCGGCCGGTCGGCGCCGTCTCCATTGCTCCGTGCGGCATTGCTCCGTGCGGCGCGCTGTGGTGAGATGCCGGAACTATAGAAGGTAAGGCTAACTTAAGACGCCAACTTAGGGCGTCGAGGGTGCGTCTTCCACACCTGGCCGAGGCGGACGGAACACGAGGAGCGGGATGTCGATCCACCAGGAAGGTCCGGGCACCAGGCCGACGGGGACGCGTTGCCCCCGGCCGGGGATGAGCCGACCGCGGTGGCTGGTGTGACTGAGCGCGTGACCGGCGGCGACCGGGTCGCCCTGCGCGACCGGGCGCCCCTCGGCGAGGGCGTCCACCCTCCCGACGCGCTGGACGCGCTGCTGACGCGGGCGCAGGCCGCGGGCGACTCCGCGGATCACTGGGACCAGGCGCGCGTGGACCAGGTCGTGCGCGCCGTGGGTCGAGCCTGCTACGACGACGAGCTGGTCCGGGCGCTTTGCGCGCAGGTGGTCGCCGCGACCCGGATGGGCACCGTCCGGGACCTGGTGGAGCTGCACCGGCTGCGCGTGCTGGGGACGATGCGCGACCTGCACGGGCAGCGGACGGTCGGCGTGATCGCGCGGGACGACGAGCGGCGCACCACGACGTGGGCCAAGCCGCTGGGGGTGGTCGCCCTGGTCACGCCGGCGACCGCGCCGTGCACGGCGCTCGCGACCAGCGCTCTTTCCCTGCTGAAGACCCGCAACAGCGTCGTCGTGAGCCCGCACCCCGCGACCGCCGAGCCGCTGGCCCGCCTGGTCGAGGCGATCAGGAGCGCGCTGCGCGAGGTCGACGCCAACGAGGACCTGGTGCAGCTGGTCGCTGGCGCCGACCGGGACAGCAGCCGGGAGCTCATGCGCGCCGCCGACTTCGTCGTGGCGACCGGCGGTGCCGGGACGGTCGCCCGCGGGTACGCCAGCGGCACGCCCGCCGTCTCCTCCGGGCCCGGCAACGCGACCGTCGTCGTCGACGAGTACGCCGACCTGGACACCGCCGCCGACCTGACCAACAAGGGTGCCTGCTTCAACAACGGGACGTCCTGCTCGTCCGAGAGCAACGTGCTGGTCGACGGGCGGGTGCTGGACGCGTTCCGGGAGCGGCTGCGAGCCGGCGGAGCACTGCTGCTGTCGGACGAGGACTCACTGCGGCTGGAACGCCGGCTGTGGCCGGGCGGCCGGCTGGAGCGTCTCCTGGTCGGCAGGAGTGCGGCCGAGATCGCGTGGGCGTGCGGCATTCCCGTCCCCGCTGGCCGGCCCGTCACGACGCTCGTCGCCACCGCGGCGACGGCGCAGCCCGGCCGGGCGCTGTTCACCGAGAAGCTGGCGCCCGTGCTGACGCTCGCGCCCTACCGCACGTTCGACGGCGCCGTCCGCGACGTCCAGGACATCCTGGCGCGCAGCGGGCGCGGCCACAGCTGCGCGCTGCACACCGGCGACGGCCCGGTGGCCGAGGCCAGGGTCGACCGGCTGGCCAGCGCCACCAAGGTCTGCCGGGTGCTCGTCAACCAGTCGACGATGGGCAACGCCGGCGGCTTCGGCAACGGCATGGAGTTCACCTCGGTCGTGTCGACCGGCACGTGGGGCGGCGGCAGCGTCTCGGAGAACGTGAGCTGGCGGCACCTGTTCAACCGGACGACGGTGTCCCACCCCCGGCCGTCCCAGGTGCCAAGCGCCGCCGAGCTGTTCGACGATCCCAGCCCGGCGACCAACCCTGTCTGACCCGCGGGCAATCGGCGTTGCTCGGCCCGCTGTTTGCCTACAGCACGAACCGCACCTTCTCCCGCTTGATCATCTGGAATGAGTTCATCCAGCGGACGCCCACGGCGTTACAGGCGTCTGGAATCTTGATCCTCTTTTTGGAAACCGGCTCCGGTTGCTCGTTTGTGACGACGGAGTAGCCCAGGGTGAGTGCCCGGGGAACCCGCACGGTGGTGCGCTCTCGCCGGACGGCTCCACCGAGTGYGAATCGCGGCAGATGAGCCTTCTATAGGCACGCTCACATGACACAGATCCCACGAGGACAACGGACGTGTGTCGGATGGGCGTGCCTATGGGGTCATTCGTCCACCACGGTCCGCCAGAGGCTGGTGGCAGGCAGGCCGTACGGCCTGGTGGAGCACGAGTCGGCGCGGGTGCGATGCCGCTTCGGCGTGCCCCACGCATAGGTGACCGGCGTCATGCGGATCTTCTGGCCCGGACCTGAGTAATTTCGGTTCCTCGCTCTGACTCCGAGGATCCCACCAGATCATGAAAAGTGGACTCGGAGGCCTCGGTGCGTCCGGTGACCGCGCTCGCCGGCGTCGCGGCTCAATCTCTTACAGCTTGTCAAGATTATGGTCGGGCAGGTACGTTCGCGCTGATGGCTGACACGCTTGATGGCTCGCCGCCGACCCGTCGCCGCAGGTCCGATGCCCGGCGCAGCGTCGAGGCCATCCTCAACGCGGCCCGGACCGTGCTCGGCGAGCGGCCCGACGCCAGCATGGAGGACATCGCTACCGCGGCCGGCGTGACCCGTCAGACCGTCTACGCCCACTTCCCCTCGCGCGACGCTCTGATCGCCGCCCTCGTCGAGGCGGCGAGAGTGCAGGGCCTCGCCGCCCTCGACGCCGCCCGCCTCGACAGCGCCCCGCCCGCCGAGGCGCTGGGCCGGTTCCTCGAGATCGGCTGGCAGCTCCTGCGCGACTACCCGCTGCTGTTCGACCCCGCGCTGAACAGGAGCGGACGTCTCGACGGCGGCGACCCGCACCTCGCTGTCGCCTCCTGGCTTGAACGACTCATCCGTCGAGGCCAGCGCACCGGCGACTTCGACCGCACCCTCGCCGCCAGCTGGCTGGCCGCCGCCATTCTCGACCTCGGCCACACCGCCGCCGAGCAGGTCGCGGCCGGGCGCCTCGCGGCCGGCGAGGCGCCGGCCGTGCTCCTCGCGAGCTCGTTGCGGCTCTGCGGCGCCGTCGACGCACACCGCTAGGCGGGATCGGCTCCAGCCGCGCCTTCCGAGGGTCCTCGGCCGCGTCGCCAACCGGCTCGCCCGGTGACGGTCGCCAGCCAGCCAGCCAGCCAGCCAGCCAGCC
>NZ_MBLN01000107.1:0-12300 GCF_001854645.1 Pseudofrankia sp. EUN1h | reverse complement strand
GGCTGCGCCTGTCCGAGGCGAAGACTCAGGTCACGCATCTGGATCGGGGTTTCGACTTCCTCGGGTTCCGCATCCAGCGGCGCCGCAAGAGGGGGACAGACAAGTGGTACGTCTACACCTTCGTAGCCGACCGGGCGATCCGGGCGGTGAAGGCGAAGATCAGGGCCATGACTCCCAGGGAATCACATCAGGGCCTGGAGGACCTGCTGACCTGGATCAACAGGGTCACGCACGGGTGGGCCGGCTACTTCAAGCACGCCGTGGCGAAGCACGTGTTCAGTGCCATCGACAGCTTCGTCTGGTGGCGTCTCGCTCGGCTGCTGATGACCCGGCACCGCTGGAGATGGAAGGAGTTCCGCGCCCGATATAYCACCCCCACCGGGAGGTGGTTGAACTACTGGGCCGGTACCACCGAGTGGAAGCGGACCGCCAAGATACCGGTCACCCGGTACCGCTACCGCGGCACTCGGATCCCCACCCCCTGGGCCCCACAACCCGCATAACGGCAGGGACCATGGAGCGCCCGGTGCGTCGAAAGGCGCACGCCGGGTGCGGAGAGAGGCCGTGGGAAACGGGCCGGGAGTAATCCCGGCACCGCGCCCACGGCCTACTCGACGGGTTCCATCCGCTGTGGGCGTTCGTCGACCACGGCCAGGACGGCACCGGGGAGCCGGCGGCGGTACTGCTGCGGGCGGGCAACGCCGGGTCGGTGCGACACGAGGTCGCACGAGTTGAGTGGTTGCACCGATTGGGGGTTCGGCTGATGTCGACGGTGTAGCTCGGGCCAGTGTCCAAGGCCTGTCCCCACCCTGACGTGCGTCGCTGGTAACGGCGGGGTGCGAAGCTCGGGGAAGAAGCCCAAGGGTTGGCGTTCCGTCCGCCGGCCACAGGCAAGGGGAAAACCGGACGGGTGAACGTGAGTGAACCCTTGATGATGCCTCGTCACGTTTGAGCCCCGCAGGCGGAAGGTTCCAGCGGGGTTTAGGGGCTGGCCGTTGCGAAACGGCGGGTGCCGGTCGGACAGCTGAACCGTCGGCCGGGTGGACACCACCGTCCCCGGGGTTTAGAGGGCGCCCACCCCGGTTGTGTCTCGCTCGTGTGGAACGTGGAAACCCCGACGGGGTCCGTGCAGGTTTCCTGCGCGGTGGGCTGACCGTGAGGAAGGTCGATCCCCTGGCGGGAACAGGATGGCCAAGAAGCGAATGCCGGTGCGCCGAAAGGCGACGGGAAACCGGGACGTTGTGGCGGCCACCTCCGTCGCCGGTTCCGGATAACCGGCCGGATACGGGCAGGTGCCCGGCCCGAAAGGGCGCTGACGTGGCCAGGTGGGCTTGTGGAGACCGAAGCCAGGAGCACCTGAACCGAAGGGCAAGTTGGACGCCATGACCTTGGACATGCTGGAACAGGCCTTGGCCCGTCCGGCGGCCGATGCTGTGGTGAACGGACCGGAGGGCGCGTGCCCGGACTGGCTGTCGATCGACTGGCGGCAGGCCGAGGACGACGTACGGCGGCTACGGCAACGCATCTTCACGGCATCGCGGGCTGGGGATCTTAAACGGGTCCGTAGCCTCCAGAAGTTGATGCTCCGCTCCAGGGCGAACGCTGTGGTCAGCGTGCGCCGGGTGGCGGAGCTTAACGCCGGCCGCCAGACAGCGGGCGTCGACGGGAAGGCCGCGCTGTCGGTGTCCCAGAAGGCCGAGCTGGCCGGCTGGGTGCAGCGACGGTCGGCCCGGTGGTCGCCTCTGCCTGTCCGGCGGGTGTTCATCCCCAAAGCCAACGGGAAACGCCGCCCGCTCGGTATTCCGGTGATCGCCGACAGGGCGCTTCAAGCCCTGACGRCCAACGCCCTGGAACCCGAGTGGGAAGCCCGGTTCGAGCCGAAGTCCTACGGGTTTCGTCCGGGCCGCGGCTGCCATGACGCGATCGAGGCGATCTTCACCACTGTGAGCGGGCGCAACCCGCACCGCCGGTGGATCCTCGACGCCGACCTGGCCGCGGCGTTCGACCGCATCGATCACGGCCATCTCCTGAAGCTGCTGGGTACTTTCCCCGCCAGGGGCAGGATCGCCGGGTGGCTGAAGGCCGGTGTGGTCGAGCGGGAAAGGTTCACCCCGACCGGGGAGGGGGTTCCCCAAGGCGGCGTGATCAGCCCGTTGTTGCTAAATGTGGCTCTGCACGGTCTGGAAACGGCAGCCGGTGTCCGTTACCACCCCGGGCATGTCAAGCACGCCGGGGGCGTGACGGCTAGAAGTCCGCTCGTGGTGAGGTATGCCGACGACCTGGTGGCTCTTTGCCACAGCGCCGAACAGGCGCAGCAGGTCAAGGAAAGCCTCCAGCGGTGGCTTGCGCCCAGGGGTCTGGCCTTCAACGAGGACAAGACACACATCGTCCGCCTCGAAGACGGTTTCGACTTCCTCGGGTTCAACATCCGCCGTTACCGCAACGGCAAGCTGCTGACCAAACCGAGCAAGGTAGCGGTGCACAGCATCCGCCGCAGGCTCGCCGCCGAGGTCCAAGCCCTGCACGGGGCCAACGCCGAGGCGGTCATCACCAGGCTCAACCCCGCGATCCGGGGCTGGGCCGCCTACTACCGCACGGCCGTGTCCAAGGAGATCTTCTYCGCCTTGGACCACTACGTGTGGATGCTCACCTACCGGTGGGCGCGACGGACACACCCAAACAAGGGGAAACGGTGGGTGGCAACCCGATATTTTCGGGCCTTCCACCCCGCCAGGGGAGATCGCTGGGTGTTCGGTGACCGCGACAGYGGCCGCTACCTGGTCAAGTTCTCCTGGACCCCCATCGTCCGCCATACCCTGGTCAGGGGCCGGTCGTCACCCGACGATCCGACCCTGGCCGAGTACTGGGCGATCCGGCGGCGACGCGGCAAACCACCGCTGGGACCATTCCTGACACGCCTGCTCCGCAAACAGAACGGGCGCTGCCCGGCCTGCGGTGACCTGATATTGCACACAGGCCAGGAACCGCAGAGCCCACAGGACTGGGAACAGTGGCTCACCGCGCTACGAAAGGCGATCCGCCGAACAGCGATCACCGCGCCGAACCACCCGGCGGACGACAACACCCGCTACCTGATGCACCCTTTCTGCGCTCGCCGGCGTGACGCCACGACGCGCAAGACGGCACGACTTCCGGCCCGCGAAGCCATCGGGCCTGCTTGAGCCGTGTGCCGGGAAAGCTGGCACGCACGGTTCTGAGGGGGCCGGAGCGCAGCAATGCGCTCCGGCTACCCGACAACACGGCGACCGACCACATCACGGTCGCCACCGACGCGCTCGCCCACCTGCCCCGAGATCTGCGCCGATCGCGCAAGGTCCTCATCCGCGCGGACTCAGCCGGTGGCACCCACGTCTTCCTGGACTGGCTATCCCAGCGCCGGGTGGGCTACTCGGTCGGGTTCACCCTCCCCGACGACGCCGCCGTCCTGATCGCCCGGCTACCGAAGACAGCGTGGACGCCGGCCTACGACGCCGACCGGCAGCCGAGACCCGGCGCGTTCGTCGCCGAGCTGACCGGCCTGATGGACCTGTCCGGCTGGCCACCGGGGATGCAGGTCATCGTCCGCAAGGAACGACCGCATCCCGGCGCGCAGCTGCGGATCACCGACGTCGACGGCAACCGGATCACCGCGTTCGCGACGAACACGCCCCGCGGCCAGCTCGCCGACCTCGAGCTGCGCCACCGCCGCCGCGCCCGCTGCGAGGACCGGATCCGCGGCGCCAAAGACACCGGCCTGACCAACCTGCCTCTGCACGACCTCGCCCAGAACCAGGTCTGGTGCGCCCTGGTCACCCTCACCCTCGCCCTCGACCTCGTCGCCTGGACCCAGATGCTCGCCCTGCCCGACGGGCCGGCACGGCGATGGGAACCGAAACGGCTGCGCCACCGGATCTTCTGGCTCGCCGGCCGGCTCGCCCGCCACGCCCGCACCGTCGTCCTGCACCTGGCCACGCACCACCCCTGGGCAGCGCTCACCACCCAGGCGATCAGCACCCTGCACGCCATACCCAGCCCCGGATAACCCGGGCCACCGACCTCCCACCCCTACCTACCAGGAGCAACACCACCCGGACGTGGACCAGGCGCCCACCTCGCGCGACAGCGAGGCGCCCGACCACGGCCACACCCGACCTGACCCACAAAACTCAACATCAACAAGGGTGAGAGGACAACCCGCGATCACACCCAACCAACCGATGAAAGATCCGGGCTAAGCCAAGGGCGCCGGACGAGCAGCAGCTCAGGACTCGAAGGTCATCCGCACCTGCCACCAACCCTACGAACCACTACCAGCGCGGCAACGAAACGGAACCTCATGGTCACCTAACAAAGCCCTACTAGACACACCGCCGCTTCAGGGCGGCAAGGTCAAGCCGACTGTCGCCACGCTGTACTGACCCTTTGACCTGGGACAGGAACCATTGCCGGCCGACGCCCTCAGCGCTCGTTRCCATGTTCTGGCCGCGGGCGGAAGGTGGGGCCACTCAAATCTCTCAAAGCCAGCACCCGGTCGGGTACGCCTGTCATTGACACTATTCGTGGTCGGATGCCGTCGCTACTGATCGTGGCGATTGRCACCCTTTGGACGCATTGCCGCTTCGAGAGGGCGTGGTCCCATACGGTCGGTCCTGCGTTCTGACCTGCTGCTGCCGAGATGGCGCTGCATGGGCCGATGCGAGGCATGACGGCCTCTGGTTGCGGTGGCGGTCAGATGACCGTGGTGAGTTCGGTGAAGGCGGCCGCGGGCCGCTGACGTGGTTCGACGTCGATGCCCAGTTCGTAGTGGCCGCGGCGGAGGTTCTGCACGAACGCGTGCCCAGCGCCGACGACCTGTGCGGAGCGCAGACGTTTCAGACCTCACGGCGACTACGTCTGGTACCGGCGCCGACGTCGGAATTTTTGTGCGGGAATGTCTATCCCACCAGGTCCGGCTGGTCGGGTCCTGACGTGCTGGGCGCCAAGGCTGACGACGCACCGGGAGCGTCGGTCGTCGCCCACCGGCAAGTCGTTGCCGAAGCCCGTCCACGAGCACCAGGCCACGGGCATGAAGCGGCCCGATGCTCCCTGAGGGAACTCGGCATCGGACTGACCGCCTACGGAGTCCTCGGCCGGGGCCTGATCTCGGGCCATTGGAGCTCGGACCGTGACGCCGGATCCGGCGACCTCCGCGGCGTCAGCCCGCGTTTCACTAGCGGCAACGTGGAGCACAACCTCGCCCTGGTCGACGCGCTGCGCCCGGTCGCCGAGGCGAAGGCTGCGCAGTCCCCCAGCTCGCCATCGCTTGGGTCGCCGCGTGGGCGATGACATCGTGCCGCTGGTCGGTGCCCGCGCCCGTGAACGTCTGGTCGAGGCGCTGCCCGCGGTGCGGCTGCGGCTGACCGCCGGCGACCTCGCCAGGATCGAAAAGGCGGTATCGGCTGGGGCCGCGCGGCGACCGCTGCCCGGCCGCCCTCATGTCCAGCCTCGGCGTCGGGAACCARGGGGCCCGTCCCGCGCGGGTCAAATCCGATCGGCGACGGTGCGAGCCAGGTTCTCCAGGGGGCCCCGGTTGTCCGCCGGGTCGTTGCCACGGACGAGATTGATCGACACACGGGAGTCGCCCTTGGCGACGAAGACGGCGTACTCCCAGATGTAGGCCTCGTCGCCGATACCGGTGAGCGGCTGCATCGTGTGGCCGGTCCCGCGATCGGCCGTGTAGTAGTCGACCGCGGTCTGACCGACGCGGACCTCGACCTGAGCCGTCGGTCCGTCGGGCGTCGCGGCATAGACGCAGGTCTCGTCCTCCGCGACCGGACTGAGTAGCGCGGTTCCCGCGAGCCGCTCAGCCTCCCGCGCTGAGACGACACCGCAGGGATTCAAAGACGGTTCCGCCGGCGCCGACGCCGGGGATGCGGTGGCCGGAGCCCCGGCCGTGGCCGGTGTGGCCGCCGCGGTCCGCGGTGTCGTCCCCGCTGCCGTCGACGACGCGCCGCCGTCGGCGGAACCGCCGCACCCGGAAATCCCGAGGATCCCGATGATCACAGCCGCCAAGGGACCCGCGCACGCGACGAGACGGGCGCGACTGACTGCGGGACTATCCACGTGCTCCCCCGATACCGTCATCCGCCGGCGCTTCCCCGCGCCAACCGGGCAGACCAGGAGGCTACCTGGCCCGACCTGTGGTGTTGCCCGCCTCGGCCCCGTCTGCGTCCCACTCGTCGAGCAGCCGAAGATCACGCTCGCGGCGTCCGGGCTCCCCACCCGGTCCGCCGCCGCAAGCACAGCGTCTTGGAGGCGCAGCGAATTTGGACGTGCCCGGTCCTGCCGCGCACAGCGGTTTGGCCTCACCTTCGCCGAGGCGGCCATCGATGCTGGCGACGTCGTCGTAGCTGCGGTCCGTCGCCTCGCGACGATGGACGCGCACGCGGGCCCGGTTCCCCAGGTCATCGCCTCCGGGCACGCCTTCGTCCAGAACGTTCGCCGCGGCCACTACGAACTCGCCACCGACACCGAACCCCACCGCCGGCTCGCCGCAGCCTTCACCGAGCTGGCCCTCACCATCTGACCAGGCCGCCAACCCGCCGCTGCCATGCCTCGCGCTCGCTCAACGCAACAACGCCCTCGGTCCGCACCCGGGCGTGCCCGCGATCTGTCTCCATGCCGGGACCCGAACATGATCCACGCACGTCAGGCGGTATTACACGGTGCGTCCTCGTTCCTTCTCGGCTCTCCGAATGCATCGGCCGGGTTCTTCCGCCAGACCCCGGGCGGTAAGGAAGCTCCAAAGTCTTTGTCGGTGGTCCGACATGACATCGATATCGATGGGCATGTGCGGCGAGGCGGCGGCGTGTCAATATGCGTTCGGCGAGACACGGTCTTGGGCGGAATGGTCGCCGCCGCCGCGGCCCGGCCCGGTGGAGATCTTGTTCCACCACCGTCGAACAGCGGATCTCCTTCCGCCGGCGATCTGGCGCCGGGGGTGAGGGCTGAATGAACGGTATGTCGCATCCGTGACAGGCACACCTTGAACCGATCCGGACTGGCCAAAGTAAATGGCGGGCTGCGGCGGAAGATGTCCGCCGACGAACGTGAGGGAGATGCCCCATGGAGGCGACCCGCCAGAAAAGGGAGCGCTGGTCAATCGTGTGGCCGGAACCGCGGGTCGGAACCCGGGTGGCACTGGCGGTCCTCTATTTCACCCTCGCGGTCTCGATGATCTTCGTCGACCACGGCCTCGCGGTGCGCATTGTGGGTGCGGTCGAATTCTGTTGCCTCGGCGCCCGGGCGCTCGTCCCCTGGGGACAGAGCCGGGCCTGGGCTCGGCGCCATCCGGTGCTCGACGGAACGTTCGCCTTCCCGGCCATGTTCGTCGCGTTGCGTCTGCTGACCCACTTGTCGACCGGCGTGTGCGCCCTGCTTGCCATCCCGATCGGCATGGTTCTAGTTGCCTTCGCGGTGCTGAGGAGCCGCCGCGCTGCCTCCTCCTGAGCCGGGGCCGCGGCCCACCCTCCATCGGACGGTCTGCTGGCCACCGGCAGCGAGGACGGCACGGTGCAGCTGTGGGACGTGACCGACCGGACCGCACCCCACCGGCAAACCGCTCGCCGGCTACACCGACACGGTCAGCTCGGTGGCGTTCGGTCCGGACGGTCTGCTGGCCGCCGGCAGCGGGGATGGCACGGTGCGGCTGTGGGACGTGACCGACAGGGCCGCACCCCACCCCATCGGCAGGGCGCTCGCCGGCCACACCAACTGGGTCAACTCGGTGGCATTCGGTCCGGACAGCCTGCTGGCCGCCGGCAGCGGGGATGGCACGGTGCGGCTGTGGGACGTGACCGACCGAGCCGCACCACGTCCGCTAGGCGACCCCCTCACCGGCTCGGTCAGCTCGGTGGCGTTCGGCCCGGACGGGCTGCTGGCCACCGGCGGCGAGGATGGCACCGTACGGCTGTGGGACGCCAGCGTGCTTCAGGAGCTGCGGAACGCCGCAGTCCAGATGGCCCGCCAACGCGCCGGCCGGGGCCTCGACGAACAGGAATGGACCCGCTACCTGGCCGCTGAACCGTACCGGAACACCTGCCCGACCAGTGCCCCGCAGCCAGGCAGATCGCCCGATCTTGTCGGTAAACGGTCGTTTACCGACAAGATCGAGAAGCGTCCCGCTACGGATGCCGTCAGGTCGGCTGCGGTCCGCGGTGCGACGTACGGGCCGCCCCGGCGGCCTCGCTGTCGGGATCGCTCGCGGGGTCGCGAACCCGCAGCGCGTAGGAGGCCAGTAACGCGAGCTTCTCCTCAGCCGGCGAGCCGGCGGCGGCGTGCCACAGCGCCAGGACCTGCCCCGCGGCGCCCGGGATCGGCAGCTTCTCTCGGTAGAGCGTGAGTGCGCCGGCCTCGGGGTGGTGCACCGTCATGGTGGTGCCTTCGCGGCGGACGACGTCTTGACGTGCCCAGAGGGTGCGGAAGAGGTCGCTGGCCAGGGACAGCTCGCCCACGATCTCGACGAACCGCGGGTCGTCGAGATCGCTGCCCACCGAGGTGCGGAACCCGGCGATGATCCCCCGCGCCGAGTTCTCCCAGTCGGGGTAGAAGTCCCGTTCGGCGGGTTCGAGGAAGTAGTCGCGCACCCGGTTGCGCCCGACGACGAATCGCGGCGAGAGGACCGCCGCCATCGGGTTCGCGGCCAGGATGTCGAAGTACCGGCTCTCCACGAAGGCGGGGAACGTGACGGCGTCCAGCAGGGCGCGGATGTTCTCCGACACGACCTCGCGCCGGCGCTCGCGCCGCCGCGGCCGGCGGGAGTGGCCGTCCGCGAGGCCGAGCAGGTACTCCAGCCCGGCCGCGTCGAGCCGCAGCACCCGCGCCAGCGACTCCAGGACCTGCGCCGATGGGCTACGGTCGCGCCCCTGCTCCAGCCGCAGGTAGTAGTCGGCGCTGATCCCGGCGAGCATCGCGACCTCCTCGCGCCGCAGCCCGGGCACCCGGCGCGCCCCGAGCTGCGGGATGCCCGCCTGCTCGGGAGTGACCAGCGCGCGCCGGGCACGCAGGTACTCGCCCAGCGGGTTCGGTCCGTCGCTCACCCGTCGACCATAGGTCGGCCCGCGCCGGCGGTGGGGGGTCCTGCCACTCCCAGGAACGCCCGGGCACTCCCCCGCCCACGCCGCCGCCCGCAGGCTCGGCTGGAGCAACCACGACGGAAGGAACACCATGACAACCGATCTGGCCCTGGTCACCGGTGGGTCCGGATATGTGGGCACGCAGCTGATCGCCGCGCTGTTGCGCGGCGGAACTCCCGTGCGCGCCACGGTGCGCTCGCTGGAACGCTCGGACGGGCTGCGCGCGGCCGTGCGCCGCGGCGGCGCGGACGACGGCGGCCTGGAGCTGGTCGCCACGGACCTGACCGCGGACGACGGGTGGGCCAAGGCGATGACCGGCAGCGCGGAGATCTATCACGTCGCCAGCCCACTGCCCTACGTCCAGCCGGAGAACCCGGACGATCTGATCGTGCCCGCCCGCGACGGCGTGCTGCGGGTACTGCGGGCCGCGCGCGACGCGGGCGCCCGCCGCGTGGTGCTGACGTCCTCGTTCGCCGCGGTCGGATACACGCCCAAGCCCGGCGCCGAGTTCACCGAGGACGACTGGACCGATCCCGACACGCCCGGCCTCGCGCCCTACCCACGGTCCAAGACGATCGCCGAACGGGCCGCCTGGGACTTCATGGCGCGCGAGGGCGGCGACACGGAGCTGGTCGCCATCAACCCGACGTTCATCCTCGGCCCGACCCTCACCTCGGACCTCCGCTCATCCACCCAGCTGATCAAGGCGATGGTCGACGGGACGATGCCGGTCGCGCCCCGCGCCCGGTTCGGCCTCGCCGACGTCCGCGACGTCGCCGACCTGCACATCCGCGCGATGGCCGCGCCGAAGGCCGCCGGCCAGCGATTCCTGGCCGTCGCCGACGGCCCGACGATCAGCTACCTGACGGTGGCCCAGACCCTGCGCGCACGCCTCGGGCCGCTGGCCGTGGGCGTGCCCACAGAAGAGGCGCCCGGCGCCGACCTGCCCCGACCGATCATCCACAACGACCGCGCCCGCACCGAGCTCGGCTGGCGGCCACGCCCCGTCGAGGCAACGATCGTCGACACCGCCGAAAGCCTGCGCGACCTCGGACTCCTCGCACACAACGTCTAAAGCGGCGAGGGTTGGCCGCCGGGAATCGTGACCGTCGGCGGCACGGCCCGTCCCTGTCCTGTTCCCGTGATAACGCGGAGAAGACCATCCCCGTGACCCACGCGTCCGCGCAGGTCAACTGATCGTTGGTTGGCGTTCCCGTGATAACGCCTCATGTCATTCCCGTGATGACGCCTCATGTCATAGGAGACGGCCTCGGCGCCCGGGCGGCCTCCAGCACACCGTCGTCGCTGGCCACCGGGCTGGTGTCGTTGGTGTGCATCGTGTCGCTCCCCCAGGTATATGTCGGGGTGTCGGGCCTTGCGAGGGGCGTGGGTGTCAGATGCCGACGTGGATGTGGGATCCCCAGATCGACGGCATGCGGGCCCACAGGCCGCGGAGCTGGCGGGTGGCGGTGTGGACGGCGGCGGCGGCGTCCCCGGTCGTGGCGAGGGTGGTGTAGATGTCGTCGGCGATGTCGGCGGCGTGCAGGTCGCTGATCGGCCAGAGCGTGGCGATCACGTGCCGGTAGCCGGCGAGCTGGAACGCCGAGGCCAGATGGATTGCCTCGTCGGTCAGCCGCTCGCCTGGCCGGGCTGTTTCGCAGGCGGAAAGGAACGCCAGTTCCGCGTCGTGCAGGCGAAGCCGGGCGACGTCGAGGACGGTCAGCGGCCGGGTCTGGTGGTCGGCGAGCAACAGCCGGCTGGCGGACGGGTCGGCCGTGTTGGCGGTGCCGTGGCAGGCGAAGTGCGCCCATCGGGCGGTCGGTAGCCGGCCGAGCACCGCTTGCCTGGTTGCCTGCGGACCGGTGAGCAGGTCGACCTGGCCGGAGAAGCGGGCCTGCAGGCTGGTGGTTTCGACCTGGGCTCCGGGTAGGTCGGAGGCGTCGGGAGTGTGGGGCATGGCTACCGCGACCAGCCGGCCATCGTCCTGGAGGCTGACACGGCTGCCGCCCGGTAGCGGGCTGGTGCGGCGGGCGTGGGCCAAAGCCCGGATGGTGGGGGTGTACGAGGAGATCGCCCTGTCCAGGACGGTCGCCGGGGACGGGTCGAACCGGGTGTTGTGATGGCCGGCGGCGTGCACCGGCAGAAACGACAGGAGCCCCGAGGTGCACCACCACAACCGCGGCCACCGGCCGCCATTGCGCGGCGGGCCGACGACGTCCAGACGGTCGAGCACTGGGCCGGCGAGGACATCCCACAACCAGCCGACGATCTCACCCAACGGCCCCTGCGGCGCCGGGATGGTGTCATCCAGCGTGCCGAGGAGGGCGATCACCTGGTCGTGCACCGCCTGCGGCGTCAGCCCGGCCAGCGGCACCGCCTCCACCCCTCCGGCTGTCAGCAGCAGCGCATACGAACCGAACTCCGAGACCGCCACGACTACCACCGGGCCGTCAGTCGCCGTCGCCAACAGTTCCGCGACCGGCGGTGGATGGAGAAACCCCTCGAACCCGGCCAGCCCGCGAATCCGGGCGATCAGATCGTCSAACGCCACGCCTGCCGCCCGGCGTTCGGCGCCGGTCGCGGCCGCATCCTCACCGACCTGGGACTGCGTCAGCCCGGGCAGCTCGTCGGCCTGGTCCAAGGCGGTACACAGGTCGATGAACGATGCCGCCAGGTCGGGATGCTGCTCGGCAAGAGCGGTCACATCGGTGCKGGTGTCCAACGCCTGACCCAGCAGCACCCCCCGACCCTGCTCGAACAACTCCACCGCCCGGCCGATCAGCCCCGCCCGTACGCAGCAGGCCGCCGCGTCCGCGCCCAGATTCCCGAGCTCGGCCAGCAGATGCTCCTGATCGCCGCGCTTCAGGCTGCGCGGCGCGACCTGCCCCAGCAACTCGATCGCCGCGGCATACCCCGCCACGGCTTCTAGCCACCGCCCTCCGCGTGCCGCGGCCAGCCCCCAGCCATGCGCCGCGCCCGCCCGCACCCGCGGCGCCGCTCCGCCCATCCCAACCGCCGCCCGGTAGTCGCTGATCGCGGCGTCCAGGTCCGCCGGCTCACCGTCGCGTTCGAATCGGCTACTCAGGGCGTTGCCAAGGTTGGACAGCATCGCGGCGCGGTCGGGGTGATCGACGGGCGTGGCGTCCACCGCGGCCTGACCGGCCACAATCGCCGCGTCCAAGTCCGC
>NZ_MBLN01000106.1:0-42155 GCF_001854645.1 Pseudofrankia sp. EUN1h | reverse complement strand
GTCCGCCATTTCCCCGACCCGTTCGAACCGGACACGCAGGGCGTCACCGAGGTTGGACAACCGCCTGGCACGGACGGCATGGTTGGCGGGCGTGGCATCCACTGCGGCCTGTCCCGCCGCAATCGCAGCCTCCAGGTCCGCCAGCTCGCCGCCCCACCCGAACCGTCTGTTCAGAGCGTTGCCGAGGTTGGACAGCATCCCAGCGCGGCCGGGATGGTCGACGGGAACGGTGTCCACCGCGGCCTGTCCCGCCGCAATCGCGGCCTCGAGGTCCGCCAGCCTCCCGACCTGTTCGAACCGGATGCGCAGGGCGTTGCCAAGGTTGGACAGGTCCACGGCGCGCCCGGGATGGTCAACGGGCGTGGCATCCACCGCGGCCTGCATGGCAGCGACCGCATCATTCAGGTCCGCTGGTCTCCCATTGCGCTCATACCGGATGCTCAAGGCGGCGCCGAGGTTGGACAACCGCCCGGCGCGGTCAGGGCGATCAACAGGAGTAGCGTCCACAGCCTGCCGGAGCAGGTCGATCGCATCGTTCAGCGCCGACTGGCTACCGGTCAGCATCGTCTTGCCTAGCAGGTAGACAGCGCGGCCAGCCTTCCACTCGACCGCAGATCTTTCCAGCCGTGACCGCACCCGCCCGAGCAGACGCTCCCGCATCCTCCGGCCCCCGTAACGCCCGTCGGGCCGCACTGCCGCGACGGCCACCGCTCCCCTGGCGCTGACAGCATGAACAGTCACTCTCACGACGTAGCAGTCATACCAAGCGCCCGCCGAGAATACGCCCGAGCCGGGACTGTCCTGCAGGTCAGACATTCCCCACAGGCACCCGTCGAGATCACGGTTCYGGCCAGGAGCAGGCAGCTACACCACCGTCGCCGCGACGGCGACCCGACGCCCGAGCCTTGTGCCTGTCCTGGGCCGAGGAGAGGGCCGGCRCATGATCGCCGACGGTGCGGATGTCGCGGGTACATGCGCGGAGCGCCAGGGATGCCGCCCGGGCGGCACGAACAGCGATCTGTGAGCGCTCGCGATGCACCAGGCGTTCTCGCGCCACCCCGACTTCAGTCAGCCGCTGATCGCGTCGGTCGGCAGAGCTGAGATAGTGGCGGCCGGTTTGCGGCGATCTGGGACAGGACAGGCAGGAGAATTTCGCGATGCGGGGCAGGGCTCGACGGGTAGCCGCGACAGCCGCCGCGGTGGCGGTCGTAACGCTCACCGCAGGGTGCGCCAACTCCTCCAACCCAGGCGGCACCACCGCGGCGAGCCAGCAGCCGACACCGATGGCCGCCTCGGCAACGCCAACGACGCCCGCCGCGCGAGACAACGCGACCGACCTGCTCGACGCGCAGGACCGGCTGCGCCCCGAGCAGGTGCAGCAGGCCTGGTGGACGTGGGCGACGACGCCGGCCACCGGCCAGGTCAGCCCGGTGGACGATCCGGACGGCCGGGCCTGCGCCGACCGGCAGCCGGCCAGAGTGTGGTTCCTCGCCGGCACCTACGGCGGCGACGCCGCCCGGGCATGCACGGTCCCCGCAGACCGGGTCTTCATCGTCCCCCTGGTGAACTTCCGCGCCGACACCGAAGCGGACTGCCAGGACCTCCTCGCGGCCGCACACGGCAACGCGACCTTCGACCAACAACCCCTCAGCCCGGCCGCCATCGAACCGACCCTCCTGATCGAGGACGGAACACAGTCGTTCGCGTGCGGCCTGTGGATCGCGATGAACACCATCCCGGCCGGCAACCACCGCCTGTCGATCGACGGCAACGCCGGCGACTTCCAGACCCACGTCGACTACACCCTCACCGCCCTCACCCCCAGCTCCGGATAGCCCGGCCAAACGAGACCGAGATCTACTCGACCCCATGACCCGAACGACGAGATCGCGAACCCGCCGAGATCAGACTGCCGGCGTGGTCGCAGCCGGCAACGGCGTCGGCCGGGCTGGGGCACCGGGAGACGACCTGGCGCCACGGACGTCGAACTCGCAAGGCGGCGCCATCTGGGCGCGGGCGGGTCAGGCGTAGTTGAACAGCGGAGGGAAGACGAGGGCCGCGATCCAGGCCCAGGCGGCGTAGACGGGCAGGTAGCCGGTCTGCCAGCGTTCGAGCGTCGCGAACGGGGTGCGTCGACGGACGAGCCCCAGCAGTAGCCACGCTGACCAGGCGAGGTTGGCGAGCAGGATGACGTTCTCGCCGAGGGCCGCGGCCTTGTTCGGTGTGGTGCCGTATTCGGTGATGCGCCCGGTGATGGCCAGGAGTACCAGCACGTCGATGGCCAACGCGCTTACCACGAGGGCGAGCTGCAGTTTGTCGAACAGATCGGGTGGGGCCAGCGGGTCGCGGGCTGAGATCGAGTAGAGGAGCAACCCCAGCACGATGACCAGGAGCAGGTCGAACAGGATCAGCGCTTGGCGCTCGACGTCGATGCCGTTGCTGGTCCAGCCGATGGCGACGAGGAAGGCGAGCAGGACCGCTGTGAACAGCGGGGTGAACAGCCGGGTGAGCACCGGAGCGATGTTCTCGACGACGCTCTGCTTGGCCTCGACGAGCCATCCGGCCACGACGACCCCGGCCGCCGCGCCACACGGAAGGAGCCACCCCGCGATGAACTCCTGCGGAACGATCCCGATGGCTTTGAAGGCGCCGGTCGTGAATGCGGTGAGTACGCCGCCGCCGAGGGCCATGAGGACGAAGTAGATGAACCATTCACCGGTGAAGCGGATGAAGTCCATGCGTCGACGGGACGACCGCCAGTCGTCGGCCAGGTAGGCCAGGCCCACCACGAGCCACAGGGCGATGGGCAGGTGGATGCTGGTGATGACCAGCGACTGCGAGCTGTCCGCCAGGGGGTAGGCGTTGGCCGCGACGGCGCCGAGCGCGAACAGCGCCACCAGTATCCCGACCAGTGAGCGTCGGGCCTGCCGGCGCCAGGCGAGGAAACCCGCGAGCCAGGGCAGCACGAGCAGGCTGACGTTCGGCCCGTAGAACGAGGCCGACGCGTCGTCGCCCAGCCTCACCCCGAACAGCTCTGGCGCCTTGATGGACAGCGCGGCACCCGCCGCGCAGAAGGCCATCACCCGCAGCTCCCGCCGCGACCGCGCGTCCGCGGCCGGGTTTGCGGTCAGGACCAACTGCTTCCACAGCCGTTCGGAGTGCTCCCGGGCAAACTCACGGGACAGGTCGTCGAGGCTACCCATCCGTTTGACCGCGACCAGGAACGCCTCATCCGTGTTGAGGCCGGCCTCGACGAGCTCGTCCACGGAACCACGGAGATGGTCTTCGAGCTCGTCGGCGTCGGTCAGCCGCATCTCCCGGCGACGCCCCACGTACTGGCGCCACTGCGCGAGCTGCGCCTCCAGCTCCTCCTGCCCCTCCCGCGCCGTCATGCCCGGCCCTCCAGCGGGATCGCCGTCAGCGTCCCGCGGTCACCAAGACCCAGCCAGATTCCCTTGAGCGCGTCCATGACCGTGGCCCACTGACGGCGCTGCTCGGCCARCTCGGCCAGACCCGCCTCGGTGAGGCGGTAGTACTTACGCCGCCGCTCGCCGGTCACCGACCGCCAGCTGGACTCCACACATCCGAGGCGCTCCAGTCGGTGCAGCAACGGGTAGAGCAGGCCCTCCGTCCAGTCCAGTTCGCCACCCGACAACTCGTTGATCCGCTTGAGGATCGCGTAGCCATAGCTCTCCTCCTCGGCCAGGATGCCGAGCACCATCGGCGTCGCCGAGGCGGCCACCAGATCCTTGCCGACCTTCACCAGGCCTCACCCCGTTCGACACCCTAGAAGTACGATGCATAATACTGCTAGGTATAGAAGACGCAACGGCTGGTACGGCGTTTCGGGCGGGACCAGCCGTCGCACCCACCGCGAGCACCGTTGCGTCGGCCAAGCGCAGGAGCCGGGCCGGCCCCCGTCCGGTGTGACCGTGTGATGCGTAGCCGCAGCGGACCCCGGCCTGGGCGTCACCCGCAACACCCACACCGTCGCGATCATCAGCCGTCGCCTCCGCCGTCCACCCCGCCCGGGTGGCACTGTTGCACGGTTGGGGCCGCGGCTCGGATCGGTAGTCGAGGCATGATCGAGTGATGCTTCGCCGCCCTCGTCCACCGGTCGCGGTCTCGGAGTTCGCGGGGTTCCGCTTCTCTCCTGAGGTGATCGTGCTGGGCGTCCGGTGGTATCTGCGGTACGCGCTGTCGGACCGGGATCTCGAGGAGTTGCTGGCCGAGCGTGGCCTCGAGGTCGACCACGTCACGATCTTCCGCTGGGTGCAGCGGTTCACTCCGCTGCTGATCGACGCGGCCCGGCCCTGCCGCCACAGCCCTGGTGACAGGTGGTTCTGCGATGAGACCAACGTGAAGGTCGCCGGACGGTGGACATACCTCCACAGGGCCATCGACCAGTTCGGCCAGGTCATCGACGTGCTCGCCTCCGAGAAGCGGGACCTGGCAGCGGCGCCGCGGTTCTTCACCCGGGCGCTGTCTCACGGCCGCCGACCGGTCGAGGTGACCACCGACCGGGCCGCGGCCCACCCACGGGCCCTCGATGAACAGCTCCCCGCCGCCCACCACGTCGACGGCCGAACGCGACAGCGCCCTCAACGACCTCGCGGAGCCCTAGATGGCACCCTCCAGAACGGGATCCAAGGATTCCGGGTGATCTGGATCATCGGCCGGGGCGGCGGCACCCAGCGCCGCCTCAACCCGGCGGTTGTTGGTCATGGTCGACGTGACGGCGGTCATGGCGAGGAGGAGGCCGGCGGCGGTGTAGAGCGGGGTGCGTACGTCGTAGGTGGTGGCCAGCCAGCCGCCGAGGAAGGCGCCGAACGGGGCCGCGCACAGGGCGAGCATGCGGGAGGTGGAGGCGACCCGGCCCATCAGGTGGGCGGGGACGATCGCCTGTCGGAGGGAGGGGCCGAGCACCATCGTGGCGCCCATGCCCGCTCCACAGACGGCAAGGGCGAGGCCGGCGATGTACGGGTTCGGGGCGGCGGCAAGGCCCAGGATGGCGAGTCCCTCGGCTGCCGCCGTGCAGGTAAGCGCGGCGCCGGTGCCGAGCCGTCGGCCGAGGAAGGAGGCGATGCCCGCGCCGAACAGACCGCCGGTGGCCTCTGCCGTGAGGAGCAGGCCGAAGCCGAAGGTGTCGATGCCGAGACGATCGTGCGCGAAGAGGGCGAGTACGGTCTCCACGGCGAGGAAGGCGATGTTGCCGACCGCCGGACGCAGCGCGAGCCCGAGCAGCAACTTGTCCCGGAATACGTACGAGGCGCCAGCCCGCGCCTGCCGCAGCAGCGACTCACGAGCCTGCGGTACGGGCCGKGGCGCGGCAGGCAGCGACCGTACGAGCAGCGCGGAGACGGCGAACGACACCGCGTCGGCGAGCAGCGGAACCGCCTGCCCGAGCGCGAGCAGGGCACTGCCCGCAGGTGGCCCCGCGAAGCCGGACGCGGCGGTCTGGGTGCCGCGCAGGCGAGAGTTGGCGCGCTGCAGGAGCGTGGGGTCGCGGCCGAGCAGATCCGGCAGATAGGCCGTGGCGGCCGTGTCAAAGAAGAGTCCGCCGAGACCGAGCAGGAAGGCGACGGCCGCGAGCAGCGGAATGCTCAGCACGTCGAGCGCGGCCGCTGCCGCCGGTATCGCGAGCAGCACAGCGCGCGCCGCGTCCATGCCCCACATCGTGCGCCGACGGTCCCAGCGGTCCACCAGCGCACCGCCGAGCACCCCGAAGAGCAGCCACGGCAGCGTTCCGGCGGCCGTGACGACGGCGAGCGCCATCGGATCCCGCGTCAGCATCAACGCGAGCAGCGGCAGCGCGGCATGCGACACCCCGTCACCGAGCGAGGACACCGTCTGCGCAGACCACAGCCGTCCGAACCCCGTCGGCAACTTCCGACTGTCTGAGGTCACTTGGCGTCCCCTTCGGCCTGCGCGCGCGGTGCCGGGTGGAACAGCGCGAAGACGAGCGACGCGTCCGGCAGCGACGGATCGGACAGCTCCCGGTACTCGTCCGCCAGTGCCTCCAGCCGCGCCCCCAGCTGCGCGAACTGCTCGTCGGTGAGGCGCAGATGCGCCATCCGTACGTGCCGCGCGCCGTCCACCGGCGCTGCCTCGAGGTCCGCCACCGCATGCCGCATCAGCACATCCGGCCCTCCCTCGCCCGGATCCGGCAGCACGATCGCCCGCGCGGCCATCGCGTAGTACCGCTCGGTGACCCCTCGGACCTTCCGCGTTCGTACCACCTTCACCAGGCCGGCCCGTTCGAGCAGCCGTACGTGGTAGCTGGAACTCCCCTTCGCGAGGCCCACTCGCTCGGCGATCTGTGTGATCGTCGCGGGCTCGAAGCGGAGCACGGCCATGATCCGGTGACGCGTGAGGTTGGAAACGGCGCGTAGCTGCTCGTCAGTGGTGACGTGGAACGTCTCGGAAGGATCATCGGTAGGCATACCCCAATGGTCAACGTTTCTTGACCATTGGGCAAGGGGGTGTGTGGCTCTTCGCAGTTCGGTAGAAGTCGCTATCAGGTGGTCACTCGACGTGCCCGACGGTTGTAACGGTGTGTAGCCAGAGTGGGCGACTACTCCGGGAGGCGATGTAGCGGGCGCRGCATTGCTGGTTGGTGACGTACGTGAGGCCGAACGCTTGGCGGTAGACCAGTTTGATCAGCCGGTCGACGCCCTCGGTGGTGGCGTTTGGCAGGCCGCGCAGGACGGTGTTGGCGATCTCCTCGCGCCAGGTGGAGACGGTCTCGGCGAGTGCGACGATCTCGGGAACGTTCTCGCCGACGGTGGCGCAGTGGCTGAAGAACCTGGTCAGGGCGTTGCCGATCTGTGAGCGGCTGGTCGGGTGGCCGGTGTGGGTCGACGCAAGCGAGCCACGGTGCCGAGCCAGGCATCATGCGGCGGCGGCCGTCCGACTCGGCGGAGCCGATCACCATCTCGTGAGAATTCGCGCGGGTCGTGGCGTTCCCCTGAAGAGGACCCGCTGGCGGGGAACGCCACAAGGAAGGTCTCCGGGATGCCTGACCGGGACAGCCAGGTGGTTCAGGTATGTGGTGGTGGCTGAGTCAACAGGACGGCGGTGTAGCCGCGCAGGACGAAGGTGGGGCGTTGGACCGGTTCGGCGGCCAGCGTCCAGGTCGGGGCGTGGTCGAGGAGCGCGGCCAGGGCTGTCTGCAACTCGATGCGGGCCAGCGGTGCGCCGAGGCAGAAGTGCAGGCCGGCACCGAAGCCCACGTGGGGGTTGGGGTCGCGGCCCGCGTCGAAGGAGTCCGGGTCGGCGAAGACCGCCGGGTCGCGGTTGGCGGCACCGAGCAGCGCGGCCACCTCGGCCCCGGCCGGGATCGTGACGCCGGCGACCGTGACGTCCGCGGTGGCGGTGCGGATGAACAGGTGCAGCGGCGGGTCGTAGCGGATCATCTCCTCGACCGCGGCCGGGATGAGCGTACGGTCGGCGCGCAGCCTGGCCAGCTGGTCTGGATGCCGCAGCAGGGCCACCACTCCGCCGCCGAGTGCGTTCACCGAGGCCTCATGGCCGGCGTTGAGCAGCAGGATCGCCGAGGCGACCAGCTCGTCGGCGGACAGACGGTCGGTGCCGTCGCGCGCGGCCACCAGGTGGCTGATCAGGTCGTCGCGCGGGTCGTCGCGACGGCGCGCGGCGAGCCGGCGCAGGTAGCCGGCGAACTCGCCCGCGGCCGTGACCGCCGCGGCCTCGGCAGCGGGTGACGGCGCCACCTCATACATCCGCACGATCGCGGCCGACCACGGCCGCAGCCGGTGCCGGTCGGCGCGGGGTACGCCGAGCAGTTCGGCGATGACCGTGACGGCGAGCGGCTCGGCGACGTCGGCGAGCAGGTCGAAGTCGGGACCGGCCGCGGCCAGCAGCGCCGTGGCCTCGGCCGCCACCGCCGGGCGCAGGCGTTCGACGTGGCCGCGGCTGAACGCCTGCGCGACCAGCGACCGCAGCCGGGTATGCGCCGGCGGCTCGTTCTCCATCATCTGGTTGCGGTGCAGCAGGTTGAAGGGCGCGAAGAAAGCCGCAGGCTCCTTGTCCTGCCAGAGCCGGCCCAGGCGGCGGTCGCGCAGCACCGCGCCGACCGCGGCGTGGCTCGCCGCCAGCCACCGGCCCGTGCCGGCGTGCCAGCTCACCGGGGCGCGCTCCCGCAGCCGGGCGAGCGTCGGGTACGGATCCCGCAGAAACCCCGGATCGGCGAAGTCAATCTCCAATCGTGGTCCCCCTCCACGCCCGCCACGGTGGGAGCCCACCGTAGAACGACCTCCGTGGCTTCCTACGCTCCCAGGCCCACGGCCCGCTCGCCGCCGACTTCCTCGAGACCGTGACCCTGACCGGGACGCGTCTCTACCTCCTCGCCGTGATCGAACACGCCACCCGAGGCATCCGGATCCTCGGCGCCACCGCGCGCCTCACCGGGGCGTGGGTGACCCAGGCCGCCCGTAACCTCGCCATGGACCTCCACGACGCCGGCTCCGCCGCCCGCTACTTCATCCGCGACCGGGACGGCAAATACCCGGCGTTGTTCGACGCGATCCTCGCCGACACCGGGATCACGGTCGTGCGCAGCGGCGTCCGAGCCTCACACATGAACGCGATCATGGAAAGGTGGGTAGGAACCTGCCGCCGGGAGCTCCTCGACCGAACCTTGATCTGGAACCAGCACTACCTCCTGCATGCTCTCCGCGCATACGAGGCGTTCTACAACGATCATCGGTCACATCAGGGCATCGCCGATGCCAGGCCACTCCAACCGCTGCCCGAACCGGTCACCGACCCGGACCGGCTCGCCCACCTCGACATCCGCCGACGCGACCGCCTCGGCGGCATCCTGCACGAGTACGAACACGCCGCCCGACCTGCCCGGACGTACTTTTCGGCAGGTACAGGACCAGCTCGCTGCAACAGCGCCGCTTCTCGACATCCCGGTATGACAGCGCGAACCGCAGATACCAGCGCACGCAGAGCACGATCACCTCGAGCGGGAACCGGAACCCGGCGAACTCCGACACCGGCATCGGCGGGCGAGCGGCAACGAGACACCACTCGATCATGCCTCGACCACCGAGATGGACCACGACATCGGCCCATGCAACAGCGCCCGCTGTTGTTCCTACAGGCCCGACCAAGGCGGAAGCTGAAAGCCGGCCGCAGCAGACTCCTACCGGGTGATGGTGATGGTGAAATTAAGGTGGGTGTTGTTCGCGGCGCGGACCTCGGCTGGCTCGGGTTTATCGCCATATTTCCGCTCATACGACATCGGGTCTTGGGGGGAGTTCCAGGCCGGCGCCTTCTCTTTAATGAGATCGTATTCGAGGGCGCGGGCCAGGCGTTCGTCCAGGTTGGTACCCAGGACGTGGATGGTGGCGGCGGTGCCGATGAACTCGCCAGGCTTGGTCTGCAGGTGCTCCTGGAGGCGGTCGACGGCGTCCCGGGGCGCCGTTCTTCCACCGACGATGCCCACGTAGACGCTCCCGCCCTGGGCGTCGCGGATCTCGTAGACCTGATAACGCTGCGGTGTCTCGGAGTCGATCCGTTCGAAGTCCTGCCTGGCGCCGGCGACGCGGTAGTTGACGAAATCGGCGCGGAAGTCCCGCTCCACGCGGGCGCGCGGGCCGCTGTCCTTGCCCGCCGAGCCGGTCCCGTCGGAGCGCGGCGAGGCATTGAAGTCGTCGCCCACGCCTCGGCCGCCAGGACCCCCGGAGCCGCCCTCGGCCTGGCCGGCGCGGACCTTCCGGGCGGCGTACGCCATCCCAAGCTCCACGAGCACGGACACGCCGTCCGCCAACCGGCCCAGCCTCTCGGCGTCCTCGGCCGAGGCGCCAGCCAGGAGGGCCGTGCCGCGCACGACGCCGCCGAGCGCGCTGTCGGGCGGCTGGTATTCCGCGACCTTGTTCGCCGTCTCGACGGCGTTCGTGGAGATACGGCCGCTCGGCTGGAGGTACAGGGTGTTGTCCTGCTCAGACTCGGACAGGATGCGGCGCAGCATGGCCGGCGGAAGGTCGCGCACGGCAGTCGCCGGGTACTTCCACCAGCCGCCAAGGCCGTACTTCTCCATGAACGCGCCGTTCGTCATGTTCACCTTGTCCCTGATCTGCTCGCGGGAGGTGCCCATCTCGGCCAGCTTCTGGTCGTCGGCTTCCCGCTGCCGGGCCGCCGCGCGGTCGGCGTCGGACTGGTCGACCCCGCCCGCACCGCCGCCCGACTTCGCCCCACCAGCACTGCCATCGGACGGCTTCGCCCCGCTGGGCGCCTTCTCCGACGACTTCGCACCGCCACCATCCGCAGACCTGCCACCACCAGCACCGCCACCCGCCAGTTGGCCGCCACCCTTGCCAGGGGCCGTCTCGATCTTCTGTTCGGGGAACATCCACTTCTTGATCGACTCGTTCCAGGTCGGCGTGCCTTTGAGGTGCGGGAAGCCGTGCGAACGGAAGTAGGCGCCGGCCACCTCGGGGGACCCCCTGCCATTGCGCAGGTCGTCCTCCAGCTTCCGCTCGCTCGGGCTGGCTGGCCGCGTCCGGAAATCCTTCGTGCCGTGCGGCTTGGCGGTCTTGTCGGCCGCATTCTGGCTATACGGTGCGGGGCCGCGGCCCAGGTTGTCGTGGGCGGCTTTGTTGGACGCGTCGGCGGCGTTGGAAGTACGGTTCAGATCGCCGCGCTCGGACCGGCTCGCGGCATCCCTACCGGCAGCTGCGCCGTACGCCGACTGCCCGGCATCACGAGCCGCGGGCCGCCCGCTGCTGTCCGTTGGCTGACTCGACTCGCCGGCCGGTTGGACGTCGCTGTGGCTGGCCGCGTCGGGGCCGCCGGTCAGATCGCCGCGCTCGGACCGGCTCGCGGCATCCCCGCCGGGGACTCCGCCGTACGCCGGCTGCCCAGCGGCCGTATCCCGGTTGGCCGCGACGCCGTCGGACCTATCCCGGGCCCCATGTTCGGGTCCGGAATCCGTGTCGGTTCCAGCCCCGTCACGGTACGTCTCGTCATGAGACTCGCCCTCGTGAGGGCCGTCCTGCGCCGCGGAGAAGCCGGCAGAACCGAGGTCGCCGCGCTCGGACCGAGAGGCCGAGTCCGAGCTCTGCCCGGTGTCGGTCCTCGATGAGCTGGCCTGCTCGCTCCGACTCTCGCTCACTGCGCCCTCGCCTCAGCCGATCCGTCTCCTGAGCATCGTCCTCAGCTCTCGTTCCAGCTGCTCGTTGTTCTCTCGCCTCTTCTTCTCAAGTTCCTCATCTTCTTTCTTGGATGAATCTCCGCTGTGATCATCCTGGGGACCTGGCTGCGTGCCGCCTCCCTCACCCGAACCAAAATTCAGGATCGCCGAATAGTCCTCCGTACGAGGCCGATCACTGTCGTCGTCGGAGGTGCCGCCGCCCGGGTTGTCGGTGCTCATATGCTCGACTCCGTGAGCACGCGGGCGAGGATCCGCCGCGCGGTTCTGGGGGACTTACGCGGGTCCGCGGCGAGCATCTGCTGCTCGAAGCAGAGGCACACCCTCTTCGCACTCGCGACGATGTCGTCGGCGAGCTGCGCCGGCAGGTTCTCCTCGGGAAACTCCGTGATCTCGTAGGCGGCGTCCTGGCAGACGTCCCAGGTCTGCTTCCGCCGGGGCCCGCATGGTCCGGCGTCCGCGCTGTCCGCGGTGTCCGCGCCCAGCCACGACTGCTGGTACCGCCCGCTGGCCACGACGTCGGCGACGGCCGAGCGGTACAGGCACAGCGGCGGGTCCTGGGCGCAGACCATCTCGCAGACCGGGTAGGGCGCGAACGTTCGTTGGTGCAGGCGGCGGGCGGCGGCCTGAAACGCCGCTCGCCGGCGCGCTGTCGCCGCGCCGGCGCCGCCGTCGACCTTGTCGAGGAGCATCTCGCGCAACAGCTCCTCCACCTGCGCCGTGTCGGCGTAGGTCCACGCCCCCTGCGCTCCGCGCCGCTCGGCATACCAGTCGGCGCCGTGCCCGGCCACCGCGCGCAGCAGCTCGTGCTCGCCCATCTCCGGTGGCCGGCGGGCGCTGACGACGGCCGCCAGGTCCCCCCACAGCCGGTCGAGCGCGCCACTCTCCTCGATGGTGGCGAGGACGACGCGGGCGATGGTGCGTTGGACATAGTCGTCACCGGTCATGCGCCGGGCGGCGGCGCACGCCTCCGGCGCGTCCGCGCAGGTGTCCGCGCAGAACGATCTCGGCAGGAAGAGTGTTGCCATCGCCGCGTCCTGGCGCCAGCCGGCCATGTGCCGGGCGACGTCGCCGTCCGCGGGCCAGGTGGTCGTCAGCCGGTCCTTGACCAAAGGAATCCGCACCAGCATGGGGGCGTCCTCGCCGGTGCTGAACACGGCCGCCTCGCCCACGCCGAGGGTGGCCAGGGCGCGGATCTGGTCGTCGTCCATCACCATGGCGCGGCCCATCGCCTCCCGGTCGTCCGCGGAGACGATCCGATGGGCGATCTTGAGGTCGGTGTTCTTCATGACGCCGGCGGCGAGCTGGACCGGGATCTGGTCGGCAGCGATCACGCCCTGCCCGTAGGCGCGGATCTCGGACAGCAGGTTGGAGAACGTCTCGACGGCCTTGCCGCGTGGGTCCGCGGACTCCTCCGAGGTGGTCGGCTGGACGTTGGCGAGCAGCCGGTGCGCCTCCTCGATCACCAACAGGTGGGCCAGGCTCGGCCGCTGCCCCTGCGCCCGCCGGTACTCCGCCAGCCGGATGAGGATCAGCGCCGCGAGGAAGGCCTTGTCGCCGTCGTCGCCCAGTGCCTCCAGTTCCAGCACAGTCGGCTGCCCGAACAGTTCCTCGCAGGGCAGGGAGCGGACGACGTCGAGCATCGCGCCCTTGCCGCCGGCGCGCAGCCCCTCCAGACGGGTGACCAGGGCGGCCCGCATGTCGCCAGCGATCCGGTCCTCGTAGCCGAGTGTCGGGATCACGTCCTTCACCTTGGCGGTGAGGTCGGCCAGGGTCGGGTACGCGAGCGCGGTCTCGTCGCCCGGCCGCAGCCTGGAGTTCTCGTTGGTGCGCAGGTCCCAGCCGCGGTCGGTGTAGACCTCGTGCAGGCAGCGCTCGAGGATCTGCGGCAGCGGTGTCCACATCCCGAAGGCAGCGGTGAAGGCGGCCCGGACGAGGTCAAGGTGCTCGCTGACGGCGGTGCCGGTGGGGACCTCGAACGGGTTGAGTAGCAGTGGTGAGGCGAGCTTCCCGGCGGTGAACACCCGCAGGCGCGGCCCGATGGTGGGGTGCGCGAGGAGCGCCCGGTATTCGGTCTTCGTGGGTTCGACCACGAGGAACGGCACCTGCGCGCGGTCCGCGGCGGCCAGCAGCGACAGCACGGTGTTCGACTTTCCGGAGCCCGTGACACCGGCGACGAACGCGTGCCGGGTGAGCGAGGCGAGACTGACCCGGTACTCGCTCGCCAGTTCCCTTCCCCGCTGCACGATCCGCCCGACCGGCAGCCCGTCCGCGCGCCCGTCGGCCGGGGCCGTGTCGAACCGGGCCACGGTCTCGACCATGAAACCGGGCGTCTCCAGTTCCGGCAGGTGGGCGTAGGCGGCCAGCTGCGTCGTGGTCAGCAGCGACTGCAGCTCGAAGGGCCGCCGGTACAGGCCGGGGCCGGGCTCGCCGGGCTGGTCCGGCAGTGCCCAGTCCTGGGCGAGGTCGACCGCTTCGGGCAGGTCGTGCACCCGTACCGGTTCCGGCAGAGACCGCACTCCGGAGAAGACACTGCGCCAGGCCGCCGCGAGCCTCGGGTAGCTCTGATCGTCGCCGAGCAGGTACACACCGGTACGCCAGGCACCGGTGGCCAGTCCGTCCCCGAGGTGCGTGAGGGTCGCCTTCAGCAGATCGACGTAGTGCTCGGCCAGCGGGCTGGGAGCGCCCTCCGCCTCGGCCTCGGTCGCGATGGCCCGCAGCTCGTTGAGGACCTGCTGGCGCACCCGCGCGACGCCGTGTTCGGACAGGGGGTGCGCGAGCACCAGCATCGACCAGGTCGTGCCGCTGAGGGCGGCGATGATCCGGTCGATCGGCGCGGAACCGTCCTGCTCCTGGATACCGGTGGGGTCGGGCACACCGAGCGCGAACCCGCCGAGCGGGGCGCCGCCGTGCATCGGTCCGGCGGGAAGTGGGCTGCTGACTGTCGCCGGCTCTTCCTCGGCGCTTGTCGAGCTGTAGAGACCAGCCAGCACCGCCGCCAGCACGTCCCGTCGACGGTCCTGGGTCTCCGTCGGTGGTGCTGTCGACGACCACGTGCCCAGCCGTACCCGCACCCCGGCCGGGGTGCCGTCGATCTCGAACGCCAGCGGGACCCGGTGCCCGTACAGACCGGTGATCAGATCTGCGGTACGAGCCCGCCAGGGCTCCTCCAGCTCCCGAGGCTGGGGCCGTCGCGGGTCACGGTCCGAGCGGCCCACCCCGCGTATCCGCAGGATCCGCCGCGCGTCGGGATCGCCGACGGTGAACGGCACCTCCAGGCTGGGTGCCACGGACATCCGCTGCAGATAGTCGACGCTGTCGGTGGTGACGCCGGTGGGCATCGTCATGAACGCCTCGCACTCCTCACCCGCCCGACCAGCGAGCCGGGTTCGTCAGGACGCTTTCAGCACATCGGCGGTCTGATTCCCTCATGCGCGGCCTGTTCGCAGAAATTCTGCGTCTGAGAATGCTCCGAGTAGATCGCGAAACCACCGATCACCACCGCCATGGCCACCAGGGCGGCCAGGCAGATCAGCAGCATCTTCTTTATCGACCGGCCCTTGACGGCCCCGCCCGTCGTCAGGTTCTCCATCCGCTGGCTGTGTAGCGTGCCGTCCTTCCACTGGCCGGACACCAGGATCTCATCACCGTCACCGAGGGCTCCGTCAAAACCGATCGTCCGCATCTGAACGGGAACCGGGCGAAGCCGGTTGCCGTCGGTGTCGTAGCGCTCCAGCCGGAAGGTCAGGACGGTGGACGACTGGTTGTCCCCGTAGCTTTCCTGGCGTTGCGTGATTCCGCGCGCCTGGCCCACGACCGTGGCGTACCCCTGGCGCACCTCATACCAGTCACCACTGTCCCGCCGTCCCGCCGGCTGGACGGTCTGCGACCTGTCCGCCACATCCCGCGCGGCACCCGACGACCTCTCCGGCCGTCTGCTCCGCGCCGGGCCGGCGTCAGCCCACCAGTCCGCGTCATAGGACGTCATGGATGGGTCGTCGGACCGCGGCGGCACCCGGTAGCCGGAACGATCAGGTTCGGAGCGTCCGCCGGCCGCGGAAGGATCGGAGCCATCGATGCCATTGCTCATCTGCTTCTCCCCACTCCACGGCGGGGCCCGAGCGGGACAAAGCCGGACCGATGAATGCCATATCCACCTGCCCCATACCCGGCAGCAGGCGCGTGACTCCTCGGCCACGGAACGCTCRGACAGTTGCCGCCACACTGCCTTGGAAAGCTACAAAACGCGACGAAGCCGACGCGGGCGACGTTGCGCAACACAATCACTGCACGTCACCACCGAATGTGCGCCAGAGCCGATCACGAGACATTCCCGACCCCGGCTGGAGCCTCTGACCTGCGGGAACAGCCTCTGATCAAGCCCTTGCCAAGTGCCGACTGATCACCAGGCGCTGGATCTGATTCGTCCCCTCGAATATTTGCATGAACTTGCCCTTTAGAGATCGACATGCCGCTTGACCTGCGTCGATGCGCCACTGGTGGCGGAGGGACTCGTACGTAGCCACGCCCTATCCACGGCGTCAATGGGCATCTACCTCCGTCTTCGGCGCGACAGGAGTCTCCGCTTCCAGCCGAGGTTCAGGCCCGCGCTCGGGATCCGCTCCCCTGCCGGGCGGGCCGCCCGCCTCGGGCTGGCTCGACCTGGCCGCCGCCGTTCACGACACGCTGCAGATAGCCCATCAGGATGAGCTGCGGGGCGGCCTCGCTGTAGTAGCCGCTGCTGGTAAGGAACTCCCCGTTCTCGACCCACCAGTCCGCGAACTCGTCAAGCATCTTGGGAAGATCGAATGTTCTGTCGGGGCGGATAAACGAGTGCGGGTTCGCCGTCACGCTTTCCTGGATACTCGACGACAGAACCCGGGCTATGACCTCACGGTAGATCGGGTTCGCCGGCCGTACCGGAGCGGTGGGCGCGATGAGGCCGAGGTCCCGGACGTAGCTGAGGTCGTCGTCGTAGGCATCGAGGACGAGCGGATCGCCCGCGAGAAGCGGGCCGATGACCTTGCGAACCCGCGGCTCGGCAAGTTTTGCCGCCACCTCGCGTCAATGCGGCTGGCCTGGTCAGACCTGTCAGGCATCACCTGCGAGTTGCGGATCCAGGCCTACCACCGCCGTGCCACGTCGGTCTTCAGGTGCTCAGCTGTTCAGGGCTACTCAGGGAGGCCTGCCATGAACATCGACGATCCCCTCGACCCACCGACGGATCCCGCCGCACGCTCCGCCTACCTCCGGCAGCGAGCCGAGCTCGCACGTCAACGCACGCAAAGACTGACGACGACGATCAGCCGGACCACCTACCAGTCGGACCCGGCAATCCGCAGCCAGGTCAAGGCGATCCTCGCACCGCCACCCACCGAACGCCTCGAGATGCTCATGGACGAGCCCGCCGTCTTCACCGACGCCCGCCTGATCACCGAGTGACGGACAAAACCCGCCCGCCCCCGCCTCCAGCTCTCCGGGATGCACGGCATGGTCGCCGAACACCAGGTCCCGTACGCCATCGTCGGAGGAGCCTGCACACGCCTCCAGGACACTCCTCAGCTCACCGGCGGCCTGGACATCGGGCCGGACCCGGACACTCCCCCTGGCGCTCTCGCCGGGCAGCGGGAGGGACTGTTCCGGGACCGCCGTGTCGTGATGGTGGCTGGCCTCACCGGCGGGTGCCTCCCGCAGCCGCCCGATCCGGCTGACTTCCTGGGACGAGCCGGGCGCCGGGCGGCACGCTGCGGTAGTGACATACCGGAGATTGCGGGCGGATATTCCGACTTTCTTCGTTCGGCTCCMGGAGCCACCGGGTGGGCGGGCATTATGCGCTGGGCGGCGGGCGCCCTTACCCACCATCCCGGCGCATTGTCACTGGCGTGCGCCACGATGACCCAATGGCGCACCAGGTGGAGGATGCGGGCGATGGCAGAACGCACGGCGGCGCAGCGAGTGCCGTTCGGCTTCGACGACTACGCGAACCAGACCCAGAGGAACGAGATTGCCAATCTTCTCGCCAACCTGCAGGAACTCGAGGAGATGGCGCGGGCGGCGCAGGCAGCACAGGCGAACGCGGAGACGCTCGCCAAGATCACCGAGTTGAAGACAAAGACTTCGGCCATGTTTGCCGACATCTATCAGAACGTGATGGCCCGCTCGGCGGTCGCAGAGCAGGACTTCGCGCGGCATGACTATCGCACCGCGTTCACCGGCGTGTCGCTCGGCACGGAGGAGGAGTTGCCAGCGTTCGTCCGCATGTCGGCGAGCGACTGGAACCTGTTCGGGACCGTGACCCGGCTCGGCGACCAGGGGGTGCTCGTCCAGATCACGAAGGATCTCCAGGTGAGCCCGGGCGTCTTCACGATCGAGCTCCGGACGACGCCGACCGAACGGGCCGACGACGACGGCTGGGACAGGCGCGTGCGCGCTCTGCGGGCCGTGATCTCGACGATCGAGCAGTCGGTCGGGCGCGCGTTGGTGACCCAGGAGGTCGGCGCCTATCAGATCACTATCTTCAACCCAGGACAGGTCGTGCACCGGATCGACGGCGGCGGGTCCGTCCAGGGAACGTCGAAGCATGCCACGGTCGGCGTCCCCGCACTGGAGATCGGCACCGGGGTCACGGCGGCCGACCGCGCCAAGTTCCAGGTCCACCAGTACCTGACCCTGCCGTGGTACGTGGAGAGGTTCACCGGTGACCCCGGCCTGGGCACGCTGGACGAGCGCGAGAAGGTCGGCTACGCGCTCGTGATGTCCGCGGTCCTGAGGCTGGCCCAGGTCTGGACCAAGCACCCCCGGGCGCTGAACCTCCTGGCGGCCAAGACCATGTGGGAGGTCCTGCCCAAGACGCCGCCGGCGCGGATCCTCGCCGCGATGCGGCCGGCCGTGCGCCCGGCGGCCGACGCGGCGATCGGCGGGCGAGCGGTGCCCGCCTGGGCCGGCGACTGGGGCTCCGGGGCCGTGCCGTCGGCTCAGACCTGGGGCGAGGCCCGCGCCCACATCCTCGGCGAGGGTCCCCTGGGCGGCCACGCCCCGGCGGCCTCGACGATCAACGGCCACCCTGCGATGGTGTTCGAATACCGGGCCAACCTCCCTGACGCCTTCGCGCACGCCTGGTGGCATCGGGCCTGAAGCGTCCTCCCGCACCGCCGGCGGCCAGATCGTGGCCTTGGCCGCCGGCGGGCGCGCACGTGGCCGCGGTGGAGCGGGCCGTGCAGAGCCTTAGGGTGGGACGAACGTGTAGCCCCGGCTCTTCCAGTGCCACTTCAGGCAACGTTGCCCGGTCAACGATTTGGCGTAGTCGCTGATCTGTTGTAGCCGTAACTCTGGGTACCAGCGCCGGCGACGCCGGACCCGGTGATTGTGGTCGAGGTCAGGTTGTCGTTGTCGTCGTATCCGTAGGTCTGGGCGCGCAGCGTCCCGCCGGGGCCGCTGGCCGTGTCGGAGGTGATCCGGCCGAGCTGGTCGTAGTCGAAGGCCCGGATCGCGCCGGTGCCGCCGTGGTAGTCGATGGAGGGGCACTGTTGCATCCAGGCAAGCCGGGAGATCTTGGCCGTAAATCTTCTCGCGACCAGGCGTTCTGACGGCTCGACCGACCGCCCCCGCGAGTCCGATCGGTGGTCCCCGCGGGCTTCGCGCGACAAAATTTCCTGTCAAGATCGCCTGGCTTCGCCGGATGCAACAGTGCCCTGTCAGCTGGTGAGCTTGTCGAGGTCGCTTCCGGCGGGGTCGACGGTGTGAGCGATGCGGCGCCCGATGTCGCCCAACTGCCGCTGCTGCGTGCGAGTGAGGGGATCGAAGACCAGGGCGCGGACTGCTTCGACGTGCCCGGGGGCGGTCGCGACGACTTTCTCCCGGCCCGCGTCCGTGAGGATCGCCAGGGTGTAGCGACCGTCGCCGGGGTCCGGTGCGCGGCGTACCCAGCCCGCCTTCTCCAGCCGCCCGATCACGTGAGAAAGCCGGGAGAGTGATCCGTTGGCGAAGACGGCCAKGACGCTCATCCGCAGGGTGCACCCGGGGGCTCCGGACAGCCCGGCCAGCACCTGGTACYCGAAGTGGCTGATCCCAGCGTCCCGCTGGAGCTGGTCGTCGAGTGCGRCCGGAAGCCTGATCAGCACCCTGGCCAGGGTCAGCCAGATCTGCATCTCCTCGTCGGTCAGCCAGCGCGGCTGCTGCGCGTCCACGCCATCAGCCTAGCTTGAACCATCAACCAAACCAACCCGTTGGTCACTTGACACTTCAAGTGATGCTCTCTAGGTTTGAGTTGAAGCTTCAACTTGAGCACTGGCCGGCCGCGGCGAAGAGCCGAGCCGCGACACTCACCCACCCGCCTGGGTCGTCATCGATCCCGATCTGCTACGGAGCACACATGCGCGCATTGAATGTCCCGGCCGCGGGCGAGCAGCCTCGTCTGTCCGACCTGCCCATCCCGGGACCGATCGAGGACACGGTCCTGGTCCGGGTGAAGGCGGCCGGTCTCAACGCCCTCGACAACGCCCTGGCCGCCGGGATGATGGCCGAGATGCTGCCGCACATGTACCCGCTGGTCCTCGGCCGTGACGCCGCGGGCGTCGTCKAGGCGGTCGGAGCCGGCGTCACCCACGTCGCCGTCGGCGACGAGGTGATCGGCCACATGCTGCTAGCTCCGCCGATCCAGGCCGGCACCCTCGCCGAGTACGCACTGCTGCCCGCCGCCGCGGTCACCCGCAAGCCAGCCGGTCTCAGCTTCACCACGGCCGCGGCGCTTCCCCTCGCCGCGGCCGCCGCCAAGGCCGCCGTCGACGCCGTCGAGCCCGAGCAAGGCCAGACTGTCCTCGTCGTCGGCGCCAGCGGTGGCGTGGGTTCCTACGTCGTCCAACTGCTCGCGGCCCACGGCGTCACGGTCGTGGCCACCAGCACCGCGGTGGACGCCGATCGACTGACCGCGCTGGGTGCGACCATCGTCATCGACTACACCGCCGGCTCAGTCATCGAGCAGGTGCACGCCGCGTATCCCGACGGTGTCGACGCCCTGATCGACCTCGTCGCCTACACCGCCGACAGTGCACCCCTCGGCGCGGTCCGCAAGGGTGGCAAGGTCGCCAGCACCCTGGGCGCCGCCGACGAACAGGCCCTCGCCGCCGTCGGTCTGACCGGCACCGGCGTCATGGCCGCTCCCGTCCGTGAGGTCGTCGCGGAGCTCGCCGAGCAGGCCGCCGCCGGCAGGTTGAAGGTCGACGTCACCACCGTCCTGCCCCTCGAGCAGGCCACCGACGGGCTCGCCACCCTCGCCAGCGGCACCGCCCGTGGAAAGATCGTCGTCGAGATCGACGACTGACAGGACGCGCCCCGCTCCGTCAGCCCAGAACCGGAGGCACACCCGTACGGCCGGTGACCCCGGCTGGTACCTGCCCACCACGAAACGGCGTGGCACCAGCCGGGGTCCTCCGAACAGGGCCGCAGACATCTCCAGCCCGGGCAGCGGGGCTGCCTTGGATCGCCGGTCCTCTCGGCGTCCGCCGCCAGGTCGGAGACGCTCGCGACGGCTTCGCAGTACGGATCCCGGTAGCCACGGACGTCAGCTCGCGGCGCGACCACGTCCCTTCAATCCGCTGGCAAACAGATCAATTCGCCCCTCGGCCTATCGGGAGACCTGACGTGGAGATCAAAGAGCTCGGACACCTCGTCCTGTATGTGCGCGACCTGGACCGGTCGGCCCACTTCTACCGTGACATCCTCGGCTGGCGCCCGGCCTACTCGGGCGACGGGCCCCTGCCCTACCGCGGGATGGCTTTCAACGCTGGCGGCCGTACCCACCACGAGCTGTTGCTCCTCGAAGTCGGCCAGTCCGCGGCCCCCCTGCAGCGCGGACGTCACGTCGGCCTCTACCACTTCGGGCTGAGGGTCGGCACAAGCGATGACGAGCTGCGGGAGGTTCTCGCGACCTTGGTGGCCAACGACGTTCCCATCCACGGGGCCACTGACCACGGGCTCACCCACAKYYTKTWYYTCWMRSASMMSRMSGSMWACGAGATCGAACTGTTCATCGACGTACCCGGCGTCGACTGGGAAGACCCCGCGCACTGGAGCGCCCCGACCGCCCGACCGCTGCGCCTGTAACGCTAGTGCCGCCCCTGACAAGGCCGGTTCCGTTCCGCCTCGGGTCGGCGAGGCTGAATGGCCAGGCCCGTCTGGTAGGCGATGACGACGAGTTGGGCGCGGTCGCGGGCGTGGAGTTTGGTCATAGCCCGATGGACGTGGGTGCGGGCGGTGAGTGGGCTGATGACGAGGCGGGCCGCGATCTCGTCGTTGGAGTAGCCCTCGGCGACGAGCGCTACTACCTCTCGTTCGCGGGTGGTCAGGACGTTCAGCGTGTCGGAGGTCGCGCGGGCGGTGCTGGGTTCGGGCACGGCGAGAAAGCGGGTGATCAGCGCGCGGGTTGCGGCGGGCGAGAGCAGCGCGTCGCCAGCGGCCACCAGCCGGATCGCGGACAGCAGTTCGTCAGCGCCGACGTCCTTGCCGAGGAATCCACTGGCACCGGCGCGCAGTGCCTGGGCGACGTACTCGTCGAGTTCAAAGGTGGTCAGGATGAGGATCCTGGTGGCGGCCAGGTCCGGGTCGGCGCCGATGGTGGCGGTCGCGGTCAGGCCGTCGGTGCCGGGCATCCGGATGTCCATGAGGACGACGTCCGGGCTGTGCTGACGGGTGCGGGTGACTGCCTCTGCGCCGTCGGCGGCCTCAGCGACGACCGTCATGTCCGCCTGGGAGTCGATCAGCATCCGGAATGTCGCCCGCAGCAGGGCCTGGTCGTCGGCGAGCAGTATGCGGATCGTCATCGGTCCCTGTCTTCGTCACGGGGGTGGGCTGCAGTGGAAGACACATGGCCACCTGGAAGCCGCCCTCGGGTCGAGGGCCGGCGGTCAACTCGCCGCCGACCGAGCGGGCACGTTCGCGCATGCCGATGAGGCCGAATCCGCCGGTCGCCTGCCCGCCGCCGGTCGCATCCGGCTCCTCCTGGGTGGCGGCTGTCGTGGGGTGCGGCCGCCTGGTCGCGGCGCCGTCGTTGATGACGCTCATGGTGAGCATGTCGCGGTAGTAGGTGATCTGTACGTGTGCGGTGTTGGTGGCCGCGTGTTTGGCCACATTGGTCAGTGCCTCTTGGATGACGCGGAACGCGGTCAGATCGACTCCGGGGGACAGCGGCCTCGGATTCCCGGCCACGTCGACGGTGACCGTGAGCCCGGCCGCGGCGAGCGCGGCGGTCAGGTCGGGTAGCCGGCCAAGTCCGGGGGCGGGTTCCAACGGCGCGTGTGGGCTGTCGTCGGCGCGGAGCAGGCCGACGGTGGCCTTGAGGTCCCGAAGCGCGGCCGAGGTGGTCGCGGTGAGGCCGGTCAGGATCTCCCTGGTCTGCTCGGGGCGGGTCGTGGAGAGGTGGGCGGCGGTGCTGGCCTGGGCGTTGGCCAGGGTGATGTGGTGGGCGACGACGTCGTGCAGTTCGCGGGCGATCCGGGTGCGCTCGTCGATCACACGCCGGTGGGCCTCCTGCTCCCGGGTGTGCTCGGCGTGCTCGGCGCGGGCCCGCTCGGCGGCCAGGTAGCCACGGCGTAGCCGCGCGGTGTTACCGAGTGCGGCGGGGAGTATCAGCCACGCGATCGGACCGATGGTCTTCAGCACCAGCKGGTAGCTGGCTGGGTCACCGATCAGCGCCGCCGTCACGACGACAGTGGCGGTGGCGCCGGTGAACACGATCGCGGTCCTGCGGTCGGTGTGGTCGGCCAGCCAATAGAGAGCTGCCATAGCCGGGGCGATCAGCAGCATGCTCAGGAGGTAGCCGTGCAACGCCATGCCTGCAGTGCAGACGGCAACAACCGTCACGACCGTGCGTGGCCGCCGTTCGTGCCATAGCAGCGCCAGGCAGGAGATCGCGGCGAGTATCACCGCCGGCCAGGCGGAGTCCGGGCGGGTGTCCTTGCCGGGAGCGAGGCGGCTACCGGGCCCGGCCGCGACGAACATCAGCAGTGCGACCACCGCTGTGGCCAGCCCGTGGTGGTCGCTCGCGAACCGTCGCCAGCCCATCGCCATGATCACGAGTTTCGGTCGGGTGCCGTAACTGTGGCGCCTACGGTACGTGTCCGCCGGCCGGTGCGGCACAGCGTCGTCGGGACGGCCCTCGGGGCGGGGAATTCTCATCGGACCGCGGCGGACTCGGCGCACGCGGAACTAGTGGTACCGGGAAGGGAGAACGCCTCGCCGGTAGCCGGCGGTGTCTTCGCTGTGGCGAAGGTAATAGTCGCCGGCACCACCGTCCACAGCGCCACGACATCTCGCCATCGCCGATAGACGAGCCGGCCCAGCCGATACGGGAAACTCGCCACGAAAGGTCTCCGCCTCTTCTCGGGTTCCGTTCCAGGCTGCCCTGCAGACCCCCACCCGGTCGTCATCCCTACGCCGACAGTTCCCCGTACCACGAGTGCAGTACGTACCGCCTGGCAGCGCCGCCAGCAGGAGCCTCGCCGGCTCACGATCCGCCTCGCACCCCGGCGCAGCGTGCGCGACCCACCCGATCCACCGGCTGGACCCGCAGAACCCACCTCCCGCCCAGCCGCCACACCATGACGGCACGCGACGTACGACGAAAGACGTAGCAGGAAATGTCGGCGCGGGGACGACGACGTGCCAGCGGGCTCCGGACAGGCTCGACGAGAAAGCGAAAGCGACGCTGGCACATGACAACCATGTTGCCGGAATTCCGAGCCTCGTCGGACCGCTTCAAGCACGGACAGGAGCGTTGAGAACGTGAATAGCGGGCGAAACAGTCCCCATGAAACTCGGCCCAGACGGCCCTCGACCGGTTCCGCCCCGTCACGGTGGTCCGAGGGCCCCGACACGACCCCGGCCGAGATGGTTGGGCCGGCCAACGTCGGGCCGAGGACCGCCGATCAAACTGATCCCCGAGGGCGCCCGAGGCAGCCCGCGACGACCGAGCCGGCCGACGGACCGCCCGGTCGCCACCGACGGCGCCGCCGGTGGCGACGCGTTCTGCTCGTGCTCCTGGTCGGCCAGCTGGTGCTGCTCGGAGTCGGGGACCGGGTCGCGGCCCACGCGGCGGCCGGCCAGATGGTCAGCCAGATCCAGAAGAGCCAGCACCTGCCGAACCCGCCGACGGTGTCCATCGGTGGCGTCCCATTCCTCACCCAGGTGGCGACCGGCCGCTACCGCGACATCGAGCTCGGCGTCCGCCGGATCGCGGTGCCGACCCTCTGCGTCGATGACATCAAAGTGCACCTGCAGGGCGTCCATGTCCCCCTGCGCAAGGCGATGGCCGACAAACTGACAACCATCTCGATCGACCGCGCCGTCGGCACCGTCCGGATCACCTACCCCGATCTCAACACCTTCCTCTCCACCGAACCCGGACACCTGCGGGTCACCCCCGCCGGCCGCGCCCTCCGGCTCTCAGCGCCGGTCGACGTGCCGATGCTCGGGTCGGTCACCGCGTTCGGTGACCTGCAGGCCAGCGTCACAGACAACCGGCTGACCCTCGCTCCCACCGGCCTCGGCGTCAAGGGCCTGGGCTCCTTCCAGCTCCCGACCGGCGCGGTCGACACCCTCACTACCACTGTGCCGCTGACCGGCCTACCCATGAACCTTCAGCTGACCGCGGCCCGAACCACCCCCGACGGCATAGAGATCACCGCGGTGGCCGACCACCTCTCCCTCGGCACCACCCAGACCGGACCCACCATCCACGGATGCTGAACCCCGGGGAGCCGGACAGGGTAGGCGTTCTGCGCGGCCCGCAGCGCGCCGGGACAGGCCCCCGCAGGTAGGCCGAGACCTGCGCGGAGCTGCTCGATCCCCACGTCGCAGGCCCGGTTTCGACTATGTCCGGGACTTCGGCGCCCGGCTGCCTTCCATCGTCATCTCCCGGCTCACCGGTGTCGTCCCGGAGGACCGCCCAGAGGCCCGCCGGATGATCGACCGATTCACCACGACGAGACCGAGGCGATGGCAAGCGAGGGCGTCCTCGCCGCGGCGAGGACGCCCCGGCCCTCCGAATGCAACAGCCCCGGACGGGCTTCAGCAAACGGACTCAGCCGTCCCCAGCGGTCGAGTTCGGTGATCGACCAGGCTAGGCCCGACCATCGCCATGCAGCCGGATCGCCGCGCCGCCACGGAGCCCACAGATGGGCTGGTGCTGACCCGCATCTGACCCGGCGCGGTGTCCGGGCTCACACGCGGTGCGCTCGTATGCTTCCTATGAGTGACGCGACATGAATGGCCAGCAGTAGCAGGCCGAGACCGGTCGCCGACAGCAGGCCCAGACCCGGGCGGCTGTTGGCGACCGGTTCGAACAGGTTGCCTGCCGGATCCGTCATGTAGGCACGGGCAGTCTCGGACCTGACGGTGACGATGCAATGGACAGCCGCGAGCACAGCACACAGGGCGGCGGCGAGGCCGGCCACCCACCATCCGTGAGCAGGCCGCCCGGAAGATGCCGCCCTGGCCAAGACCATCTCCAGCGCGACCGCCACCCCGATGCCCAGCCCCAAGACAGCGGCGATGACAGGGTCGGCATCTGTGAGGACGTCGAGCGCGGTCTCGGCCCCGGTAATGTCGTTGTCCGCCCAGGGCAACAGCACCGCCCCCACGGCCAGAACAATGTGGCCCACTACCAAGACGATCAACGCCTGTGCTCGCAGGATGCCCCTCATGGCAACTCGGACGCATCTCGCCCACGACCGGTTCTGAACTTCGCCCTGAGCACCTCTGCCCGAGCTGCGACCGCGCTGGCAGTCCCCGCCGGAATCCGGGGGCGCATGCATTGAGCTGGTCCGGGGGTGGAGCTTGGGCGGCACTGTTGCATCGAGCCTCGATGCAACAGTGCCCGCCGAAGCGATGGCAAGCTCGAAGATCAGACCACGGCGGCGAGCTCGGAGAACGCGGCCGATAGCCGCAGCCGCGGATCGACGTCGGTGGCGAGTTCGTAGTGGCCGCGGCGGATGTTCTGGATCAAGGCGTGTCCGGTGCTGATCGTCTGAGCGGAGCGCAGGCGTTTCAGCCCGCGCATCGGCCGCAGCCTGGCCTTGAGTCGGCCGTGGTCAGACTCGATCCTGTTGTTCTCCCGAGCGGCGTCGATGTGCCAGGCCTCGGGCAGCATCTCGTCGAGGACCCGCGGGTAGACCAGTGCCTTGTCCGTAGTGACCTCGACCGGCCGGCAGCCATGGGTCAGTGCCTGCTGGAGGAATCGGCGGGCGGCGAGCTGGTCGCGCCGTTCGCTGGCGAGCACGTCGATGACCTGGCCGTGCTGGTCGACGGCCCGGTAGAGATAGGTCCACCTGCCTGCGATCTTGATGTAGGTCTCGTCGACGAACCATCCACTGGCCGGCCGGTGCCGGCACGGCCGGGCCGCCTCGACCAGCAACGGCGTGAACCGGCGCACCCACCGGTACACAGTCACGTGATCAACATCGATGCCACGTTCGGCGAGTAGCTCCTCGACGTCCCGATACGACAACGCGAACCGCAGATACCACCGCACCGCCAGAACGATCACCTCGGACGGGAACCGGAACCCGACCAACTCCGACACCGGGACCGGCGGGCGAGGACGGCAGCGAGCCATCATCCGATCATGCCGCAGTCGCCGCAGAGACCACGGCCCCGCCGGCGCAACAGCGCCCTTGGATGTTATCCTTATGATCGCTCCGGCTCGTCCTCGGCTCTGGACACGGCATTCCCCGAGGACCCTCTGACAAGGGCCGAGAAGCGTTTGCAGCGCCTACATCCCCGGCGGGCCTCCGGCACCGATGTCATCGGTGTTCTCCTCGGCGATCGAGACGAGCCCTGTCCGATCGACCCTCATCCTGCTCGAGTACGCGCCCATGGCCTGATCCGTCGATGTCCTTTCAACCCAGAAAGCTGAACAATTAATGTTCATATGGCCCCGAATGACCGCTGGACCCGAACGTCTCATGTTGGAGAGCTTGCTTGACCGCAACCGGCAAGCGCTCATCGACACCACGCGAGGGCTATCCGAGACCGACGCACGGCGGCGCCTGGTCGTCTCACTGACCACACCGATCGGGCTGATCAAACACGCCGCCACCGCCGAGCGCATCTGGTTCCAACGCACCCTGCTCGGCCTGGACGAGTCCGCATGCGACGGCTACGCCACCGGTGACGACGGCAGTTTCGTTGTCGCCGGCGGCGAAACGCTGGCCGACGTGATCGCCGAGTTTGAGCGTGCCAGCGAGCGTTCCCGCGTGATCGCCGCTGACTTCGAGCTCGACGACACCAAGCCGCACCCCCGCGCTGGCGATGTCAGTCTGCGGTTTGTCTACCTGCTCCTGATCGAGGATTTCGCCCGTCACGCCGGCCATGGTGACATTCTCCGAGAACAAATCACCGCCGCACGATAGGCGTTGGCAGGGTTGCGCGCTGCTCGCGGGTTTTCGAGAATGGCTAGCGGACCAGCTAGGACATGGAGCCAACCTCGCGTGGCCGATCCTGATCTCCATGGCCGCCTTCCGGACGAGCCTGAAGGCGCCTGGCAAAGAATGGTCGGCGATGGTTCCGATGCGGCAACGGCGGCACTCTTCGAACATCTCTTCAGGTTTCTCGAATCGCGAGCGTCGTGACAGGGATTCGGTTCTTCATCCTGATCAGGCGCGCGGGACCACCGGCGGACGTGCCTCCATGGGGCGGGCTAGACGCAGGTCCTCGTGTTGCATCACGCATCAGCGTGCGCGCACCTAAATATCGATCACTCGACGACCAGCCGGGCGCTCGCGAACACCGCGTGCTCCGCCATCAGCATCCGCAGCCGCTGCTCCGGCGGCACCGAGAGAATTGCCTTCACCTGGACCAGCAGCGAAGGGTCGGACTGCCAGGTCTCCCTCGTCACCGTCCCGAACAGAGCCTGGGCACGCGCCTGCTCCGCCCGCCCACGCAGGTAGACAGCCCGCTCGGCAGGATCCTCCGGCGGATCAAAAGGATCATCCAGGCTCGCCGCCGAACCTCCCATGTGAACGGCACCGGACTACAATACGAGCCCTCCACGGTGCACAGCCACCTCACGGCCAGACCCGCACGCACGAGACTACCAGCGCCGCCACCAAAAAGATCAACAAGAACGCGGCGGCGGGGGCGGACCGGTCAGACCCACCACGCCCGTCGAAGCGCCGGCCCGCCTCCACCGACGATTTGGCTGTCGCCGCCGTCCCGATCCGCAGGGCCGGGGGGACCTGGGCGGTGATGTACGCCGCCACAAGGTCAAGGGAGCAGATCGGATCAAACGTGAGCGACACCTTCGTCGACATTGCTCGCGCATTCGAGCGATTCCTCGCGTACCACGGCGGCGGCCTCAAGGGAAACACCGGGATCGTTCCGGACGCACGACCACCCGCCCCGGGCCTTAAAACTCTTCTCCGAATCGAGGCCGAACTCGAAGGACTGACTGATCGGTCCGACGACGACCAGGCCGTGCGGACTCGGGTCGAGTCCATCCGCCAACTGTTGTATATCTGCTATGGATACACGGATCAGGTAGCCGACCATGACTCCGTCTCCAGCCTGACGCCACGCGAGCTGGAGGTGATCCGGTCTATCGCCGAAGGCCACTCCAACGCGGAGGCCGCGAAACTCCTCGCGGTAAGGCCGGAAACCATCAAGTCGCACCTGCGAAGCATCATGCAGCAGCTCGGTGTACACAATCGCATCGCCGCCGTGAACACGGCACGCAGGGCCGGCCTGGTGCCGTAGGCCCGACGCCCCCGACGCCACGGGACAGCGCCGCGCGACGGCGGAGGTGATCGATCCGCTCCAGCCCTCGATGGCGAGCTCCCACCCGGCCTCCCGTACCACGAACGCTCGACGGCTAGCTCATGTGGATCCATAATCCATCATGCATCGGGAGGTACCTACGGAGAGCGCGGGTGATTCGGCGGACAGGACCGCCCCGGTCTGCATGCCGGCCCGCCCAGGACCCGGTCCTGGAACCAGGAGACGTCCCGCGGGGYGTTCCGATCCGGGAGGAGGCCGCACGTGGCCGAGCATTTCTCGATTCGCCCGCTGACCGTCGGCGCTGAGATCGTCGACCTCACCAGCGACCCCGGCGACCCCGCGGTGCGGGATGACCTGTTCGCGGYGTGGCTCGAGTACGGGCTCCTGCTGTTCCGGGATGTCGACTCGATCGAGCGGCACATCGCGCTGAGCCGCTGTTTCGGCGAGCTGGAGATCCATCCGCTCCCCAGTGTCCGTGCCCCGGAGAACGACCTGTTCATGGTCGTCGGCGACGAGATCTCACGGCCTTACGTCTATGACGACGCGGAGATCAAGGTCGGCACGATTCCCTGGCACCGGGACACGGCCTACACCCCGAACATCTCGACGGGTGCGCTGCTGCGGATCCTCGTCACGCCGGACGTCGACGGCGAGACGATGTTCGCCGACACGGCGCGGGCATACGACGACCTGCCGGACGACGTGAAGGCCCGCCTGGCCGGACTGGAGTACCGGGCCACCCTGCGGCGCTCGCCGATGGAGCAGACCGGACCTGGGGCGATCTGGCGGACGGTGCGTCCACTCACCGACGAGGAGTGGGCGAAGGCAGGGCTGTCGGGGCGCGCGGCCGATGGTGGGCGGCGCGGCGCGAGTCCGCCGTCGGTCGTGCATCCGGCGGTGGTCGTGCATCCGGAGTCGGGCCGTACCTGCCTGTTCCTGAGCCCGAAGGAGTTCGACTTCTTCCTCGGGATGGAGCCGGTGGACAGCGACGAGCTGTTCGCGTACCTGTGCGACCACATGCTCCAGGGCCGGTACGTCTACAAGCATCGCTGGGCCGTCGACGACGTCGTCGGATGGGACAACCGGCGGTTCCTGCACGCGGCGGTCGGCAGCAGGATCGGCGACCGCCGTCGTGGCCTGCGCACGACGCTCGCCGGCGCCTTCGGCGTCGGACGCCTCGTCGAGGCMGCCGCCAGCGGCGCCGGCAACTGACCAGCACACGCGATTTCAGGGGAATCGATATGGCACGAGCCAAGGTGAACGGGTTGACCATCGGCTTTGACATCATCGGCGACGGGCGGCGCTCCTGGGCGCTGGCCCCGGGCGGCCGGTACTCCCGGGAAACCCCCGGGCTGGCGCAGTTGGCCGAACAACTGGCCAGGCATGACGGCCGAGTGCTGATCTGGGACCGCCCGAACTGCGGCGAGTCGGACGTCTGCTTCGAGGGCTCCAATGAATCGAACCTGCACGCCGACACCCTGGCCGCGCTGCTCGAGCACCTGGACATGGCTCCGGCCGTCCTCGCCGCCGGGTCGGCCGGAGCCCGGGTCTCCCTCCTGGCCGAGAGCCGCCATCCCGCGACCGCGAAGGCACTCGCGCTCTGGTGGCCCAGCGGAGGCGCGTTCGAGTTGTTCGTCCTTGGCAACGTCTACTGCACACCGTCCATGCGCGAATGCTGGCGGACCGGCATGGCCGGGGTCGCGGCGCTGCCGGACTGGGCCGAACAGATCACGAAGAACCCCGAGAACCGGCAGCGGATCCTCGACCAGGACCCGGCCGTGTTCCTGGAGACCATGGACCGGTGGCTGCGCGCCTTCATCCCGCGGGACGACGAGGTCATTCCCGGCCTGCCCGACGACCAGCTGGCCACCATCGCGCCACCGGCGATGGTCTTCAACAGCGGCGTGAGCGACGGCAACCATCCGCGCTGGGTGTCGGAACGCATCGCGAAACTGCTGCCGAACGCGCGCCTGGTCGACCCGCCGTGGGGTGACCGCGAGTGGCACGAACGCCAGGCCGAGCGTGACAAGGGAATCTTCGTGCGCTGGCCGCTCCTGGCCCCACAGCTCACGGCCTGGGCGGACGACGTCCTGGGCACCACCGCCTGATCGCCGAACCGCCGCCGGCTCCGGTCACGGCGTCGGCGGTGGCTTCGACCGCCTCGGCGCCAGTCTCAGGAGGTCATGTCTGGTGCCGTGTTCCGGCGGTCGGCGCGTCAGGGCGGCTGACCTGCGGGGTGCTGTCGACGCACCACTAAAATTCGGGCGTATGTGCGCGCCCGCCGTCGTGACCCGACGGCGAGGCGAAAGGGAGAAGGGGACGATCACCCAGATGCCGAAGATCTGCGTCGAGGTCGGGGGGCTCCTCGACGGTGTCGGTGGCGGCTGATCGTGGTTTCGCATCCCATCAAGCTAGAGAAGGCCAGTAGCCAGGTCGTCGACTATCTCCTGGAGGAGATCTTCGAGGGACGGCTGCGGTCGGGCCAGCGCATCGACATCATCAACGTGAGCAAGATCCTCGAGATCAGCCGGAGTCCTGTCCGCGAAGCGGTCGTCATGTTGGAACGTGACGGGATCGTGTCCAGCCGGCCGCATCGGGGAGTTTTCGTCGAGCCATTCGACGCCGACTCGATCCTGGACGACTTCGAGGTGATGGGTCTGTTGAGCGGCGTGGCGGTCGCCCGGCTGGCGACCAGGCCGGACCCGGAGGTCATCGCCGAGCTTCGCCGGCTGGTGCGCGAACTCGAGGCGGCCGGATCGCCGGACCGGATGCGTGAGCTCGTCCAGGAGATCCTGCGGGCGGAACACCGCGCCGGCGGTTCCCGGCGTCTGCTGGCGCAGCTGCGCGCCTTCGCCGGGTATCTGTCCTGGGTGTTCCGGGTGCACAGCGGCCAGCCGCCGGGCACCAGCGCCCTCGCGCACGGCCGGGTCGTGGAAGCGATCGCTGCCGGTGAGCCGGAGCAGGCGTCCCACCACCGGGTCGAGGACTTCCGAGCCGCGGGAAAGGCAGTCGTCCAGGACCTCGCCCGCCGCGGCGTCCTGGCTGAAGGCTCCCCACGAGACGGCGCCGGGGTCAGTCCCGCCGGAGCAGGATCACCCCCGCGGGTGTGAGTCCCCCGCTGGTGGCGACGGCGACCCGCGCCCCCGGCACCTGGCGTTCTCCCCCGTCGCCCCGCAGCTGCACGACCGCCTCATGGACGAACCCCATGCCGTGGGTGCGTCCGGCCGACAGCTGACCACCGTGCGGGTTGAGCGCGATCGCGCCGCCTTCCCGGGCGATGTTGCGCCCCTCGGCCAGGAAGTCCCCCGCCTCGCCGATCTTGCAGAACCCCAGAGCCTCGATCCACGACAGGCAGTTGAAGGTGAACCCGTCGTAGAGCAACGCGACGTCCACATCGTCGGGGCCCATCGACGTACGCGTCCAGAGATGGGCAGCCGGGCCGAGGGTATGCGGCTCGTGAGTGACCGTCGCCTGGTCCCAGGCGATCCGTTCGGTCATCTGCGTGCCCACCGCCTCCACCAGCACCGGAGGCCGCGGCAGGTCGCGGGCGGCCTCGATCGCGGACACGACGACCGCCACACACCCGTCGGCGGGCACGTCACAGTCGTAGAGCCCGAACGGGGTGCTGATGGTGCGGGCCGACAGGTAGTCGTCCATCGTGAGCGGATCCCGGTAGACCGCCGAGGGGTTCAGCGCGGCGTTCGCCCGCTGCGTGACGGCGATCTGGCCGAGGGCGGCACGGGTGGTGCCGTACCGGGCGAAGTGATGCGACGCGCGCAGTGCCAGCGTGATCGCCGCCGACCCCACCCCGTAGGGCCCGCTGTACCCGGGGACCCGGCCCTCGTGTTTCCCCATCCCGTAGGGGCTGGCGCCGCCCGGGCCCGCGGCCCGTTGCCGGGCGGCGAAGGTGGCCTGCCAGACGGTGCGGAAACAGACGACGTGACGCGCCAGGCCGGCCGCCACGGCGAGCATCGCGGCGATCACCGACCCGGCGGGGCCGAACGTCTCGCCGCCGCCGTTGTACCAGGTCGGCCGTAGGCCGAGGGCGTCCTCGAGCGCGCTGACTCCACCCTCGCCTATCCCGCCGGTCGCCGGCGTTCCCGGGTAGGTGGACAGGCCGTCGATGTCGTCCAGGTCCAGCCCGGCGTCGGCCACCGCGGCCGTCACCGCCTCCACCGTGAGCGACAGGGGCGGTCGCATCAGCCGTCGGCCGATCGGCGAGGTGCCGATGCCGGTGATGGCCACCCGATCCTCGAACCGGTCCGAGCGCGCCATCGGCCGAACGCGCAGCCGGTGGTCCTCGGGGGCGATCTCGTCCGCTGGCAGGTCGGCGTCGGGCTCACCGCTGGGAACGTAGAGCGGAATCCAGACATCGCCACGGTGCTCGAACCTGGGAACGACGCGCATGCCGACCCTGAGCTCGTCGGCGTCGACGTCGACGAGGTTGGTCGTCAGCCGGACCCGGGGATCCGCGTCGAGAACGACGGTCGCGACCGCGTAGGGCGGTGGCATCCGGGGGTCCCACGGCTGGTGGTTCACCGTGACCCCGGCGACGACACCACTCCCCGGGACCTCCCTACGCCCCAGATCAGTGGATCGGCAGTAACGGCAGACGGGCTGCGGCGGATGCAGCAGTGCGCCACAGCCATCGCAGCACACGAAGGAGAGCAGACCGTCGCGGCCGGCCTCCCAGAACGGTCGGCTTTCCTCGTCGAGCAGCGGTAAGGAACGCTCGACGTTCTCCATGGTCAGCATTCGAGTCATCGATCTCTCCAAAGCCGCTCTGGTCCCATGCCGTTACCGTCCCGACAGCCGCTCGACGACGGGGGCCAGGGACTCGGGGGTCGCCCCGAGCGGCGCGGAGAAGTAGCTGATCCCGAAGCGGTCCCGGGTGTCGCGGAGCTTCGCGCAGACCTCGTCGAGCGGGCCGACGGCGACCATCGGCGACGCGCGAAGCTCCTCTTTCGAGGGGACGGCGCCCTCCCGCGACCTCAGCTGCCGGGTGAAGCGTTCGAAGAACGCGTCGAACCCGCCGGCCGGGTCGTCGGTGATCGTGACGTTCAGCAGCTGGGCGCCGAGCTCGAGCTCGTCGAAACGATCGCCGGCGGCCGCGCGGACCCACCCGACCTTCTCCTCGTACGTCTCGGCGGCGAAGGGGCGGGACTCGGGCGAGGGCGACCCGCCCGAGATGCGCGGCATGATCTGGACGATGTCGGCCTGGCGGCCGGCGACCGACAGCAGCCGGCGACCGCCGCCGCCGATCATGATCGGCGGGCGGGGGCGCTGCGTCGGTGTCGGCGTTCCCTCCAGGTCGGTGATCCCGAAGTGACGTCTGGAGAAGGTGAAGGGGCCGTCGGCGAACAGGCCCTTGAGGATGACGACCACCTCCTCGAGACGGTCGATGCGGGTCGGCGCGTCGTCGAAGCGGAGGCCGGCCTCGGCGTACTCGGCCCGCATCCACCCGGCGCCGATGCCCACCTCGAGCCTGCCGCCCGACAGCACGTCGAGGGTGGCGAGTTCCTTGGCGAGCACCGCGGGATGGCGGAAGTCCTGGTTGAGCACGGTCTGGGTGAGCCGCACCGTGCTCGTCGCGTCGGCGACCGCCTGCAGCGCGAGCAGCGGGGCGAACGGCAGCATGAAGTGGTCGGCCATGGCGAAGGTCGCGTAGCCGAGCTTCTCGATGGTCCGCCCGGCCTCGAGGAGCGCCGCGCGGTCGGAAACCCGCCCGGGTCCCGTCCCGAACCGGATCGGTCTCACGCCCATGTCGCTCCTAGTCATTCAGGCCACCTGCCAGGTCAGGAACCTGATCTCGAGGTGCTCGTCGAACTTGGCGGTGCCGTACCGATCTCACGGATGGCTCTCGATCGCGCCCGCGACTGTCGCCACGGTGAGAGGTCCTTCGGGAAGAAGGCAGACGGTGGCGTCCGTGCCCCTTCGGCCGAGCAGTTCGGCGACGGTGGCGGACGGGTCCTCGACGGGCCGCAGGTGCGCGGCCCGCACCTGGTCGGCCGACAAGCCCTCGGTGTACAGGTGGACCGTCGCCGTCGAGAGCACCCGGCCGAACACCTGTGTCTGCCACGTGTCCTGGGAGGCGGCGACGTCCGGGTCGGTGAGCGCCGCGGCGGATGTCGCCGACCTGATGATCCGCGCGAAGGCCCCCTCGTCGGGATACCCGTCCACGCAGCTGGCCAGTATCACGATGTCACCGCCAGGCCGGACCACCCGTTCGGCGGCCGCCATGCCCTTGACCGTCTGGTACAGGTTGCGGTCCAGGGGCAGGCCGGCGTTGCTGCTGATCACGATGTCGCAGGCCGCCGGCAGGGTGTGCACCGCGGTCCGCCGCACGAACGCGCACGCCTCGCGATGCGCGCCCGGAAGTGTGCCCACGAACGCCGCCGTGACCTCACGGGCGCTGTTGATCGCCACGTCGACCGAGAGGTCCGGCGGCAGGAGCGCCGCCGCCCGCGCGATGAAGCGGTGCACGGGGTTCGCGTCCAGCTCGGTCCAGGTGGAACGCGGATGAAGGATGCGCGCGGGGCTGTGGGCCGCGAGGATCGTCTCGAGGGCGGCGACGCCGGGGCAGACCGCCTTGGGCCCGCCGCTGAAACCGGCGAAGAAGTGGGGCTCGACGAAGCCGGTGACGATGCGCACGTCGGCCGCGACGTAGCGGCGGTCGAGCAGCACCGGCGTCCCGTCGACCGTCCCCACCTCGACGTGGTCGCCGTCCGTGGCGACGTGCTGGTGCACCGCATAGCGGGCCAGGATGTCGGGGCCGACCAGCGCCGCAAGTTCCTCGGCCGTGGCCGGCCGGTGTGTTCCGGTGGAGCACAGCAGGGTGACCTCGTGCGGCCCCGCGCCCAGCCGCTCCAGCTCGGCCAGCAGCGGGGGCAGCACGACCCGGTTGGGCATGGGTCGGGTGATGTCCGGGAACACGATCACGACCGTCGTGCCCGGTGCCACCAGATCGGGCAGTGGCCGACCGACCAGCGGCCGGCGCAGCGCCGTCACGAGCGCCGCCGCCGGGTCGGGAAGACCGGGCCGGTCGGTCGGCGCAACACGTGGGCGTTGTCGGGCACGTCGACCGGGACCGTTCCCGGCCCGTAGGCCAGCTCGACCCGCATCAGGACCAGTACCGAGCAGACGACGCGTAGGCCCGGCGAGCGAACTCGGGTACCGGCAGGGCGCGCAGCTCCCGGTTGAGCACCTCGACGCTCACCACGCCGTCGAAGCCTCGGTCCAGCAGCGTGGACGCGAACCGGTCGAGTTCGAAGACCCCATCGCCTGGCATCACCCGGCGGTGCATCGTCTCGCGCATCAGGTTGTCCGACTCCGGCACTGGCGCGTCATCGAACTGGATGTAAGCGATCTGCTCCAACGGGACGTGGGCCAGGTCCTCCCAGGTGCTGTCGCCGAGGAAGAAGTGCCAGGTGTCGATCAGCAGGCCCGCCCGGTCGGTTCCCGCGGCCGCCACGACCTCCAGGCCGGTCCTGATCGACGTCACCGGACCGAGCGGGCTGAACTCGACGGCCATGCCTGCCCCCGCCTCGGCGAGGATCGCGGCGCATCGTTCGATGACCTTGGCGGTCTCGTCTGTGAGGCCGACCCGGAAAACGGCGTTGACCCAGCGCGCGCCGATGACGGCGGCCGCCTCGGCCAGCCGCTGCGCCGAGAACACCGTCGCCGTCTCGTCCTCGGCGATGACGAGTGCCAGCAGTTCATGGCAGTGCAACCCCGCGGACGCGAAGGACGCGGCGGCCTCGGTGTTCACCCGGCCGGCGGGGATACCAAGCGCCGAGAATCCCGCGTCGCGGGCCGCCCGCACCAGCCCGTCCGTGTCGATGTCCCACCGGCTGTCCGGAGTCAGCGCAAGTTCGACGGCCATCTTCTGATCACCTCTCCTCAGGACAGTGGCCAGTCGAGTCCCGGCAGGGCGGCCGGTGCAGGGATGCGGCGACCGGCCGAATGACCACCGGTACGGGCACGCCGACGATGTCAGGACAACGGCCGAACCGGCTGCGGCCGGCGCCACCATCCCTGCTCCTACGCCGCCAGCGCTGGTCTCACCGGGCGGTGCTTCGCTCCTTCATCGCGGTGAGGGCTGCCAATGAGGGAGTACCGCCGGTGACGACGTTGGCTCGTGTGTGGCCGAAGTGGTGCATGTCGAAGCAGGCCTCAAGCGCGCTCGCGAAGCCCTGGATGTCGAGGGTGCGATTGATCGCCCGCTTGGCCATCCGTAGCGCGAAGCTGTCCTGCGCGGCGATACGGCGGGCGAGCTCAAGGGTGGCGGGAAGGAGGTCGTCGGTGGGCACCACCTTGTTGACCATGCCAATCTGGCGCGCCTCCTCAGCGGTGATTGACCCACCCGTGAACAGCAGTTCCTTGGCCTTGCGGGCGCCGAACTCCCAGGCATGAGCGTGGTACTCGACGCCGCAGATGCCCATGTAGAGCACCGGGTCGGAGAACTCGGCGTTGTCCGCGGCGACGATCAGGTCGCACGGCCAGCACAGCATCAGCCCGGCGGCGATGCACTTGCCCTGTACCGCGGCGATCGACGGCTTGGGGACCTCCCGCCAGCGCTTGGCGTAGTGGAAGTAGTGGCGGGTCTCCCAGTCGTACAGCGCGTCGGGCAGCGGGATCTCGCGGTCGATCGTGGACGTCTGCTTGCCGCTCATGTCGTGACCGGCCGAGAAGTGCTTACCGCTCGACCGCAGCACGATGACCTTCACCTCGGACGACTCGTCCGCCGCCTGCCACGCCTGGTCCAGCTCCATCAGGACCTTCTGGCTCTGGGCGTTGGCGGCCTCTGGCCGGTTCAGCGTGATGATCCCGACATGGTCGTCGACCTCGAACTGGACATGATCGAGCTGCATGCGTCCTCCCAGGAGCGATGCCGGCGGCGGCACGAGCGCGTACCGCGCGGCATGAGCCGGTTCTAGCGCATCCGGCCGGCAAAGTGAATTATGGATCCAACTTGCACCGGCCGTCGACCAACCCGGCTGAGCGGCCCGTCGGCTCGGTGCTGCCGCCGCCCTGCCCGGATCGCCAGATACGAGCGGAGGCGATCGCCTCCGGTCTCCTTCGGCCGGCCGGCCGAAGGAGAGTCCCGATGACCGAACCGACCTACACTCAGCACGATCTGACCCTGCTCAAGGACAACCATGTCCGCGCCTACCGGGAGACCGGAGGCGAGGTCGGGTACCTGTGGAACGGCGTCCCGATCCTGCTGCTGACCGCGACAGGGCGCCGCACGGGCGAGCCTCGGACCTCGGCGCTGATCTTCGGTCGTGACGGCGACGACTACCTTGTCGTGGCCTCGACCGGTGGGGCTCCGAAGCATCCGTCGTGGTACCTGAACCTCCGGGCACGTCCAGCGGCCGAGATCCAGGTCAGGGCCGAGCACATCCCGGTCATCGCCCGAACGGCATCCGACAGCGAGAAGCCACGTCTCTGGAAGTTCATGGCCGACCTCTGGCCGAACTACGACGCATACCAGACGCGCACCGACCGAGCCATCCCCGTCGTCGTACTCGCGCCAGCTGGGAACCGGCCATGAGAGGCCTCGCCGGCAAGGTCGCGCTCGTCGCCGGCGGCGGGTCGGGTATCGGCGCCGCGACCGCCATACGCCTCGCCGAGGAGGGCGCCTTCGTCGTCGTCGGCGACATCGACGCCGGCAACGCCGAGCGCGTGGCGGCCGCCATCCGCCAGGACGGTGGCAAGGCCGCCCCGATCCCGTTCGACATCGCCGACGAGGCCTCCGTCGACGAACTCGTGACCCGGAGCGTCGAGATCTTTGGAGGTCTCGACGCCGTGCATGTCAATGCGGCGGATCTCTCCTCCGGCACGCTCGGCCGTGACACGGACGCCGAAGCCGTCCCCCTGGAGGTCTTCGACCGGACCATCGCCGTCAACCTGCGGGGCCACGTTCTGGTCACTCGGCGCGTCCTCGCCGAGCTGCGCGCCAGGAGCGGTGGCGCCATCGTCTATACCGCGTCGGCGGCGGCGTTCACCGGCGGGTCGGGCCGCGTCTCCTACGCCACAGCCAAAAGCGGGCTGCTGGCATTGTCCCGCCATGTCGCTCACCGATGGGGTAAGGAGGGCATCCGCGCCAACGTGGTGTCGCCGGGCTACGTCCTGACCGAGGGCGTGCTCGCCCGAGCGAACGCCATCTCGCGGCAGGTCCTGGACCTCTGCGCGGCGCCACGGCTCGGCCAGCCAAAGGACATCGCGGCGGCCGTCGCCTACCTGCTCTCCGACGACGCCGAATGGGTCACCGGCCAGGTACTCAGCGTCGACGGAGGCACAACCATGCGATAGCAGGATTTGTTGCACTCGTCGGAGGCGGGGTCGCGGTCGACGCCCAGGCTGATCGGATGATGGCTCGCTGCCTTCGTCGTCCACCGGCTCCGGTCTCGAAGTTCGCTGGGTTCAGGTTCCTGCCCGGGGCGGCGTTGTTCGACCGGAACTCCAGCACGTCGAGCAGCGCGATCAGCCCGCGCCGGTAGTGGTTCGAGCACGAGGCCTTCAGCGTGGTCTGCACGGTGCGCCGGTACACCGGCCCCTTGGTCTTGAACTCGTGCACCAGGTCCCGCAGCGTCTGCTCCCCGCCGGCCACCGCCGGAAACACCACCTCGCAGACCGGCTCATCCGGGCTGCTAAGCGAGGCCTCGGCGATCGCGAACAGGATGTTCTCCTTGCCGGTCACCCGCTTGAACGCGTTGACCAGCTCCTCGATGACCTTCTTGTCCGCGCGCGCGCCGATCCGGTGCACCATCGAGATCAGCAGCTCCACGAGCGTGTCGGTGATCTCCTGAAGCCGGTGGTGCAGCAGCGCCAGCATCGACTCGGCGTCGGGGAGGTGGGAGGGGCCCTCCATGGCTAGTGGAGGGCCCGCTCCGCCGAGTTGCCGTCCGGACCAATTCAGACGCCGCCTCGGTGCAGCCAGCCGCCTAGGCGGCGTACGGCTGCGGGTCCTAGTAGACGGGATCGGAGGCCTGTTCGGCCAGACGTTCGGATACACCCGGACGAAAAGCCTTCTGACCTGCGCTTTCATAGTTGTTAGGTGGCTGTTCCTTCGACAACGCCCGCGCCGTGGAATTGTTGGGCTGACCGTCCCAACGCGATGCGGAGTCGAAACAGACAACACGGTGGTCGCTGTCCCTGTCATACGGCCCGGTAGGCCTGCATCATCGCCGTAACGCCACACGTTTTCGCCGGCTGGCTACCGGCGGATCGACGTGCTGGCTGCTCGTCGCAAGACCCGTCCGGACCTGTAATCAGCACGTTGTCTTCTGGAAAGGGGCTGTGCCGTGGGCGCACGCACCAGCCGCATCTGGCGCGCGAAGCGCGCGGGTTCATCTGAGCAGACGTCCTGGTGGGCGGTGCTCCTGCACCTGTTCGTTCTCGTTCTCGTCATCGTGGTCGTCGTTGTGCTGAGGCGCTATGGCTACGACCCGGTCACCACGCTCGGCCTGATCTCGGCCGCCGCCGCGGCGGCGGCCGAGATCAGGCGCCAGATGCTGGGCGGCGAGAAGCAGCCGGGCTGACCGGTGTCGAGGGATCCGGCCAAGCGTCGTCCGGGCCGACCCGAACGACCGATCGATCCCGCCGGCGGTCCGGTGGCCGCGTTCGCGCAGCGTCTGCGGGACCTGCGGCCACCGGAGATGACCTTTGACCTGATGGCGAAGGTCGCGCTCTGCTCGAAGCCGACGTTGGCGGCCGCCGCAGCGGGACGGAAGATGCCGACCTGGTCGGTCACCTGCGCCTACCTGACGGCCTGCGGTGTGTCCGAGGACGAGCGGGAAGTCTGGCAGCAGGAACATGCGATCGTCGCCCGCGAGCACCAGGCCTGGACCCGGCGCGAGGCTGGCGGCGGGGAAGGCGCCGTCGAGGCCTCCAGGCTGCCGGGCCCGGAGGACGTGCGGACAGCCGAGGACTTTGCCAGGGCGCTCGACGGGCTTCGGCAGAGTAGGGGCCTGTCGTTCCGGGATATGGAGCGGCGGGCGCGCATGCTGAATCTGCCGCGGGCGCTCCCCTTTCAGACAGCGCATGACGCGTTGAAGAACGGCAGGCCGTCCGAACACACGTTGCGGACCATCCTCGCAGTCTGTCGTGTGCCCGGCGGCGACCGAGCGGCGTGGCTTGATGCCTGGCGACGTGTTGTCGCGCAGGCCGACCATGACCGTGCGGTCGCCCGCGCCATGCACGTCCTGGGGCGTCCCTCCGATCCGGCGGAGCACAACAAGGCCATCGAGATGCTGACCACGGCGATGGCCGCCTACCCACCGGATGACCCCCGCCACCGCAGCCTCGCCGACCATCTCGCGACCCTGCTCACGACGCTTTATCCGCGCCCCGAAGGCAACAGTGCCCCGCCGCGCCGTACATACGACTACCTGAGGGATCAGGAGAACGAGGAACCGTAGGCCTTCGTCACCCGGTCCGCCGCGAGGCGCCGAGCGGGTCCTGCGATGCTGGCTCGGATGTGCCTGGCGGGCGGACGAGTGTCGGTGCCATCATGGCGAGCCGAGCCAGGACGCCGGGGGCTGCGTGCTCGCCTTCGCTACCGCCTACCGGCACTGGAACACCGCTGCTTCCCTTAGAGCCTGTCCTGAATCTTGAAGGGCTATCAGCTCGCCGTGTTCGGTTGCTCGCGGGCCGTCCAGCGTTCGACGGGCTTGCCGCGGACGAGGCGGCGGGCCATGGTGCGGATCATGGCCCAGCGGATGAAGGCGACCGAGCTTGCCGGGTCTCGTTCGTAGTCGCGGGCGAGGCGGCGGTGYGCGGTGAGCCAGGCCAGGGTGCGCTCGACGACCCATCGTTTCGGGAGGGCGGTGAAGCCTTTCTGTCCGTCTTTCTTGCGGACGACCTCGACGGTGGTCTTGAGAATGTCGGTGGCCCAGGTGACGAACTTGCCGGCGAAGCCGCCGTCGGCGAACAGGTGCCGACACGTCGGGGTGGTGAAGTAGTGGTCGAGCAGGAGTTGGCGAGCGCCGTCGCGGTCCTGGCGGCTGGCGGGCAGCACGAGTACCCCCAGCAGCAGGCCCAACGTGTCGACGACGATGAACCGCTTGCGGCCGTTGACCTTCTTGCCCGCGTCGTAGCCACGGCTGGGGTGGGTGACGGTCTGGGCGCCCTTCACGGACTGGGAGTCGATCACCCCGGCGGTCGGCCGCGGCCGGCGGCCCTCGGCCTGGCGCAACTGGTCGCGCAGCCC
>NZ_MBLN01000105.1:0-15130 GCF_001854645.1 Pseudofrankia sp. EUN1h | reverse complement strand
ACGCCTCACCCACCACCCGCAGATCACCCGCGTCCTCGAGCATCTCCCGGATACCACGCCGAACGATCTCGTGATCATCCAGGAGGAACACCCGCACATCGCTCATGATCAAAACCATACGCGCGGACGACGCCGCGCAGGTGACGCGCTTGGTCGGTCGGCGTCGGTCGGTACGGACCGCGCGGCCGGGACCTTAGTCCCGACCGGCGGCTGATGGCTGACGGTAGGACCCACCCTCCCGCCGACCGCCCAACACTCGGCCGGGCGGCCGGGCCAGTCGGGCGGTCGGACGGCGGATGCGTGGCTGTTCGGGTCGCTGACGCGCGGAGGCGTCAGCGGGTGACGGGCCGCGCTGGCCAGGTGGACGTCTCGTGGCTGGTCATCCAGGCGATGTCGTCGGACCGGACACCGAGCCGGCTGGCGATCTCGGTCACGTCCGTGCCCTCGCGCAGCGCCGCGCGCAGGGCGTCCGCCCGCAGCTGGCGCAGCTGCGTGGGCCGTGGATGGTTGCGCCAGATCAGCTCGTTCGCGTGGGCTGCCCGGTCCACGGAATCCTCGATAGAAGCAATTTCTTCGCAGGTCGGCACAGGCCCATGGTGGACGGAACAAGCCCGGACGACAACAGGGAGATGGCTAGATTCGGGCCACTACCTGGCTAAGAGCCGGGCACTTTGGTGGCGGTGGCGCCGGGAACCGGGCCGGCGAGGCCGTGGCGCAGGAGACTCGCCAACTCGGCGTAGGCGTCCGCGTCCGACAGGCCGGTGGCGGCGGTGATGTCGCCGCGCTGGATCGCCGACATCACCGTCGTCGCCGCCTGGCCGACGAAGGCCGCGTCGACCCCGCGGAACACCCCGGCCTCGACACCCGCGGCCACCAGCTCGCGGATCCGGCGGGCGGCGATGCGGGTGTTGCGCTCGTACTCGGCGCGGGTCGCCGGGTTCGCCGCCAGGTCACGGCGAAACGCCGACGAGGCGGGCCGGAGCTCGCGGGCGACGCCGCCCAGGTAGGCGCCCACGGTCTCGGCGGGGCTCGCCGCGGCCACGGCGGCGACGTCGTTCTCGATCCGCTCGGCAGCGGCGCGGAAGAAATGCCGGGCGACCGCCACCGCGAGCTGCTCCTTGCTGTGCGCGAGCGCGTAGAGCGTGCTCTTCGAACAGCGCAGCCGGGCGGCCAGGTCCGCCAGGGTGAACTGGGCGAACCCCTCCGTCAGGAAGATCCCCAGCAGGGCGTCGAACAGGTCCGCCTGCCGCGACGTCCGCGCCGGAGCCATGCCTGGTGTGGACATCGGCGCCGGGTCAGCGGCCAGGTCGTCCACGCCGGGAGCCGGCCGCGCGCTCATGACCGGAAGACTGTCGTCGGCGGCGACATGGCCGCGGCCGCCGCCGGACCGGCGGCGCGGCGCGGCCAGGCGGCACGAATCTCCGGAGCTTTCCCGCGTGGCCACATCCTGTCCACGTTACGGGGATCGCGGCCGCGCGCCCGCCCGACAGGCCGCGGGCCGGGCGCCCCCCCGCCGGGCGCACGCTGCACAGGCCTCCGGTCAGGGGCCAGACAGCTGGGGGGCGATCACGAGGAGCTCGGCGGCGAGGGCGTCGTCGCCGAAGATCTCGGCGTCCAGGCGGGCCGGATGCACGCGGTCCGCGACCAACAGGCAGAACTCGACGGTGTCGAGGGTCAGCTCGGCCTCGGGCCGGTCAGCCGTGGGCAGGTCGGCGGCGCCCTCGCCGCCGACCTGGACCAGCCAGGAGCCGCCACCCGGGCCCGTGAGCGTCAGGCGCACGGTGCCGGCGGGGGCGGTGGCCGCGCGCGGAGGCAGGGTGCTCAGAAGCCTGGCCGCGAGGTCCGCCATCGCGCCGAGGCTGTCGACGGGCGGTGCGGGTACCCGCATGCCCACCGCGGCGGCGATGTCGCGGGCGTGTACCCAGGTCTCGAAAGCTCGGGCGGTCAGCTGGTCCGCGACCGGCAGCCGGACACCGTCGACCTCGACGTGGCGCGAGGCGAGTTCCGGCTCGGCGTTCAGCCTCGCCGCGATCGCCTCGACGTCGTGGCGCCACAGCGCCTGGACGCGCTCGCGCGGCCAGCCGGTGACCCAGGCGAGCAGCCGCTCGGTGTGGCCGACCAGGCCCACGGCCGAGCCAGGCGGGGGTTCGACCGCGACGCCGAGGGCCGTCGCGAGCAGGGCGTTGCCGGCGGCGAGGTGCGCGACCAGGTCGCCCACCCGCCAGGTCAGCACGGGGCTGGGCCCGCGCAGCGCGTCATCGCCCACCTCGGCCAGCACCGACTCGAGGATGCCGGCCGCGGCGGCGAAGGGAGCGGCGAACGCGGGCACCCGCGGTGCCGGGCGCCGACGCGCGCGGGCCGGCGCCCGCAGCCGGGCCGGCACGGGGGCATCGGGAAGCTCGCCGACGTCGCCCAGGGCGAGCAACAGGTCGTCGACCTCCCGCCACTCGGCCTCAGCCGTGATCGAGGCCAAGGCGTCCGCGCACGTCGGGCAGGCGGAGGTGTGCCCGGCGATCAACCGGGCCTCGTCGGCGCCGCACAGGTCCATCGCCTGTTCGGCGAGAAACGCGCTCAGGCGCCCCTCGGGCAGGTGCGCGTCACCCATGGTCATTCGCCGATGCCTTCCGCGGCGAGAGTTCGGGCGATACGCGCGAGGGCGTTTCGCATTCGCGATTTCGCGGTGCCTTCCGGTATTCCGAGCTCGGCCGCCACCTCGCGGTAGGTCATTTCCCGATAGAACGCCAGTTCAACCGCGGTCCGTAGGGTGTCGGGCAGATCGCGCACGATTAGGCGAACCCGGCAGGACGTGTCGGCCGCCTCGATGGTCTCGTCCACGCCTGGCAGTTCGAACGGGCCGTGAAGCTCCGGTGCGGCCAGGCGGCGGCGCCGCTCCTCACCGCGCACCCAGTCGACGGACCGCCGGTGCGCCAGCATCGCCAGCCACGTTCGCAGTCCGGCACGATGGGGGTCATACGCCAGCGGATGTTCCCAGAAATAGCCGAAGACGTCCTGGGCTATGTCATTCGCGGCGTCCCGGTCCCGGGTCACCCGATACGCGAGCGCGTGCACCAGGATTCCGAACAATGCGTAGATCTCGTCCAGCGCGCGCTCGTCGCCGGCGACCAGCCGGCCGTGCAGCTCCGTGTCCCGCTGCGTGAGCCCCACCACCGGGTGCGCGTTGTCGCCCGTCACAGCATGTCCACCCCCCAGCCGGCGGGAGGTCATCGTAGCGCATGGTCCAAGGTTGTCCGGCCCGCTCCACGCGGTGAAAGAAGGCCACGTCGGAATGGAATCCACACCGCCCAACACCGGCGTCGAGAAGGAGACCGTCACCGGGCAGATGCCCCGTAGCCACCCCTGCTGATCTCGCCGTTGCTCATGCGCGGCCTCCGCTCACGGTCCCCGCCTCGCGACGTGCGCGCGGGGTCACCGCACATTCGCGCGCCCGTCGCGGGYGGATCACCGGTCGGAGTATGACGTGGACCACGTGTATGACGTGGACCACGTCATGGTCATGGTGTTCGCGTGTGCCGGCGCAGCTCCCAGAGGTTGCCGGCCGGGTCGGCGCAGAACGTCACCGCCAGATCGCCCCGGCCGCCGGACCGGTAGGCGACGCCGGCGGCGTCGAGCCGGCGTTCGACGTCCTCGTCGACCTCGATGGCCGTGTGGGCCCGCGCCGCGGGCCGGTGGTCGGGATCGATGCTCAGGTGGATCTGGCTGCCGTCGTCCGCCTCGTACCACCGGGCGACGTCGGCGAGGTCGGGCGGTACATCCATCTTCCGGTAGCCGAGGACGTCGACGAGAAACGCGCCCTCGGCGTCGTCCAGGCCCGGCGGAACACCGAGGTTGGCGTGGTGGAACCGTGGCATGGGTAGTGGACCCCGCGATCTCAGAAGAGTCAGAAGACGCCTGTGACGGAGACTCAGAAGACGCCGATGCCGGCCGCCTCGTTGCGCCTGCGCCACTCATGCCGGGACATCCGGGTCACGTCGACGTCCCCCGCCTGCCCGCGCAGCGCGCCGACGGTCGCCTGCTCCTTGGGAGTGTGGGCGAACGGGTCCCAGCCGAAGAAGCGGCATGCGTTCCGCCAGGTGATCTTGTCAATCTCCGGGTCGGTGCAGCCAGCGTCCTGGAACTCCTTCCAGGCGAACTCGGGCGACGTGGGCCAGGTCGTGTCGGTGTGCGGGTAGTCGCACTCCCAGGCGATGGTGTCGATGCCGATCCGGTCGCGCAGCGCGAGCCCGGAGGGGTCGGTGATGTAGCAGGCCAGGATGTGCTCGCGGAACACCTCCGACGGGAGCCGGCCGCCGAAGTCGCTGTGCAGCCACGCCTGGTTCTGGACGTGCCGGTCGGCCCGGTCGAAGTAGAACGGGATCCAGCCGATGCCACCCTCGGACAGGGCGACCTTGAGATCCGGGAAGCGCCGCAGCGTGGGGCCGAACAACAGGTCCTGCGCGATGATCGCCGAGATCTGGCAGGTCAGGATGATGAGATGGTCGACGGGGGCCTCGTCCGGCTTCTTGATCAGGCTGAAGCCGGCGCCGATGTGCAGCGAGAGCACCATGTTCTCTTCGCACAGCGCCCGCAGCATCGGGTCCCAGTGACCCGACAGGAAGCTCGGGAAGCCCCAGGCGTGCGGCGCCTCCAGGAAGCTGATGGACCGGCAGCCCTTCCGCGCGATGCGGCGGATCTCCTTCACGGCCAGGTCGACGTCCCACATCGGGACGATGCCCAGCGGGATGAACCGGCCGGGGTAGGTGCCGCACCACTCGTCGATGACCCAGTCGTTGTAGGCCTGGAGCATCACGAGCGCGATGTCCTTGTCACGCGACTCGGTGAAGGTCCTGGCGTTCCAGCCGGCCATGGTCGGGAAGCACATCGACGCCAGCACGCCGTTCGCGTTCATGTCCCGCACCCGCTCGTGCACGTCGAAGCAGCCCGGGCGCAGCTCCGAGTAGGWCCCCGGGTTGAATCCCCATTCCTCGCTTGGCCAGCCCACGGTGGCGGCCATGCCGAAGTTCGTCGAGGTCCCCTCACCCTGGAAGACCCACTGGTCCAATCCCTGCTCGTTGCGGATGACCTTCGGAGCCTCGTCCCGCCACTTGGCCGGGACGTGCTTCTCGTACATGTCGGGCGGCTCGATCATGTGGTCGTCGATGCTCACCAGAATCATGTCGTCCATGCGCATGGGACCGCTCCTCTCACTGTGGCTGGCATTCACCGTGGCTGGCGTCCGGAAGGGTGAGAAAGGTCGAAGGGTGCGGAGGGTGCGGAGGCGGGCGGGCGTCAGGCCGCGGGCAGGTCGACCAGGACCTYGATCCGCCGGCCGGCCCGCAGGTCCAGCAGCGCGGCACGAAGATCGTCGAGATCGACGTGCTCGACCCACCCCGCCGTCGGGTACGCACCGCCCGCGATCAGGTCGATCACCCGCCGAAACACCCCCGGGGCGTATCCCAGCGACCCGGTGAGCTCGATCTCGCCACGGGCCAGCACCCAGGCCGGAAAGCTCACCTCCCGGTCGGAGAACGCGACCCCGACGTAGCGCCCCCGCGCGCGCAGCACGGCCAGCGCGAGCGCGAACGTCCCGGGCGCACCGGCGCAGTCGACGACCGCGTCGAGGCCGCGCCCCTTCGTCCGGCCGCGCACCTCGTCGGTGACGTCGACGGCGCCCGGATCGAGGACCTGCGCGACGCCGAGCGCCGCCACGGCCGCGCGGCGAGCCGCCACCGGCTCGACGACCAGGATGTCGTCCACGCCGACGGCGCGCAGGCCGAGAACGGCACCGACCCCGATCGGTCCCGCGCCGAGCACGAGGGCGGACCCACCCGCCTGGGCTCCGGAGCGGAGCACACCGTTGAAGGCGACCGACATCGGTTCCACGAGCGCGGCGTCCGCCAGGGACATCGAGTCGGGAATCGCGTGCACCATCGCCCGGGGAACGACGGTGAACTGGGCCAGGCCGCCCCCGTGTGAGCACAACCCGTGTGTCATCACCTGGCGGCACAGCTGCGGCAGCCCGGCCTGGCAACGGTCGCAGTCACCGCAGGAGTACAGCGGTTCCACGCACACCTGGTCGCCGGCCGCGACGTCCGTGACGCCCTCGCCGACGGCGGTGACCGTTCCGGCGAACTCGTGACCCGGGATCTGGGGCAGAACCCCGCCGGTGAGCGGGTGCGGCGTGGTCGTGCAGGCCCGCGGCCCGGAGAAGTACTCGTGCAGGTCCGTGCCGCACAGCCCGTTGTGAGCCACGGCGATCTTCACCTCGCCGGCGGCCGGCTCGGGCTCGGGAATCTCCTCGATCCGCACGTCCTCGTTGGCGTGTAACCGTGCCGCGATCATGAAGCGTCCACCGCGACGGAGGGCGTGGGCCGGTGTCGTAAGTCCGCGGCTCCGCGGTCGTCTCCCATTGCTCACTCCTCTTCCGTGACGTTGCCGGACACCTCGTCGATCAGGGCCTGTACCCGGTCTCTGGCCAGTCGGGCGGCCTCGCGCGGGACCATGGCCTCCGTGGCGGGCGAGATGACCTCCGGCCCCAGCGAGCCGAGCGCGCCGATCCGGTCGAGTGCCCGGAACAGCCGGAGAAGGTCGAAGCAGCCGTCGCCGGGCAGCAGCCGGTGGAAGGTGTCCTGGGCGATGGTCCCCCGCGGCTCGGCTCCCCCGTCGGACACCTGCACGGTGAAGATCCGCCCGCTCGGGAGCGCCTCGAGCGCGGCGTAGTCGGGGTTGCCGCGGAAGAAGTGCCAGGTGTCGAGGACCAGGCCGCCGTTCGCGCGGTCRGCACCCGCCACGACGGCCGCGGCGGCCGGCAGGTCGCTGATCGCCATCATCGCGAGGAACTCCAGCTGGACGCGGGTGCCGACGTCGGCCGCACGGTCACACAGCCGGCCGAACGACGCGGCGACCTGCGCTGGCGGCAGTTCGCAGGCCGGCCGGGAGAACACCGTCAGCGACTCGGCCGGGAGCGCCTCGCACATGCGCAGCACCTCGTCGGCGGTGAAGGCGACGGACCGGGCGGCCGGTATCGGCTCGCCTTCGTACCAGTTCATGAACCCGTCAAGGACGATGCCCAGGCCGGCGTCGCGCAGCCGCAGGCCCAGATCCTCGGGTTTGGTGCCCGCCTCCTCGGCCAGCGCCACGTCGAGCGGGCTAATCGACAGGCGGTGGAACCCGCCGGCGACGGCGGCGTCGATCCGCCGCTCGAGCGGACTGTTCAGGCCGAGCGTTCCCGACCACAGCACCCAGTCGGTGCCGTCCGGCGCCTCACGCATCCCGTGTCCTCTACGTCGCGTACGTCGCGTTCCTCTACGTCGAGAGTCGAGCCAGGCTGTCGGCGACCCGGCTGGCAGACCGGCCGCTCCGCTGGATATGTCTCGCCGTCCGGCCGAGCGCGTCCGCCCCACGCGCATCGGCACTCTACGCCCGGCACGACACCGAGTGCCACTCTTGATATCAGGCCGCGATTATGGCACCGGGTATACTGCGATCATGACGGCTCAGGTGGCGACGGCGCTCCCCCTACGCGAGCGCACCCGCCGGGCGGTGCGCGCCGAGCTGCTCGCCGTCGCCATGGACCTGTTCGCCAGCAAGGGCTACGACGCGACGACGGTCGACGAGATCGCGGCCGCCGCCGGTATTTCCCGCCGCAGCTTCTTCCGCTACTTCGCGTCGAAGGAGGACGTCGTTCTCGGCGATCTGGACAGCGTCGGCGGAACACTCGTAGACGCCCTGGCGGCCCGGCCCGCGGACGAGGATGCCTGGACCGCGCTGCGCCGCGCCTTCGACGTCCTGCTGGCCTACCCCGCCCGCGACCCGCGAGACGCCCTCGCGTTCCGTCAGCTGGTCGACGGCAATCCCGACCTGCGGGCCCGGCACCTGGAGAAGCAGTGCAGGTGGCATGACCGGCTCATCCCGCTCGTCGCGCCCCGCCTCGCCCCTGCCCGCTCCGGCACGGACGTCGACACGCTGGCCACAGCGGTAGTGGGCGCCGCGCTCGCCTGCCTGGAGGCGGCGAACGGCGCCTGGAAGAGGAACAACGGCCAGGCTCCCCTGGACCGGATCCTCGACGACGCCATGCGCGCCGTCCATCCCGGCGCCTTCTGACCGCCCCCTTCTGACCGTCCCCTTCGGACTGCCGACCGTCGAGAAACGCGGCGCCGCCATACTCATACGGGTGAGATTCCGCGCGACCGTCGAGCTGCATGGCAACACGGCGACGGGCATCGAGGTGCCCGCGGACGTCGTCACCGAGCTGAACAGCGGCAAGCGGCCCAAGGTCACCGTGACGATCGGGCCGCACACCTACCGGACCACGGTCGCGCCCATGGGCGGCCGGTATCTCATACCGCTCTCCGCCGAGAACCGGAGCGCGGCCGGGGTGTCCGCCGGGGACGAGGTCGACGTGGAACTGGCACTCGACGCCGCCCCACGGGTCGTCGAGGTTCCCGACGACCTCGCGGCCGCGATCGCGGGCGCGCCCGCCGCGCAGGCGACCTTCGACCAGCTCGCCTTCTCGCACCGCAAGGAATGGGTCCGGTGGGTGACCGAGGCCAAGAAGCCCGAGACCCGCCAGACCCGCATCACCAAGACCGTCGAGGCCCTGAGCGCCGGGCGCCGCAACCGCTGAGGCGACCCGCTGTCCGGACGTCGCCAGTGTCGACGGACGTCGGATGCGGCTCGCGCGGCCCCGTTCAGGTCCTGTGATCGGGGCGGACTCACTCCGAATCGGCGCTGTACGTCGCACGGTCGCTGATCGCCGCTTCTGCCCGCCGGTGGTTGCCCGCAGAGCCAGATCGTGACCACCGGCGGGCACAAGCGGCGATCAGGTCCCTGTTGGCAGCGGCCCGGTCACCGGTCCGCGCGGGTTCGGTCAATCGCCGCAGCAAAATGGCGAGCTCAGCGGTGGGCTGCGCAGTTGTCACAGAGGGTCTTGGTCCAGGCGCGTTGACGGGGTTCGCCTGGATCGCCGCAGGCCTCACAGATCCTGGCTGACTCCTGCTCGGCGGCGTGGACGAGGGCGATCGCCGCGTCGTCCTCCGCCTTGTAGCGTGCCGACTGATCGGGGTCGGGCCAGTCGGTGTTCCCCATGTTCAGGTGGCGCAGCATGCCGGTGTAGAGCTGGACACGCAGGGTGCCGTACTTCTCCTTGACCTGCTGGACGCTGTAGGTGGGGCTGACGGCCAGCAACTGCTCGTGCAGGTGTCTCAGTAACGGATGCCAGCCGCGGCCCACAAAGTCGAGGTGATCGGGAATCTGCTCCGGCATGCCCACATGATCGTATACATCCGGGTAGGTGTCATCTTCTCGACCTGCGGCCGCGYGACTGGCACAAGGCCGGTGTCTGGCAGCGGCCGCGCGAGGTGCTGCTGGCCGAGTGGAACGCTGCGGGCCGGCTTGGCTCATCGCCGGCCGGCAGCCTCGCGCCTGGCTCACCCGCAGATAGACGTAGCAGTCAGCCCGCAGCGAGACGGCGAACAAATAGTGAATCGCGGCGCACGCCAGGGGCCGGCTGGCCGAGAGTCATCACCGCGATCACCTGCTCCGGTCGGCGCGGTGCGCCGCGCCGACCGGTCGCTGATCGCCGGTCGCTGATCGCTGATCGCTGATCGCGGTTTCCGCCCTCCGGTGGCTGTCCGCGGGACCGGATCACAGCCACCGGAGGGCGGAAACGATGATTAAGCCCCGGTCGGCGGCGGCCCCGTCACAGGAACCGCACAGATTCGGTCAATCGCCGCGGCGAAACGGCGAACCACATCCCGAATGGCGGTCTGGATCGCATCGGGCGGCACCATCGGCAGCCGCCGATGGTGCCGCCGCCGACAGAGTTCACCTCGATTGGCCGGACGAGCGCCGTGGGCCAGCGTCGGCTTGGCTGAACCGTTCAGCCGCTTTCATGATCACTTCTTGTGTAGCGGGGCTGCCCGTATGTCCGGACTCGGCGATGACCTTCAGTTCCGCGTCGGGCCACGCCGTGGCGAGGTCCCAGGCGGTCTTGAGCGGGCTGGCGAGGTCGAGCCGGCCGTGGACCAACACCGCCGGGATGCCGGCCAGCCGGTGGGCGTCGCGTAGCAGCTGGCCGTCCTCGAGCCAGGCGTCGTGGGCGAAGTAGTGCGTACAGATGCGGACGAACGCCAGGAGCGCATCGTCGGGTTTGCTGCCGTACTGGCCCGGGGCTCCGAGCGTCTCGTGGGCGATGACGGCGTCTTCCCATGCACACCAGGACCGCGCCGCGTTCATCCGGACCGCCGGGTCCGGGCTGTTGCACAGTCGGTTGTAGGCGGCGACGAGATCGCCATCCCGGTACGCCGTCGGCAAGGCATCGCGGAAGGCTTCCCACTCGGCGGGCAGGAAACGGCCCACACCGCGGTAGAGCCAGTCGATCTCCTCGGGCCTGGTCATGGTGACGCCGACAAGGATGACCTCCGAGACCCGGTCGGGGTGACGCTCGGCATAGGCGATGATCAGCGTCGAGCCCCACGAGCCGCCATAGAGGAGCCACCGCTCGATGCCAAGGTGCTCGCGCAGCCGCTCCATGTCGGCGATCAGGTACTCGGTGGTGTTGTGCTCCAGGCTGACGGCCGGATCAGCGGCATGGGGCCGGCTCTGGCCACAACCGCGCTGGTCGAACAGGACGATCTGATAGACGTCGGGGTCGAACATCCGGCGACTGCCACGGCGTCCGCCGCTGCCAGGGCCGCCGTGCACCCACAACGCGGGCTTGCCGTCCGGGTCGCCACTGGTCTCCCAGTAGATCTGGTGGCCCTCGCCGACATCGAGAAAGCCATGCGCGTACGGCTCGATGGGCGGGAACAACTCCCTCACCTGTTTCCTCCCTCGCCGGCCCTGACCGCAACCGCGATGTTCACCACGGTGGACCTACCCCGGTCGGCGCGTCGCGGCGCGGCGCGGCGCGGCGCGGCGCGGCGCGGCGCGGCGCGGCGCGGCGCGGCGCGGCGGTCGCTGATCGCCGTTCCTGCCCTCCGATGGCTGTATGCGGGCCCGGATCACGGCCACCGGAGGGCGCAAACAGTGATCAAGTCTCTGTCGACGGCGGCTTGATCACAAGATCCGCACAGATCCGTCCGTCGCCACAGCGAAACGACGAACCGCAAACCAGTCGGCGATGTGGATCTCGCCGGCGCCGGGCCACGTAGCGACCGCACGGACGCCAGGCAGGCAGCGACACCCCGCGGCGCCGATCCCAACCCGCCCCGGCGCTGTTTCCCAGCCTCATCCCACCCCCCGCCTTCGAAGATCGCCAGATGTGTATCCGGATCCGAACTCCGGGCCGTGGCCAGTTCGGATCCGGATACAGAACTGGCGATCAAAGTTGTCGAGCGCGGAGGTCTGGCTGGTTGGCAGGGTGCGGAGCCCAGCGGTCGGCGCCCCGTGGACGTCGCCATCTGGAGACCGGCGGTGTTCGATGTGGCGGAGCGCTGTCATCTGCCATCGGTCATCGACCGCAGCGAAACGGCGAACCGTATACAGAATGGCGACGTGGACTACATCATTGCCGAGTGTGATCGACTGTCTCGTCGCCGCCAACCTCGCCGCCACGCTGCACCTGGGGGGTGACTACCCAGCCGCCCGCACCCCTGGCGCAGCGGGTACTGGCCCGGCGTCGAGAGATCCCCGGACGCCGGCGACAGATCCGTGACGTACCGTGCCGACGTGAGCGTGAGCATGTTGTGGGCGGTCTCCGCCGTTGACGCCCAGGTATTGGACAGGTGGGGCCCCATCTGGACAAGTCTGTTCGACGGATACGCGTCCCGGAAGGACCTGCAGGCGGGTTGGCAGCGCTGGCTCGACCACGGCCAGCCGGACGCGTCGTTCGCCGAGATCTTCTCCGCCGTCACCCACGATTGCTGGCAAGAGCTTTGGACCTTCGCCCACGAATGCACATCGGAAGTGCTCACCGATGTGCAGGTCACCCGTCGACGGCCTGCTCCCGAGGCGTTGTTCTACGCGATCGGACCAGCGCGCGCCCGGTTGCTGCCCGGATTCCTCGGCAACTTCATCCTGACCCCGAGCCAGCTCACGGCAGCGCTACCGGACATTCAGGCGGCGTTTGCCTTCTCCCAGCTGGAGCGCGACCAGGTACTCGGCCGGGTCGAGGAGGCGCTTCTCGACTCCGCGCCATGCGACGTCGATGACGTCCTTGACACGCTTCCTCGGCGCGCCCAATGGGCGGCCGATCACGCGATGGGGCTGGCCAGCATCTGCCAGGCAATCGTGTGACCGGACCAGTGTCGCCGCACCAGATGGGTCTCTTGCCTCAGCCGGCCGAGGCAAGGCGACGGTTCGGGGCAGCTCCAGGATCTTTCCCGTGGATCTTGCGGAGGTGGTCGGCGGCAGATCTCCGGACCCCTACCTCTTGCGGGGTCAACAGCCTCGCTGGATGATCCTTGGCTGGCATGTCGGGCAACCGAGGAGAGGACGGCCGTGGCCGAGTCGGTGAGCCAGTCACCTCGAATCCTGCATGTCTCGTGGGGTGAGATGCGGGTCAAGGGGCTGGCACCGGGTAAGGATTTCAAGCTCTACCCGGGCGGCGGGCGAGACTGGGACTGGTCGGAGACCGGTACCCGGCACGAACCAGGGATCCAGCCGGCCGACGTCGAGGAACTCCTAGCCCATGGTGCGACAACGGTCGTACTGTCGCGCGGCATGGAACTTCGCCTTTTGACGGACCAGGCGACGCTTACGCTGCTGGAGCAGCACGGGGTCGTGGTCCACGTCGCCGAAACCACCGAGGCGGTCGAAATCTACAACCGGCTCGCCGAGGCAGAGCCGGTTGGCGGACTGTTCCACAGCACCTGCTGATCCCGTGCAGTGCCGTTTGGTGAACGATGGCGCATGTCATGCGCTGGCCGATGGCGGATCGGCGGATCGGCGGATCCTTCACCGCGACAGACCCGCTCCGGGCGGCGCGGTGCGCCGCGTCGGTCGCTGATCGCCGTTTCCACCCTCCGGTGGTTGTCCGCGAGACCGGATCACGACCACTGGAAGGCACAGATGGTGATCAAGCCCCTGCCGACGGCGGCCCGGCCGCAAGATCCACGCAGGTCCAGTCAATCGCCACAGCGAAACGGCGAACCACATCGCAAATGGTGGCCCAGGTCACAACCAAGCTGGCCGCCGGACCACCCCGACGCCGACCCCCGCGCCGATCGGACGGTGCTGAGCGTGCTTGATCGCCAGATCTGTAGGGCAATCCGAACTGACGAAGGCTCCGTAGTTCGGATTCGGCTACAGATCTGGCGATCTTCAGCGGCGGCTGGCGGGCGGACGGTGTCCGACGCGGCGCCGGCAGCGCTAGGGGTTGCTTACTTGCCTGCCTGCCTGGCCAGCCCGGCGGCCCTCTGTTTGCGGGTACTGCCATTGGCTAGTCGCCGCAGCGAAACGGCTAACCACATCGCAAATGATGGTCCAGGTCACAGGACGGCCGGCCGCTGGACCACGCTGACGCCCACACCCACCAGACGGCGATGAATGCGCTTGATCGCCAGGTCTGTACGGCAATCCGAATTAGCGAGGGCTCGTGGTTCGGATTCGGCTACAGATCTGGCGATCTTCGGGGGTGGCGGGGCGGGTGGGCAGTGTGACACGGTGCCGGCACCGCTGGGGGCTGCACCTCCCTGCCCACCTGGCCAGCCCGCGGCCCGGCGCAGACCTTCGCCGTGGTCGATCACCGCGGCCATCCGCGGTGGTCACGCCGTGCAGATCTCTATGTGGTCAGTGGTATTGGCTGCGCCACCAGGATTCGTCGCGCCTAGCCGCCTCGAACGCATCGATCATTGCCCACGCATGGGAGACGAACGGCTCAGGAGGACGTACGCCGTGGTCGGCGACGTAGTGTGCCAGTCCCTCGGGCCAGATGTAGGTTCCGTCGCTCAGCTCAAGGGAGCCGTTGTGGCGACCGCAGATCCGGCATGGCGAGAGGCCCATGTAGGCGCGGGCGACGAACCCGCGCCGCAGGTAGTTCCCGACGACGTCCCGCTCGTCGACGTCCCAGCCCACGTCGATGAAATCCTCCGGTGAAGGCCAGCCCTCGGCGCGTTCGCCGGCCCAGTAGCCAATGAGGATCAACGTGGATCGAACCATCGCCGCTTGCCCCACCGCGTCGTTGTTTGCTTGTTCATGCGGGTGGTGCGCGGCGGGGTCGTGGTCGGCGTACGACTGCTCTGCCCTCGGTGAAGCCTCGGAGGTCACCCTTCCGATCTTCGCATCACGTGCCCGCCAGGTGACATCAGGGCGGCCGGCAAGGGGCTCTCGGACGCTTGGCCAGCCATGGCCTCAGCCAATCACCGCAGTAAAACGGCGAACCATAGCGAGATTGGTGACTCAGGTCACACGGCATCCAGACTCCTGGAGCGCCGTTGCCTGAATCCTGGACGGTCGACGAGTCCACCGTGGACCGGTCCGGCCCACGTGGATCGGGCAGCCAGACGCGGACTGTGTCGGTTCAGCCCGTCTGGTGCGCGGCGTTATCCCGCTCCTGATGGAATGATTCAGTCGGGGTCGTTGGCGTAGCACAGCTGGCGGCCTAGGTCGGGGCGACGGGGGGTGGCTGCCGATGAGCGGCTTGTCAGAGCACGAGATCGGGGCGTTCGCGGACGTGTTCCCGGATCCGTTCAGTGCGCGACACGTGCTGGCGACCGCAGGCGTGCCAACTCGCCGGCATCCGTCCTGGACAGCGACCGATGCCTACGGATTCTGGGGCGCGGTGTCGGTCCTGCTGACGAACGGGCTTGTGAAAGACGGTCCCGCACGGTTGTTCGCGGCGGCTTTGGCACTGTTTCCGGCAAACCCCGTGTTCCTTGCGAGTGCCGCCGCCCGGTCGGCTGGCCCGGCCATGCCGACGCTCCCAGGCACGACGCCGTCGCGCCCGGACTCGACCATATCCAGCCCGACAAATCCTGACGTACTCAAGGACCCTGCGGAGCCTTTGCAGCTCGGATTGCGCCTAGCCGAACGACGCCGCACCCTCGGCCACGACCACCCTGATGCCCTCGCCGACGCTCACCTCCTCGCCTACGGGCTCATCGTGTTCGGCGACTACCAGGCGGCGCGAGCCCTGGCCGAAGACACCCTCACCCGACGACGCCACACGCTTGGCCACGACCACCCCGACACC
>NZ_MBLN01000104.1:0-31886 GCF_001854645.1 Pseudofrankia sp. EUN1h | reverse complement strand
GACCACCCCCAAACCCTCACCACCGCCCAAAACCTCGCCTACACGCTCAACCAGGTGGGCGACCTGGCGGCACGCACCTATGAGCCGGGTAGCGATCAATCGCCGCCAGGGGCGGGGTTGCCGGGACGAATGTCGCCGGACGCGGGGAGTGTCCCGTGAAACAGTCCCGGACGCGGCACTGGCAACCTTCGATACGCGGTACACCTATGCCAGTGGCCGCAGAATCCGACAGCATTCTCGATTGTCGGGGTTGGTGGGTAGCGCGGGTCGAGGCATTTCGTGGATCTTTCGGAGCCGCTCCCGGCGGTCAGGCGGACGCCCGGTCCCATGCACCACCAGCGATCACCATCTCTCCGGACGGGGCTCTACCGCCGTCACGCCTGCGAACTGGTTCCGTAGCCGGAAACCGGCACCCGGCCCCAGGCGATGGCGGTCGCGAAGGCGACGTCGAAGAAGGATGGATCGGCGAGCTGGTCAAGCGCCTCGTCCAGCGTGGCATCCGAGGCGAGCTCAAGACGGCGGATATGCGGACGCAGGCGGCTCAACGTCAGGGTCCAGCACCGCGCGGACGCGTTGGCGCCGCCGGTGGTCGGTAGCTGGACGGTCATCCCTACGTCGGCGAGGCCCCGGGCCACCAGTGGACCGGGGAAGCCACGTGCCCAGCCGGAATCCGTGCCAATGGTCTTCGCGAGTGCCTGGTCGATGCCGAGCATGGCGTCACGGAACGGCGCGTGTGGTGCGGAGTCGACGGGGAACCGGGCGATCGACTCGAGCACGATCGTGCCGCCGGGCCTCAGCCAGGTCAGGAGCCGGTCGAGGACGTCCTCCCGTTCGGGAAGATGCTCCAGGACGAACCGGGCGTGGATGAGGTCGAACGGCCCGCCGTCGGGTGCGGGGTCCCGGGTCACGTCATGGCGCAGGACGGTCAGGTTCGGGGCGGCGAGCTCGGCCAGATAGCGGATGTCCACGTCGGTCGCGACGACGTGGCCGGCGGCGGCGACACGTCCTGCCAGCCAGACCGCGATCGACCCGCCGCCAGCGCCCACTTCCAGGCACCGCCAGCCGGCGTCGACGCCAAGATCGCCGAAGACGCGAATCGTCGTCGGGTCACAGACCTCGGCCATCGCGGCGAGCCGGACGCRTTCCGCCTCGTCCGGACCACCGAGAACACCGTCGGCATATCGGAGCCGCTGGCCGTTCGTGCCTTCCTCCATTCTCCAGTTCTACTGTGAGCATCAGAGTGCCGGGCGGGGGCCCGTGTAGACGCCGCGGGGGCGCAGGCGCAGCGCCGGCTCCCGGTACTCCTCCAGGGCATGCGCGATCCAGCCGGCGGTGCGGGCGACGGCGAAGATCACTTCCCCGGCCTCCGTGGGCATTCCGGCGAGCAGGGTGAACGCGGCCAGGGCGAGGTCGATGTTGGCGTGCGCCTCGCCGCTCCCGGCCGCGGCCCGCACCACCGCGTCCACGGCGGACAAGATCTCGTCGGCGCCCGGGAGGCGACGCGCCGACTCCAGCAGCGCCCGGGCCCGCGGATCGCCCCCCGGATACTGACGGGCGCCCAGGCCGGGGATCGGCAGCCCGGACCGCAGGTGGTCGGAGACGACCCCGATGGCGTTTCCGCTGGCCAGCACATCCGTCAGCATCCGGTGGGCGAGCCCGCTGGCGGCGCCGTGCAGCGGGCCGTCGAGCGCGCCGAGGCCGGCGGACACCACCGCGTAGGGGTTCGCCCGGGCCGAGGCCGCGACCCGCGCGGCCATCGTCGAGGCGGCCAGGCCGTGGTCGGCGAGCAGCACGAGCGCCCGGTCCAGGCAGGCAACGGCGTCCGCGCCGCCGGGGCCGGGTCCGGGCGCGAGCCTGGGCCAGAGCCGCTCGGCGAGCGAGACGCCCGGCGGCTCGGTGGCTCGGCGGGTGCCTGCCAGCGGCAACGACTCCACCATCACCGAGATCACCGCGGCGCCTCTCGCGAGCACGTTCTCCCGGCGGAGGTCGAACCGCAGCGGGTCGGCGGAGGCGGCGACCGCGACGGCCACCCGCAGCCGATCATTCAGCCGGACGTGCGCCGGCAGCGTCGCGCCGTTACGCCTCACGGCGGACACCACCTCGTCCGACGCGCGCAGATCGACGGGGCGTGGGTCACCGGGACTCGTGCCACGGCCGTCGCCGAGGTCCTCACCGAGGTCCCACAGCCAGCCGACGACCGCTTCGAAACCCTGCCGTGTGGACAGTTCGACGGCGTCGCGCCCGCGGTAGAACAGCCGGCCGCGCTCACTCAGCGTGATCCCGGTGTGCGCCGTCAACTGTTCCTCGGCCGGGTCGGCGGCCCGCGCCCGGCCCCGCGGGCGCCGGCCGGCCAAAGCCTCGACCTGGCTGGCGTCGAAGGTGCTGCCGCGGCCGTCCGGAGCCGGCTCGCTGGTCAGCAGGCCTCGGCTCGCGTAGGCGTACACCGTCTGCGTCTTCACCCCGAGGAGGTCGGCGACCTGCTGGGTCGTCAATCTCTCCTGGCCAGTCTCCTGGTCACGCTTCTGGTCGCGCTCCTGGCCGCCGCCCTCGCCGACGGCGAGCGCCAGGCCGTCCCGCGCGCGGGGACGATCGTCCGCCACTCCGACTCCCCTTCGAGCCACTGTGAGGACTCCTCCCCTTGAGGACTCCCCACCTCGACCTGTCTCCCAAGTCACGTTGACTGTAATCAACGTTGACAACATTTATCAATGATCGCAGAGTGACGATCGGAGGAGATAATGATGTCGATCACCACAGAACCGGGCGGCTCGACCGCCGTGCGGGAGTCGTCGACGGTCACGGTGCCCCGGGGCCTCAGCGGAGTCGTCGTCACCGATACCGAGCTCGGCGACGTGCGCGGGCGCGAGGGCTTCTACCACTACCGCGAGTACTCGGCCGTGGAACTGGCGCGGAAGCGGACGTTCGAGGACGTGTGGCATCTGCTGTTCTTCGGGCGGCTGCCCGACGCGGTCGCGCGCGCCGATTTCCAGGCCAGGACGGCGCCCCTTCGCCACCTTCCCGGCCCACTCCGAGAGCTGCTTCCCGTCCTGGCGGAGTCCGGGAAGGACGCGAGGCCGCTCGCCTCTCTCGGCGCGGCGTTGTCCGCCGCCGCCGGGGCCCGTGGCATCCGCCCGCTCTATGACCTGACCCCCGACGAACGGCTCGACGACGCGCTCTTCGCGACGGCGCTCGTCCCCACCCTGCTCACCGCGCTCCACCGCCTGCGGCACGGGCTGGAACCCGTCGAGCCGAGGGACGATCTGCCATACGCGGCCAACTACCTCTACATGCTGACCGGCGTCGAACCGACCGACGACCGGGCCCGCGCCGTCGAGCAGTACCTCATCGCCACGATCGACCACGGGTTCAACGCGTCGACCTTCACGGCCCGAGTGATCGCGTCGACCGGCGCCGACCTGGTGGCCTGCCTGGTGGGCGGGCTGGGGGCGCTGTCCGGCCCGCTGCACGGCGGCGCGCCGAGCCGGGCGCTGGACACCCTGGACGCGATCGGCACTCCCGACCGCATCGACGGCTGGATCCGCGAGCGCGTCCTCGCCGGCGATCGGATCATGGGGTTCGGGCACGCCGTGTACCGGACGGAGGACCCCCGCTCCCGGATGCTGCGGGAGATCGCCGAGAGCATGGGCGGCGCGCTGGTCGACCTCGCGGTCACGACGGAGAAGCAGGTCGTGGCGATCCTTGCCGAGCTGAAACCCGGCCGCGAGCTGCACACCAATGTCGAGTTCTACGCCGGCGTCGTCATGGAGCTGTGCGGGCTGCCGCGGGAGATGTTCACGCCGACCTTCGCCGCGGCACGCACCGTCGGCTGGAGCGCGAACATCCTGGAGCAGGCGATGGACAGCAAGATTATCCGCCCCGCGGCCCGCTACATCGGGCCGCCGCCACCGCGGCCAATACCCACCGGCTGACGCCAGTCGCGCGTTCGCGCGCCGGCGGCCTCGCCGAGGTCGACGGCCGCGGGTACCTCGTTCATCGGGTGCGGCGGGCCGTAGAGGGGGCCCGTGCCAAGGTGGCAGCCGGCTGCGGCGAGCTCGCGGGCCTGGGCCGGCTCGCCGAGGTGGGTGGCGATCACGATGAGGTCGAGCCGGGCCGCGGCGGCGAGGATGGCATCCCGGACCAGAGCGGTACGCTCCCGAGCCGACGCGTCGCCGGCGCGGGTGAGACTCCGGTCAAGCCTGATGATCTCAATGGGCAGGGCTTGCCAGGCCGCGAAGATGCTCGCCTCGCCGCCGACCCCGTCGAGGGCGAGACGGACGCCGCGGGCGGCGAGGCGTCGCAGGATGGGGCCCGCGGCGGTCAGGTCCGGCTGGCCACAGGTGCCAGTGAGCGTGAGGATGATCGCTCGCGGGGGCAGGTCGTGGTCGACGAGGAGGTCCACGATGCCGGCGACAGGTGTCTGCTCCAGGTCGCGGTTCATCGGGACGGTGACGAAGGCGGGCGCGTCGGCGGGGCGAGCGCCGCGCGCCGCCAGGTCTCGGCAGGTCTGGCGAAGGACGACGTCGAGCAGGGGCAGGCTCAGCCCGGCCTCGTCCGCGAGCCGGTAGAGCGACTCGGACGAGAACTGCCCCGTCCGCGGCCGGCTCCAGCACGGCGCGGCGTCGAGACCGACCGTCCGCGAGGAGCGCAGATCGACCACCGGCAGGTAGTGGACTCCGAGGACGCTGTCGGGATCGTCGCCGCGCAGCGCCTGATCGAGATGGGCGCGGATCTGCGGGGCCGACTCGGGCGTGGACAGGTCCGGCCGGTAGACGACCAGCCCGCCCTTGCCCTGGCGCTTCGCCGCGTACATCGCCAGGTCCGCGTCCCTCAGCAGGGAGTCGGCCACCGGGTGCCGGGCCGGGTCGGCCATGACCAGGCCGAGGCTGGCACCGACCGGCCGGGAGCGGCCCGCCAGCAGGCACGGCGCGCGGATCGTCGCGGCCAGCCGTGTGCCCACCGTCTCCGGGTCGTCATGGCCGCCCTCGACGAGCAGCGCGAACTCGTCCCCGCCGAGCCGGGCGACCGTGTCCTCGGACCGGACGGCGCTGCGGAGCCGGGCCGCGGTGATCCGGAGCAGCTCGTCGCCGATGTCATGGCCGAGCGTGTCGTTGACCCTTTTGAAGTCGTCGAGATCGCAGAACACGAGCGCGAACGGCCGGCCGTCCCGGAACGCGAGCGCCTGCTCCATCCTGTCGGCGAACAGCGCCCGGTTCGCCAGGCCGGTGAGCGGGTCGTGGAACGCCTGGTGATGCAGCTCCTGCTGGCTCGCCCGGACCGACACGAGCAGCCGGGTGTTCTCGCCCAGCATCGCCATCTGCCTGATCACAACCACGAACAGCAGGCCGAGCAGACCATAGGTCTCGACGCGGCCGACGGCGCCGTCGGCGATCAGCTCGCCGATCGCGAGCCCGCCGACGACGCCCAGCGCCAGGTAGGGCAGCGCGGCCTGCAGCCACAGGATCCGCGGATCGCGGCGGCGGACGGACGCGGCCGAGCTCGGCACCGGAACCAGACAGGCCAGCAGGATCAGCAACCAGCTGGCGACAGCGAGGACGTCCATGGTCGGTGAAATGCTGCTACTACCCTGGACGGTCAAGATCAGGTTGATGGCCGAGTACAGCATCATCGCGCCGAGACCCGCGCCCAGCAGCGCCAGCGCGAGCCCCGACCGAGGCCGTCGGAACGTCGCCAGGAGCAGGACACCCGCCACCAGGAGCAGGAAACCGACGACCGATCCCACCGAGTTCACCAAGGCGCCGCTGTCAAGATGCCGCGCCTGGACCAACGGCGCCAACAGGGTCGGCCACACGACGAGCACGACGGAACCGACGGCCACCACGCTGTCGAGCACCGTGATCGCATACCACCGGCGCCCCGCCCGGCCCTCACCGACGCGACGATCCGCGGCATCGAGTGGATCGGTAGGGAAAGTCAACACGCCGGCCAGCGCCAGCGCAACGATCAGCAGGAAAGCCTCGGCCGACCTGGGCAGGCGGGTCGCGTGGGCCGATCCGTGCTCAACCTGCCAGCTGATGTGCCAGGCCAGCGCGAAGACCAAGGGGACCAGCGTCAGTTCGATGAGCAGTCGCCACCGCCGGTCAGCCCCCTGGGCGCGCCGGGCCGTCCAGGCCAGACAGCCCACCGTCGCCAGGCTCACGACAGCGGCCGCGGAACCAGCGACCACGGCACCCGCATGTGACGGAAGAAGAATCGCGCACAAAGCCACGAGAACGAGATAAACCAGGCCAGCCAACGCGACGTGGCGCGTCGCCGACCAACCGCCGGTCTTCATAACGTACTTCGCCTGCGCATACAGCAAACCCCTGTCCGCCGGCTGCGCCGGAGAACTCACCTCGCGGGCACAGCCGACCCACGCCGAGTCTGCCCATACAGGGACCGCTGAAATCGGGCCAACCAGCGTGACCAGCACGGGCGTTCAGCCGACGGAGTTCGGGCCGGCTGAACGCCCGGCCCGCTGTCCTGCCCAGGCGCTGTCAGTCCCCGCGGCGGCGCGCGATGTTCGCCGGCTCCCTCCCAGCGATGAGCCAGCCGCCGACCGCGGCGGCCAGCGGCACTCCGACGAGGAACAGCAGCGGGTAGATCGCCGGTATGCGGCCGAACACCCCGAGGTCGTGCCGGTACACCGCCAGCAGGCCGAGCCCCGCGCCGGCCGTTCCCAGCAGCACCCCGAGCAGGGCGAGGCCGGCCGCCGTCGCCGCCGTGATGGTGCGCCGGACCCGGGCGGTCGCGCCCGTCGCCGTCAGGGTCCGCAGGTCGGCGGCACCCTCGCCCCGGATCAGGCCGACGGCCATCGCCAGCACGGCGAGCGCGACGAGCAGCCCACCGGCCGTGGCGCCGGCCCGGACCGTCCCGACGGATCCCTGCCCGTCGCGGGCCTCGACGGTCAGCCCGGCCTCGGCGGCGAGGCTGCGGGCCGCGGCCAGCTGCGCCGTGGTGATCGGCTGCGCGGACTCGACCAGCCATCCGGCGCGCACGGGCGTGAGCCCCCAGCGACGCACCGTGCCGGCGGTGAACAGCGTGTCCGGCAGGGAGGAGTAGCCGCTGCCCCGGATCCGGGTGGTGGACGGCTCCACCTCGGTACGGTCGGCGCTGAACCGGCGCAGAGAACCGTCGCGGCTGGTGACCACCTCGGTGGACGCGGGGATCCCGGCCGGGTCGGCGCCGAGCAGCCGCAGCAGCTCCGGCGTGGCGACATAGACCGACACGGCCTCGTACATGTGCCCGTGCATCGGGAGCTCGAGCTCCTGGGCGTGCCGGGCGGGCTCTCCGCCCTCGGGCTCGACCTCGGTTGGCGCGGCCGGGTCGTACGCCATGTCCAGCGGGAGCACGGTCGGGCCGGGCAGCCCGGTCGTCATCCGGTCGACCGCCGCCGACAGGTCGCGCAGCTGTGACTCCGTCCGGATGGGGATGACCTGGGCCGGGACGCCGGGCTGGGCCATGCGGACGATCAGCTGACGATCGCTCAGGTTCCCGCTCGTCGGGGTCGCCTGGATGTCCGTCGCGACGACGACGACGGCCACGGGGACGCCGAGCGCCAGGCTGATCGCGGCGAGGGCCGCCCCGGCCCGCGCCTGGTGGCGGGCCAGGTCGCGCAGCGCCAGCCGCACCGCGATTGGGGCGCGGGCGCCGAGCCGCCCGAGCAGCATGATCGCGAACGGCCCCGCGAACGGGATCGCCAGCGCGGTGGCCAGCGTGCCCCCGACCGTCAGCGCCGGGCTGTCCTTCTCCCCCGCGGCGAGGCAGCCGAGCCCGACGGCGAGCAGGACCACGGCGAGCGCCGCCGGCCGCCGGCTGGACCGCGGCACGGGCGGGCGACCCGCGAGCGCGAGAGTGACCGGGAGCCTGGACACCGTCCGGGCCGGCCACCACGCCGCCACGGCCGACATCCCCACCGCCAGTGCCACGACGGCGCCGACCAGGAGCCACGGGATGTTGAGCCGGTCCACCCGGTGCCCGCTGGCCGACGTCAGCCAGCCCGTCGCCGCCGGCCAGAGGGCGAGTCCGACGACGGTGCCGCCGACAGCCCCGGCCAGGCCGACCAACAGACCGGTGGCGATCATCATCAGTCGGATGTGGCGGCCCGTGGCGCCGACGGCGGCGAGCATGCCAAGCTGGCGCAGCCGACGGTGGGCCAGGGCGGCGAACCCGGCGGCGGCCACGAACGCGACCAGGAGCAGCAGGATCGTCGCCCCGGCCAGGATGAGCGTGACGATCACGACACGTTGGCGGTCCGGCCCATGGCCCATGCGCTGCGAGAGCGTCTTCAGGCTCTGGTCGTCGGTGTGGCGCACGTCGGCCCCGACGAACACCGACACCGACTTCGGCGGCGGGCCCGTCGAAGGCGCCACCAGGACGAAGTCGTCCTTCAGGTCGCTGGGGTTCTCGACGATGCCGACGATGGCCCGCGGGTGCCCGTCCAGCCCGACGCTGCCGCCKAGACGCAGGTCGAGCAGTTCGGCCATCCCCGTGGTCACAGCGGCCTCGCCGGGCCCGGACGGGTAACGGCCACGGACGAGGCCGAGGATCCCGGCGGTGTACGTCCCGTGCGGCGACTGCGCGCGATAGTCGACCGGGAGCGCGAGGCCCGGGGCCGGCCGTGGAGTGTGACCGACGACGTCGATCACCTCGAACCGGGCGCGCAGGGTCGCGAGGTCCGCGGCGAGCGCCTGGGTGTTGTCCCGCGGGCTCAGCATGTAGATGGTGTCGGCCCGGCCCATGACCGGGTCGGACGGCGGCGGGGCGTTGTACAGGGCGGTGCCGCCGACCACAGCGACCGTCACGACCAGCAGGAGCAGGAGCGTCACCAGCACCTGGGAGCGCCACTCGCGGCGCAGCATCCGCCACGCCCACCGCACCATCGCCCGCCGGGCCGGCAGCCCGCCCTCGGCCGGGCCGCGTCGGTCCTGGCCATCCGGGGCCGGCCCGGGACCGGGAGCGGGTGTCGGAGCGGGCGGGCGCGGTGGCGCCTGCACGCTCATCGGGGCGCGTCCGCGGCGAGCAGCGACTCCGGGCCGGCCGCCGGGCCGGACTCGTCCACCATCATGCCGTCGCGAACGAACACGACCCGGTCAGCCCAGGCCGCGAGCTGGGCGTCATGGGTGGCCATCACCGTGGCGGCCCCGGCCTTGCACGCCCCGCGCAGCAGCCGCATGACCACCTCGCCGGTCTGGGTGTCCAGCGCGCCGCTTGGCTCGTCGGCCAGCAGCAACCGGCGCTCGCCGACGAGCGCGCGGGCGATCGCGACCCGCTGGCGCTGCCCGCCGGACAGCTCGTCGGGAAAGCTGCGCGCCCGGTCGGCGAGGCCCACGTCGTCCAGGGCGCGGCGCGCGGCCGCGGCCGCCTTCCTGGCCCGCGTCCCGTCCAGTTCCAGCGGTAGCGCGATGTTCTCGGCCGCGGTCAGGCCGGGAAGCAGGTTGTAGTCCTGGAAGACGTAGCCGATGTACCGGCGGCGCATCCGGGCCCGGTCGCCCGCCGACATGCCGGCGAACGAGGTGCCCTCGACCAGGACTTCTCCGCTGGTCGGCTGCTCCAGGCTGCCCGCGATCGTGAGCAGGGTGGACTTGCCCGAGCCGCTCGGCCCCATCACGGCGACCATCTCGCCGGCCCGGACGGTCAGGTCGACGTCGGTCAGCGCGTGCACCTCGGTCGCACCCGAGCCGTATACCTTCGTCACGCCGCGCAGTTCGAGGATGGTGGTCGTCATCGGGCCGCCCTCGCGCCCGAGCCGCGCCGTGCCGGCGCCCCCGCCGCGGCGGTGGGGCCCTCGGCCGTCGAAGGGACCGCCGGGAAAACGGCCACCGGCGCATGGTGACGCAGGCGCGCGTCCGCGGCGTCCAGCCACCGCACGAACGCCTCCAGCCGGAAGATCTCGGCGTCCGCGACCAGGAGCAGGCCGAGGTCGTCCTCGGTGGCGTCCTGCTTCAGCCGGGTGAACCTGCTCATCGTCTCGACCAGGTGGCGCCGGTGCGCCTGGATGATCTGGGCGACGTCGACGCCAGGCAGCCGTGCCGCCACCAGGATCTTGATGACCAGCTCGTCCCGGGGCGGAGCCTCTGCCGCCGGCGGTGTCCGCAGCCAGGCGGCCAGTTCCTCGCCCCCCTCCGGCGTGATCCGGTAGGCCCGCTGCGGCCCCGGGTCCTCGCTGTCGTCGGAGGCGACCAGTCCGTCCCGTTCCAGCCGGGCGACGGTCGTGTAAACCTGGCCGACGTTGAGCGGCCAGACCTCACCGGTGCGCGCCTCGAACTCCTGGCGCAGCTGGAGCCCGTACTTCGGCCCCTCGCTCAGCAGGGCCAGCAGGGCATGTCGCACGCTCATGGGCACCCATCCTTTCGAGGTATACCCAGTAGCATACCCGGTATACAGGCGCTGCCCGCAACCCCCGGAACCCGGACCGGCGCCTTGACCGATGAGCCCGGGGCGGCCAACAGGCACCGCGGTCGCTCACGCGCGAGCCAGCCGGCCGACACCGGGTAGCCGACACCGAGGACGTGGCCCGGTCGACGTCCGGCGTATCGCGCAACGGCCCGCGAGACTGGGGCCGACAAGCTGGGCCGCGGAAAACGAGGACAGAGCTCGAGGGCCGAAAAATGCTGATTAGTAACGCCCAGGTTCTGGGTTACGACGATATTCGACCTTATAAGCGCGACGTGAAGAGCAAGAATTTCCCGGTGTATCGAGGTCTGGAACGACGCCTGGCCGGGCTCGCGCGTGACGACCAGCCGGATGACGTGGTCCGCCACGTTCTGGCGGTCTGTTCCGGGTACGCGTACGGGGAGGTCGAGTCCACCCAGCGCGACCCTGACGAGCCGCGGGGTATCAACGCACTGTCCGCCATGCTGGTGCGGATGGGCCTGCCCCGCAACAGGTGCCGCATCATCACCGAGCGAAACGACGCCATGCTCATACGCTCGACGGTTTTCGTCGTGCAGAGCGAGAACCGAGACGTCGTCATTCTCGTATACCGCGGCACCGACCCGTCCAGCCTGATGAACTGGCTTACGGACATGGAGATCCACTCGCGCGAGCCAAGCCTGGTCGATCTCGGCGGTCGCAGCGCCTACCCCGTGCACGCCGGCTTCTACCGGAATCTGCGGTCGACCAGGTCCGAGGTCCTGCGGACCCTTCAGTTCGCGATGGCGAGGCGGCCCCTGGAGGACGCCGGCAAGCCTTCACCCGCGCCCGCGCGGCTCGCCGACCGCGAAAGACCGGCGCTCTACGTCACGGGCCACAGCCTCGGTGGAGCCATGGCAGCGATCATGGGCCTGATGCTCATGACCGACCCCGCGTACCAGGACGAGCTCGGTACGGCGCTGCGGGCCGTCTACACCTTCGGTCAGCCCATGGTCGGCCCGGCCGGGATCGACGAGGGCTACGCGACCGTGCCGCGGGCGTACCGGGCGCCGGTGTTTCGCTACATCTACCGGCAGGACCCGGTGCCCCGGGTACCGGCCGCCGACCTCGGCCCCTTCACCCACTTCGGCGCCGAGTACCGCTACGACGGGCAGTGGACGGCGAGCACTCGGCCGATCCGCCAGATGCCCAGCATTCTTGGCTTCGGTGGGGCCTTCCTCGCGTTTCCCCTGGAGCAGATCCCGATCTTCAGCGGGCTGTTGCCCTACACGATCTCCGATCACTTCCCGCAGAACTACATCGAGGCCTGCGCYAACCACCGCAGCGAGTACGGCGACGACCGGACGGAGAAGATCTCCGATCTTCCGCGGTGCCGTGTTCCTCTGCCTGTTCCACTGCCGTCGATTCCACTGCCGTCGATGCGGCACCTCCCGCTACCGAAGGCCTGGCCGGTCACGGCCCGGCTCCCGGTCTCCGCCCTCGGTTCACTGCGGCTCCTGCGCGACCTCACCCAGCGGTGAAGCGCCCGCGCGGCGTGCGACGCGCGTCGCACGCCGCGCCATCGATGCGGACGCGTCGCCTCGTGGTCAGCCACGCGGTCGACTACACGCCGCGCGGGATGGCGGGGAACGTTCGCCGACAGGCACGGGCTGCCCCAGGAGCTGGTCCATACGATCATGCGCTGGGAGCGTGTCCCGGAGGGGAAGGTCAGCAGCCGGCGGTTCAGAGGCCGGCGATGTCGAACAGGTTGCCTTCCGGGTCGGCCAGGGTCGTCCAGCCATCGTGGTCGGCGACCCGCTTCGCGCCGAGGCCGACCGCCCGGTCGACCTCGGCCGCGGCGTCCGCGGACGCCAGGTCGACGTGCAGCACGTTCTTGCCGGGGTTCCTGTCCGGGACGAGCGCGAAGGAGAACGGCGGCGTGCTCGTGACGGTCGCCCAGTCGGCGGTGGCGCCGTCGGCGATCGGCGCGCCGAGCAGGTCGGACCAGAACCGCGCGAGCGCGAGCGTGTCGGTGCTGTCGACGACCACGTTGGCAATGGCGAGAGACATCGGAGGTCCCTTTCGGTCGGGTTGGTCGAGTCGGTCAGATCGGGTCGGTCGGATGGGTCGGTCGGATCGGATGGGTCGGTCGGATCGGATGGGTCGGTTCTCAGGCGGCGGCCTGGACGGGCCAGTAGACGTCGGTACGAGCGGCGGACGGGTCGTCGCCGCCCGGCCCGACGCGGTAGACCTCACGGATCGCGTCCGAGAGGCCGGCCGCGTGGCGGACGACATGGCTGCCGAGCGCGCCGTACGTGCGGTCGAAGTCGTCGAACCCGCCGATGTGCTCGGCGACGGCGAACCGTCCGCCGGCCAGTTCGACGCCCTCGACGCCCGCGGCGGCATCCCGCGGGCGAGGCGAGGCGCCGGGCGGGACCGGCACGAACGCCACGACCTCGCCGCGCTCGTCCTCGAAGTACTCGTGGGACCAGGTCGCCCCGTGCGGCCCGGCCGCGCGCACGTCGACGTGGGCGAGCGCGGAGTCCAGCAGCAGCCGTGCGTCCGCGTACCAGTCACCCGCGTCGGCCGCCGCTACGGTCGCCCGTACGGCGAAGACCGGCTGCGCCGCCACGTCCAGGAACGTCACGGCCAGCGGCGCGGCCGGTACGGGTGAGAGCAGCTCGCGCAGCGAGGCAACGACGCCCCGCGTTCTGGCGAGCTCCGCCTCCATCCGCTCCAGGTGGGACCGGATGGTCGCGTCGCGCGCCCCGTCGTCGGGCGCCCGCAGGACCGCGCGCACCTCCGGCACCGGCATGTCCAGGTCCCGCAGCCGGCGGATCAGATGCGCCCGCGAGACCTGGTCCAGCGAGTAGCGCCGATAGCCGGTCGACGGGTCGATCGAGGCCGGCTCCAGCAGGCCGACGTCGTGGTAGTGCCGCAGCGTCTTGACGCTCAGGTAGGTGAGGCGGGAGAACTCACCGATCGACACGACGGGGTCCGGTTCGAACATGGGTTGAGCTTCGACCCTCCGGCAACGGGAGAGTCAATACCGTCCGGGCTGCGATCCTCGAGGGCGGGCGTCGGGCCCGGTGGCGGCCCTTCGGTGTCGGCCGGCCGCACCCGCCCCGCTGGTCGCCACCACCGGCGGTGGACGGCCATGGGGACGACTGGCGGCGGGCTCCGGGGTCGCGCATGCTGGGCGCGGCGAACGGAGGTGGGCCACCCATACCGACGTCAATCACGCGACACGCTCATTCCGGCTTCTGGTCAGCGGGCCGGCGGATGCTCTCCGCCGCCTCGCCCGGTTTCCACCACGGCTTTCTCGCGACGGCCCGGGCAGGAACATCCGGACCTGAAAGGAAATTGGTGGCGAATCATGAAGAGGTCGTGCACGGCAGCGAGTGCGCTGTTCTTTCTCACTCTGGGCCTGGCCGTCCTGACGGTTCCGGCGCGAGCCGGCGGACCGCCAGCGACGCCCGTCGTGCCAGTACTGACGAGCATCCATACCGTCCACGCGGCCAGCGCCCACGCGGACCTGATCCGGTTCGGTTTCCAACCGGCCGCTCCCATGGACGTCACGGCCCGGTATGTGCCGCGGTCCGCGCTGATCCAGGACGGCTCTGGCCTTCCCGTCGCCGTGCGAGGCCAGTCGTTCGTCCAGGTGGTGCTCCGGGGTGCCGCGGCCCACGACGAGCGCGGCGGGCCGACGGCCCCGCGTGACCTGTTCCCCGTCCCGGCGACCACCAACGTCGTCCAGGTCCGCCTCGGAGGCGACTTCGAGGGCGTGGTCACCTACTTCATCGGGCTGCGTGAACCCGCGCCCGCGCCGCCCGTACACCCGGCCGTCGACCGTATGGAAGGCTGCGTGACCGTGTCGATTCCGACCAGGTAGATCCGCCGCCGGCCGCCTGCATGATCGTCCCGGCCGCCGGGTTCACGCGCTGGAACGGGCCTCCCCGAGGGGAGGCCCGTTCTTCGCAGCGTCGATGACCAGGCCGTGTGGCTCGACGACCACACCGTCGCCTACGCCCTCGCCGGCGGCTACGGCGCCGACCTGTGGACCGTCCCAGCCGACGGCACCGGCACCCCGGCCCGCCTGACGGCGGCCGCCCTCGCGCCGGCGGTCATCGGCTGAGAAGGAGAACACGCATCCCGGGCCTGACCGGCCCGAGGGCTGGTTCAGGCTTCACCGGCGCGCTGATGCCGTTCCAGGCTGAAGCGCAGCGCGGCGAGAGAGATCGCGGTCTGCTGGAGAGCCGGCCCGGTGACGACGCCGACGACACGGGCCGCCACTTCCTCCTCGAAGGTCGGACGGGCCTGGGCCAGCAGCCCTGATCCCGCCGGGGTCAGCGAGAGCAGCGACGAGCGACGGTCGTCCGGGTTGGCGGCGCGGCGGCACCAGCCCGCGGCCTCCAGGCGGTCGACGGCCTTGCTCGCGGCGCCCACGGTGATGGCGGTCTCCTGAACGAGGTCGAGGACCCGGCAGGTGTCGCGCTCGCTGATGATCTGCATCAGCTGGTACTGCCCGGCGGTGAGTCCGTGCGCCGCCCGGAGCCGCGCGTCGACCGCGTTGTAGAGCCGGGTCTCCACCCGCACGAGATCGATGAACAACTGCGTGACCTCGGTCGCCATCCACCCACTCACTGGATTCCCTGGAATCTAGTTCCCAGGAATCCGGTTGCGAGCATGCGATGGATTCCCGGGAATCCATCGTCCCACGGGGGTCGTCAGCGTGGATGGAGGTCCGACATGAGCCAGCAACAGCGCGACGCGGTGGATGCCCTGCTGCGGAACGCACCCTACGACCAGACCGCCTCCATCGAGCAGCAGCGCGACGCGTTCGAGCAGCGACAGGCCCAGCCGCCGCCCGGCGACGTCACCGCCCGCGACTCGACCCTCGGCGGACGCCCCGCGCTCGTGCTCGACGTCGCCGGCGCCGACAGCCGCGACGGCCGGGCGGGAGCCGACGGGGGCACGGTGCTGCTCTACCTGCACGGTGGCGGGTATGCCATCGGATCGGCCCGAACCGGTGCGCGGCTCGCGGTGCTGCTCGCACGCCGAGCCGGAACGAAGGCGGTGTCCCTCGACTACCGCCTCGCGCCAGAGCACCCGTTCCCGGCCGCCGTGGACGACGCCCTGGCCGCCTACCGCGAACTGCTCGACTCCGGAATCGGTCCCGACCGCGTCGCCGTGGCGGGCGACTCGGCCGGGGGCGGCCTCGCCGTCGCCGCGCTGGTGGCGGTCAGGGACGCCGGGCTCCCCCAGCCAGCGGCCGCCGTCGTCCTCTCGCCGTGGACCGACCTCACCCTCGCCGGCGCGAGCCTGCGGACCAAGCAGGGCATCGACCCGCTTTTCACCCGCGAGCGTCTCGGAACCCTCGCCGACTGGTACCTCGCCGGCCACGACCCCTCGGACCCGCTGGCCAGCCCGGTGCTCGCCGACCTCTCCGGGCTCCCACCCCTGCTCGCGCAGGTCGGGTCACACGAGATCCTGCTCGACGACGCCGTGCGCCTCGCCGGTCAGGCGGGTGCTCATGACGTAGACGTCACGCTGGAGGTCTGGCCGGGCGTTCCCCACGTGTTCCAGAACTTCACCGGGGCGCTGGACGAGGCCGACGAGGCCCTCGACCGCGCCGGCCGTTTCCTGTCACGGCACCTGGCGACGTCGCCGGTCTCCTGACCCGCCACCCCCGGCTTCAGCCGCCTGGACACAGACATACGCCAACAGCTACGGCTTGCGAGCGATCCCGCCGGCCATCAGGCGCTGCCCCACCGTCAACGGGTGGTTCACCGGCTCGTCGGGCCGCCATTCGGGCAGGTAGACCACACCCGGGTCCAGTAGTTCCAGCCCCTGGAAGTAACCGGTGATCTCTTCCAGGGTGCGGAACCGACCGGTGCCCAGATCTCGCAGCATGGCGTCCTCGAGCGCCAGAGCATCCGGGCTGGACGCGCAGAAGTGGGTCAGGAAGAGGTAGCTCCCTGACGGCACGGCGTCCAGGTAGGTGGCCACGATCCCGTCCGGGTCCTCGTCGTCACCGAGATGGTGGATGACCCCGATGAGGAGCACACCCACCGGCTGGGACAGGTCGATGTGCTTGGCGATCTCGGGGCGGGCGAGGACGTCGGCCGGCTCGCGCAGATCGGCGGTGACGACGTCCGTGTTGTCGTTCTCGGCCAGCAGGGCACGCCCGTGCGCGAGCACGATCGGGTCGTTGTCGACGTACACGACCCGCGCGTCCGGCGCGTGGCGCTGAGCCACCTGGTGCGTGTTCTCGACGGTCGGCAGCCCCGAGCCGAGGTCGACGAACTGGCGGATCCCGGCCTCCCTGGCCAGGAAGGTGACGCCCCGACGGAGGATGGCCCGGTTGTACCGGCCCACGTCGCCGATCTCCGGCACGATCCGCAGCGCCTCCGCGGCGATGGCCCGGTCGACCTCGAAGTTGTCCTTGCCGCCGATGACCGCGTCATACACCCGGGCGATGCTCGGCCGGGTCACGTCGATCTCGGCTGGCTCCGGCTGCGCGGTGGCGGCGCCGAGTTCCTGCTGCTGGTCGGACATCCACGTCCTTCCTCGTCGAGTCCCGGCCAAGCGGCCCATATCATGATCAAACACCCGTAGTGAACTGATCAGCACAATTCCTACACCATCGACACTTCACTCCGACACGGGCCCACCCCGTTGGGCGACCGCCGGAGCCGCGCACGCGCCTGCATCCGGGGCATGTCGGCGTGCCGGGGTTACAGCCAGTCATCGAGCGTCCGAAGCCCGCCAGCGACCGCCGCAACGTCTCCGGATCGGCGACGGACACCCCTGACCTCGGTCGTCGCGCCGGCCATTCCTGTCACGGCACCTGACCGCCCTGTCGGCGGCCTGAGACCGCCGACGGAGGAAGCGCCGCAGGCCATGGCTCGCGAGCCATGGCCTGCGGCCGAATCCGGCGATTCCCTGCGTCCTCGGATCCGGGGCGAGACGATGGACGTGGAGCATCAGTGGGTTCGTGAGCCGTGCGGAGGGAGCAGATCACCGATGGACGTCGCGGGTTCCACGAGGGGCGCTCGGCGCGCCGAGCGCATGGCGCAGGCTCGCCGGCTGGCCGGCCAGGCCCGACAGGACCGGACCGTGCCCTGGTACCTCGCGTTCGTCTGCACCGCCGTCGGCGCTGGTGCGTCGTTCAACGCGTTCGGCAGCGCAGTCGGTTTCCTCTACGCCCTCGGACTGTCCGTCGCGTTCGCCGCCCTGTCGTGGGGGACGCTGCGACTGGTCCCGGCCGTGATGACGGACCTGAGCCAGGAAGGGCAGGGCCCGGCCAGGACGTGGCTCACGCTGCTGCGGGCACCAGTCACCGCCCGCGGCTTCCTCGTCCTGGCCGCCACCGTCCCGGTGGCTGTCGCGCTGGTGAAGACGGTCGGGTTCTTCTTCCTCGGCGGCGTAGTGCTGGTGCTTCTCTTCACAGGTCTGGCCCTGGCCGCCGCCTGGGCACTCAACCGCCCCTGACGACGTCACCGTAACCCTGGCGCGAAGGCGGCTGGCTTGTCGACCGACAGCACAGGGCAGTGGCAGCCCGCACTCAGKAGCCCGGCTCACCGTTCCGATGCGGAACCGTGGTCCCCGTACCCGGTTCACCACACTTCTCGTCAACCGATGAGTTGAGGGCTCGCGCCCAGTCTGCCCCTCCGTCGGTACTCCAAGCGGAAGAGAACAGACATGGGCATCGCGATCATGAGTGCGGCGGTCTCCCTGGACGGGTTCGTCGCCGACCTCGACGACGCAGTCGGACCGCTGTTCGACTGGTACGGCAACGGCGAGGTCACCTGGACCTTTCACGACGACGAGCGGGCGTTCCACACGACCCACGCGTCCGCCGAGTTCATGCTGACCCAGCACGCGAACGTGGCCGCCGCGGTGATCGGGCGGCGGCTGTTCGACCTCACCAACGGCTGGCACGGACGCCCGGCGGCCGGCGAGCATGTCTTCGTGGTCACCCACAAGGCACCGACTGCCTGGGACTACGCCGACGAGGCGCCGTTCACGTTCGTCGACGACGTCAGGGCCGCGATCACACAGGCAAGGGAGTACGCAGGTGATCGTGACGTCACGGTCACCGCTGGGAACGTCGGCGGCCAGGCACTGCGGCTCGGGCTTATCGACCGCGTAGTGATGAGCGTAGTGCCAGTGGTGTTCGGCTCCGGCCGGCCGTTCTTCGGCGTAGGTGGGCCCGGTGACCCCGTCCTGCTCGCGGACGCCGCGCAGATCATCCAGGGCAGCCGTGTCACCCACGTCGTGTACGACATACCCCGCGCGCGCATCGGCACGTAGCTCGGAGGCGGCGGCCGGTGGTGGTGGTGGTGGACACGAGGTTGCCCGGACGCCCGATCTTTTCGAAATCCTGCTTGGCTATGCTTCCCGCCGTGGCGACCCTGATCTGGATCAACGGTCCGAACGCCGTCGGGAAGACCCAGGTCGCCTACAACCTCCACCGCAGACTGCCCGGAAGCTTCGTCAGCGACCCCGAACACCTCGGCTTCGCGATGCGCAAGATGCTGCCAAAGGCTCGGCGCATCGACTTCCGACAGATCCCCCTGTGGCCGCACGCGGTAGGCGAGATGCTCACTCTGGCCCTACAAGGCGGCGAGGACCCCGTAATCGCACCCATGACCGTCCTCAATCCCGAACTGCTCGCCGAGCTGACGGCCGCGGTCACAGCCGCCGGACACCGCGTCCATTACGTCACCCTGCTCGCGACCCCCGCGACCATGACCAGGCGCATCCACCGCCGCGGCGAAACCTCCCGCAGCTACAGCGGCCGCCGACTCAGCCGTTCCCTCGACATCCTCCAGATGCCCGCGTTCGCCCGTCACGTCCACACGGACAAGCTGTCCATCTCCGCCGTCGCCGACGACATCGCCACACACGCGGGAATCGCCCTCGCGCCAGAGGCGACCAGACCGCTCATTCGCCAGGCCCGCCAACTCGCCGTCCAAATTCGCCACATCCGCTGGGACGCCTGACGTCGGCGGGGCCCGCCTTCCGGGGGTCAGACCAGCAGCGCCCGGGCGTGTACGAGAACAACCTCGCAGGCGTCCGGATCGCCGGCCTCGCCGCGAAGCAGTGGGACATCACCAAGGCCACGAACCCCTGCTCACCTTGCTCGCCCGGCATGACGTGGTCCCAGGGCTCGCGGCCTGACCGCTCACGGCGGGCCGCCACCAGACGTGACCCGCCCTACGCAAAGGCGCCGGGTAGCGGCCCCGGGTCGCGCACGTCCAACTAGGTGATCGTCTCCGTCTCGGGCTCGCGGAGACCGACCGCGTCGTGCCGCCAGAACAGTTCCGAGTAGACCAGTGTCCCCGTCATCCACGGCTGGTAGGCCGCAAGTGTGACGACCTGGAAGGCCGCGTCCGGAATGCGCAGCGACGGCTTGCGGAAGTCCAGGTCCCCGCCGGGCACGAAGCCGAAGCGACGGTAGTAGCCGGGGTCACCCTCGAGGAAGACGAGGGGCACCGAGGATTCGGCGAGGATGTCGAGTCCGCGGTGGATGAGGGCCGAGCCGATACCGCGTTTCTGGTGCTCGGGAACCACCGCCAGTGGGCTGAGGACCTGGACCTCGACCAGCCGCCGGGGCGCGTCGAGCAGGTTGCGTGTCCACATCGCGTGACCGACGACCTTGCCATCGTGCTCGGCGACGAGCGAAAGGCCGTCACCAGGCGTGATGGTGGCGCGAAGGTCGTCGACGAGGCCCGACACGACCTTTCCGTGCTCGCCRCCGAATGCCCGTGTGACGACGTTTCGCACGGACTCCCGATCACGGGCTGACTCACGGCGAAGATTCACGCGCCGGACGGTAAGGGCGCCTGGCGACGACGGCAACCCGTTTCTCGGTCGACGTGGATCGGGAACACGACCGCGCCTGGTCTGTGAGCGAGCGCGATCGGCACCGCTCCGGGATCACGGTTATAGGATCACGGCGTGGTCGAGCTGTCCGACGGCACGCTGTTGTGGACCGCGGTCAGCGGTAACGGCCCACCACTTGTGCTGTGCCATGGCGGCCCGGGACTGTGGGATTACCTCGCGCCCCTGGCCGCGCTGTTGGACGACGTGTTCACGGTGATCAGATTCGATCAGCGCGGCTGCGGACGGTCCACTGACGGCGGCGGCGGGCGGTTCACCGTCGAGCAGGCTGTGAACGACCTGGACCAGCTGCGGGCCGCGTTAGGAGTCGATCGCTGGGGCGTGGTCGGGCACTCCTGGGGCGCCGAGCTCGCCCTGCGCTACGCCGCGCATTTTCCCGGCCATGTCGCCGGCGTCGTCTACATCGCCGGAGTCGGCGCGGGCGACGGATTTCGTGACGGATACGTCGCCGAGCGGGAGCGCCGTCTGGGAGCGGACCTGCTTCGGTGGACAGAGCTTGGCAGTCGCCAACGTGACCCAGCCGAGGAGCGCGAGTGGTGCCTGCTGCAGTGGCGGCCTGACTTCTCGCCTGGTCCCGCCGCCCTCGACCACGCCGCCGCCCTGTGGGCTACCCGCCCCCCGGACGTCGAGGTGAACGCCGCGGCCCATCGGCAGCTCTGGGCGGATCGCGACACGGCGGATCTCCTCACCCTTGYCGCCGGCCTGCGTCGACCGGTCACCATGCTCCTCGGCTCTGACGACCCGCGCCCCTGGCAGGCGACCGACTCCCTTCTCGCGGCCCTGCCTGCCGCAAGCCGGATCGTGTTCGACGCCGCCGGGCATGCCCCCTGGGTCGAACAACCATCCGTGGTCCGCGACGCGATCCTCACGGCCTTCGCCACGGTGTAACCAGCTCGGCGTGAGCCAGGACGATCGGTACCAGCCTCGGGTTGCACATAGGGTGCTTCGGCGTAGATCCGTCGCCCGTCGGAACCATGGTCAGTACCTTGACTCGCGTGGAGTACGCCTCGGTATCTGCCTGGCTGCCCGCCATCCTGGCCGACCACGACCGGTACCACCGCCGCGCCGCACACGCGAGGCGGAGCCCGTGTCGGCGGACTCCACTTCGATCAGTCCTCCGGCCAGTTCCAGGTCGGTACCTCGCGGATGGGGTGCAGATCGGAGTCAGTGAYGGCGTGAGAGTTCTGCTGAGCGACCTGGGCTCCGAACTCGACATGCTCGCGGAACGCCTGCCGGAACGGCGCGTCGTCTGGCATGCCGGCCTCGTCCAGCGCCTCGAGATACGCGGTGACGAACCTGTCCCGCTGCTCATCGGTGATCTTCAGACCGCGGTGCACGTCGATGAGATACTGGAAGCCAAGCTGCCTGGTGAAACGGTCAGGTCCGCCGAACGACTCGGCGGTGAACCACGTCAGGTGGTCGACGTGGGTCGCCACCCGCTCGGTGAACAGTGTCCGCAGCACCGGGTCAGCCAGTGCCTTCGCGTAGAACAGTTCCTCGAGTCGATGCAGGCCCTCGTCGCCGCCCGCGTGCTCGTACAACGACTTTGTCACAGGATGCCTCCGGGCCGTCGTTGCGGAGAAGAACCCCCCGTACCGACACCATAGAAAGCGTTCACCCGGCGTACCGCGCGGCGGCGCGGGCGCGCACGACCAAGATCGGTACCAGCCCTTGGTCGCGCACGCCCCCGGATTGCACACACAACGTGCCCGGCGCTGGCGCCCGACATGCACCTGTGATCAAGAAGTAGCCGTTGGCGGTAGCCTGCGGGGCATGGCCCTCACCATGATCACACTGTCGTCCGGCCGCCGGACCTATCTCAGCCAGGTCTGGATGACGGGAACGTACGACGGCCTGATCGAGGGCTACCCGTTCAGATACATCAATGACAGGATGGTCGCAAATCTGCCGCAGCAGGGTGCGCACCGCTTTCCCGGATCGCCTGTGCACGTCATTCCACCGATCAGAGAGTATCCGGAAGCACAGCCCGGGCGGCACCTACCCTTCGGACCCGAGGAACTGCTGCCCCGAGTGATCTGCGTCGGGATGTTCGAGTCCAGCGCCGTAGACACCGGTCCGGACGCGCCTCTGTACCGATCGCGGCTCGTTGTGGTGTGGATGCAGCCCACCGCGGTGCTCCCGTCGGATGAGACCGCTGGCCTCGATCTTCGCGATCTTCCATGGGACGAGATGGCGAAGGACGAGGAGATCTAGCCGGCAAGCATGGCCGGCACACCCCGGGCTACACATGCCCGATTTACCGCAAGGCGGTGGCGGGTGGGCAGCAGCGAGATCGAAGCGGACCCGCGCGCCGAGCCCGGTCCACCGAGCGTGGGGACCGCCGGTGGGCCGGGCTCGGCGATCGTCAGCTGGCGGCGGCGATGATCAGGTCGGCCGTCTCCACCGGGTGGCTGACCATGGCCACGTGGGAGCTGGCCACCTCGATTGTGTGCGCGCCGGCGCGCGCCGCCATCACCCGCTCGGCCTCCGGTGGGATCGTTGCGTCGTTCGCCGCCACGAGATACCAGCTCGGAATCGTGCGCCACCCTGGCGTCCCCGACGGCGTCGACAGGCACGACGCGGYGAAGCCGCGCTGGCTCGACGCCATGGCCGCCGCCTGCCCCGCGTCGACATCGGCGCAGAACAACTCGTGGAAGTACTCCGGATCGATATACGCGTCGGCGTCGCCCTCGGGAGCGCCCGGATAGGGCCGGAGCACCAGATGCTTGGCCAGGTCGGTGCTCCCGTCACCCAGCGCGAGCGCGGCACCCAGCGCCTCACCCTCCTCCGGCGCGAAGGCGGCAACGTAGACCAGGGCCTTGACGTTGGCGTTCCCCGTGCTGGCGTTGGTGATCACACTGCCACCGTAAGAATGCCCGACCAGCACGACCGGGCCGTCGATAGTGGAGACGAACGCGCGGATATACTCACCGTCACTGATCACACCGCGCAACGGGTTGGCCGGGGCGTAACAGGTGAAGCCGAGGGCCTGAAGCCTCGCGACCACATCACTCCAACCGGACGCATCGGCGAACGCCCCGTGGATCAAAACAATGGCGGGCTTGTCGGTAGGCATCGCGAAGAATCACTCCTCCATGACGGTCTGGACGCGAGAACAGCCCGGCAGTCGGGCCGATCAGGTTTCGTGGACGGCGAGTGGACCACGGCGGGCAGCGCCGGGACTCCGTCCGAAACCAGGCGTCGGCCGCGGACACCACGGACCCACCGGTCGTCCCCTTGCGAAGAGAATGCCGCGCGATCGCCGTGCCGGCTATACGAGGATTTGCGTAGATGAGACGCGCTCGGGCTGCCATGATGCAGATCGTGGGAGCACCGTCACACGCCGAACTGAACCGGCTGCTGGACTTGACAATCTCGCTGCTGGACAACCCGCATGAGTTCTGGCCGGCTGTCTGCGGAGAACTGGCGGCCGTGCTCCACGCTCGTCTCGCCGGCTGTTTCCAGGTCCGGTGGCCCAGCGGCGGCATCTGGTCGCAGGTGCTCGACGGAGGCGCCTGGACTGGGCGGATTCCCTGGACGCCGTCCGAGGTCGCCGTCCATCCGCTGGTGCGCAGCTTCGCTACCGGCGTCGACCTCGCACCGCGGACACTGGGCGAGGTCGCCGACGACGGCTGGCTGACCTCGGAGGAGCATGTGGTGGCGCGGGAGCGCTTCGAAGGCTCGTTCGCCCAGGTTCTGATCCCGCTGCGGCGAGCCGGCTCGGAGCTGCACTACGTCGGAGCCGCGCGCACCGGCCGCGAGTTCAATGACCGCGAACGAGCCTACCTGGACCGGCTGCAGCCGCTGCTCGTCGCCATCGAGCGCCACCTGCGCGAGACCGACCGCCTCCGACGCGGCCTCGCGCCCATCGGTGAGCCGCCGGCCCTACCGGGGCCGAGGGCCGCCGACGCGGGCCTCACCGACCGTGAGACCGTCGTCCTCGCGCTGCTTGCGGACGGATTGAGCCCGGTGGCGATCGCCCGCCGCCTGGGAATCTCGGCCCGCACCGTCGTCAAGCACCAGGAGAAGATCTACCGCAAGCTCGGCGTGCACGACCGCGTGAACGCCGTGCTCCTGGCGCAGCGCCTCGGCCTCGCGGGCGTCCGGTCCGCTTCGGCGGGGCCGGCCCCGCCGACCAGGGCCGAGCTGCCGCCGGCGGGCCTCGTGGCGCCAGACGTCGTCACGGACACAGGCGAGAAGCATCGCGTTCGTTGATCAAACCGTTGAGGGCGGCCCGGCGTGTGATCCGTTGACGAGGTCATCAGGCGACAGCGTCGACTGCGCGGCGAGTACCTGTAGATCGAGAAGCTGCCCCAGGGCAGTGCGGTCGGCCATGCCCCCTACGCCAGCACGATCGGTACCACCCCTTGGTTACACACGAGCGAAGTTCGACGGGTCTTGTACACGTCGACCCCATCACCGCGAAGATCTGTGGTTTGGGGCTTGGTTTGGCGTGAGTGGTCGCTGTGCTGGTGAGGCCGGGACCGTGGCGCGATTGCCTGAACTGCCTTGTGCGGGGTTTGCCAGGTGGGAGGCTGGTGCCGACGTCGAGGAACTGGCGGATGCCTGCCCTGGCTCAGAACCTTCGTGGTCAGATCTGCTGAGTGATCGGTGTGAGGCGTGAGCACGACGTCGAAAAAGCGCATGGAGTGGGCAGGACCGGGGCGGTTCAATACGGCGAGCACGAGGGCTCAGAGATGCGGGAACGTCTACTCGACGCGGTGCGGGCGCGTCTCGCCAGATTTGCGACCGATCATCATGCGTCCGTCGTGCTGGACGACGAGGCGTTGGCAGAGGTAGAGGCGCTGGTGGCGGCGGTTCATGATCCGGCGAGGGATCTGGATGTCTGCTACTCGGCGGGCATGGTGCACTGGTATCGCTATCTGCTGTTGCCCGTGGGCGAGGACCAGCACGATCTGGCCGTCGCGCTTCGGCTGTTGGAGTCCGTCCACCGGGCCCAGCCCGCGGCGATTCCGGTGGAGGCTCGGGCCTACTTCCATCAACTGCAGCGCGTCTCGCCGGCGATTCCCCACGACTGGGCCAACCAGTCCGTCGAGCTCCTCGAACGCGGTCTGCGTACCGGCGACGTCGTCGCCCTGAGCGCGGCCGCCGACCTCCTGCGCGGCGCGCTCACCGCGTTCCCGGAGGGCTCGTTCGACCGCGCCGCGCTGCTGTCGAACCTCGGGGTGGCTCTCAAGGCCCGGTTCGAGCGGTCTGGTGCCCTCGCCGACCTCGCGGATCTGGATGCCGCCATCGACGCGGGCCGGGCTGCCGTGGACGCCGCTGTCGCCGGTGGCCGCGACCACTCCGCGTACCTGGTGAACCTCGGCGGCGCGCTGCGGGTTCGGTTCGAGCGGACGGGAGTGCTGGCGGATCTGGACACGGCGGTGGAAGTGGGCCGGGCGGCCGTGGACGCCACCGGGCCCGACCACCCGAACTGGGGCGGGTATCTGTCCAACCTCGGAACGACCCTGCGGGTTCGGTTCGAGCGGACGGGAGTGCTGGCGGATCTGGACACGGCGGTGGAAGTGGGCCGGGCGGCCGTGGACGCCACCGCGCTCGACCACCCCGATCATGCTCGGTTTCTGGCAAATCTCGGGGGCACCCTGCACGCGCGGTTCGGGCGGACCGGGGCGTTGCCGGATCTGGACGCCGCGGTCGACGCGAGCCGGGCTGCCGTCGAGGTCACGACGGCTGACCACCCGGACTATGCCGGACGCCTGGCAAATCTCGGGGAAGCCCTGCGAATACGGTCCTCGTGGACGGGGGCGCTCGCAGACCTGGACGCCTCGGTGGAAGCCTGCCAGACGGCAGTCGCCGCCGCGGCACTCGACGATCCCGGCCGTGCCACTTACCTGGTCGGCCTCGGGATCGTTCTGCGGGACCGCTCCGAGCAGACTGGAGCGCTCGCGGATCTCAACACGGCAGTGGAGATGTGCAGGGAGGCGGTGGCGGCTTCGACGGCCCGCAATGCGTACCGCGGCGCCTACCTGTCCGCACTCGGGTCCGCCCTGCTGCTCCGGTTCCAGTCGACGGGAGCGCTCGCCGACCTGGACGCCGCAGTCGAGGCGGGCCGTGAAGCGGTGGCGGCGACCGCTCCCGGCGAGCCGGGCCTCGCCGGTCGCCTGTCGGACCTCGGGCTCGCGCTGCGCGCGAGATTCGAACGGACCGGAGCTCTCACGGATCTCGAAGCCTCGGTGGAGGTCGCGCGCGCGGCGGTGGCGGCGACCGCCGCGGACGAGCCCGGCCGCGCCGGAATGCTGTCGAATCTCGGGCTCGCGCTGCGGGTGCGGTTCGGGCGGACCGGGGAGCTCGCGGACCTGGATGCGGCGGTCGAGGCCGGCAAGGCGGCGGTGGAGATCGTCCCTGACCACCCAGATCGGGCTATCTATCTGACCAACCTCGGGCTCGCGCTGCGGGTGCGGTCCGAGCGGACCGGCCTGCTCGGGGATCTGGACGCGGCGGTGGAGATGTGCCGGGCAGCGGTGGCGGCCACAGGGGCCGGTCACCCGCGTCGTGCCGGGACACTGTCCAACCTCGGGCTCGCCCTGCGGATCCGGTTCGGGCGGACGGGAGAGYCCACGGATCTGGATGCCGCGGTAGAGGTGGGCCAGGCGGCGGCGGACGCCGCCGGCGATCGCCCCGACCGTGCCGGATACCTTTCGAACCTCGGAACGATTCTGCTGGTGCGCTTTGACCGCACCAGGGAGCTTGCCGACCTGCACGCGGCAGTAGAGGCGGCTCGGGAAGCGGTGGCGGCGAGCCCATTCGACCATCCCGACACGGCCATGTACCTGTCAAACCTGGGGATGGCCCTGTACACCAGGTTTGAACGGACCGCCGAACCGGCCGAGTTGAACGCCGCGGTGGACGCTTGCCGATCGGCGATCGAGGCCGCGGTCCCCGACCATCCCGAGCAGGCCATGTACCTGGCGAACCTCGCGACGTTCCTGCATGTCCGGTTTCAGCGAACGGGCGACCCCGCGGATCTGGAAGCCGCCATGAATGTCAGTGGACAGGCAACCGGGATGGAGGTCGCGTCGCCTCGTCAACGCGCTCGCGCCGCGAGGGTGTGGGGCAGCGCCGCTGCGGCCGGGGGTCGGTGGGAGGCGGCGGTGGAAGGTTTTACCGCGGCGCTCGGCCTGCAGGGTGAGGTGGTGGCGCGCGAGTTGCCACGGGCGGATCGGGAGGAACTGCTCGCGGAGGTGGGCGGGCTGAGCGCCGACGCGGCGGTGTGCGCGGTTCGGACGGGTGATCCAGACCGGGCACTGGAACTGTTCGAACAAGGGCGAGGGGTGTTGCTGGGGCAGGCACTGGACACCCGGGGCGACCTGAACGATCTCCAGGCACGGCACGCGGAGTTACATGACCGGTTCGTCGCACTGGCGGCTGAACTCGACCGGCCCGAGCCGGCCGAGTGGGGCGCACTGCCAGGGGCGGGTGAGAACGCCAGTCGCCCGAACGGCGTCGGAGGGCTGGTCCAGTACCGGCGGAGGCTCCGCGAGCAGTTCGATGAGGTGGTCGCCGAGATCCGGAACCGGTCGGGGTTCAACGGATTCCTGCGTCCGCAGTCGGCGGCGGAGCTGGCCAGGGCAGCGGCCGGCGGGTCGGTCGTGATGGTTGCCGTGTCCGAGTTCGGCTCGTACGCGCTGGTTCTCACCGAGGACGGGGCCGGTGAGCCTGTGGACCTTGGAGACCTGACGCCGCAGGCGGTCTTCGACGAGGTGCTCGCCTTCATGACCGCCGTGGAGACGCTGTCCTCGCAGCGGACGACCAAGGACGAGAAGGACCAGGCGCAGGACCGGCTGTCCACGACCCTGGGTTGGCTGTGGGATCGGCTCGCCAGTCCGGTTCTCCGTCAGATGGATCGGCACGGTCTCCTCGCGGCATCCCTCACGGAAGGCGCGCTGCCGCGGGTGTGGTGGTGCCTGTCGGGCATGCTGTCGTTCCTGCCGGTGCATGCCGCGGGGCGGCACGAGACCCGTATCGGGGCCCACCCATCGACCGTGATCGATCAGGTGGTGTCCTCCTACACTCCGACCCTGCGCGCTCTGGCGCACGCTCGCCGCCTCGCGAGCGTCGAGCACGCGGATGCCGACGGACGGCGGATGGTCGCGGTCGTCATGCCGCGCACGCCCGCCCCGCCTGGCAACCCAGGTGACGACGCCAGCCTCGACCTGCCTGGAGCCGAGGCGGAACTCGCCACGCTGCGTCGGTATCTGCCCGGCAGAGTCACGGCCCTGCTCGGGGAGCAGGCCCGGTGGAAGACCGTGCACGCCGCGCTTCCCGCCGGACGATGGGCGCACTTCGCCTGCCACGGCTCAAGCGATCTGGCCAACCCATCGACCAGTCGGCTGCTGCTGCACGACCACCGAGATCGTTCGTTCACCGTCGTCGATGTCGCGCGGCTGCGCCTCGACGCCGAGCTGGCCTACCTGTCCGCCTGCTCGACCGCCCGTCCCGGTGGGCGGCTGCCGGACGAGGCGATCCATCTGGCGTCCGCGTTCCAGCTCGCCGGCTACCGGCATGTCATCGCCACGTTGTGGCCGATCAACGACGGCGTCGCCGTCGGCCTCGCCGACGATGTCTACAAGGCGCTGACCGCGAGGATCCCCGTCGACCCGGCTACCGCCCTGCACGCCGCCACCAGGCGGCTGCGTGATCTCGCCAGCGCGCGGCCATCCCTGTGGGCCTCCCACATCCACACCGGCCCATGACCCCGCGGACGCGGGGAATCGCGACGGCGTGCTCCACGAGCACGTCCGCCCGCCATCGCGCGGTACCCGCCCTGCCTTCTTGATCGCAAGAATCGGCGACTCGGCACGACAGGCCGCCGCTACGAGAGGGCGCCGTCCTGCCCGTTCCGCCGGGATGCTGACCAGCAGGTTTACCCGATCGCCCTATACCGCTTTCGGCTTCTTCGGGGCTGTTTCGGGGACGGCTTCGTCAACGGGGGTCTGGCGGTGCGGTGGCCGGCGTACTGCGTCCGAGCCGTGCGGCGTGTGCAACGCGGTTGCGGACCAGGAGTCGGCCCCATTGCCAATTGATGCTGGCCTGGAGCCTGCGCCAGCGCGACCGGTACCAGCCCTGGGATGCGCATAGGGTGCGCCCGCATAAACCCGTCGCCCGTCGGAACCCTGGTCAGTACCTTGACTCGTGTGGAGTACGCCTCGGTATCTGCCTGGCTGCCCGCCATCCTGGCCGACTTCGCCGGCTCGCCCGTGGCGGGCTGGGATGTGCGGCTGATCGACTTCGACCCGGCGCGGCCCGGCGACGTCGTAGCGCTGATTCCGGACATCGATACCTGGGTCATCCCCACCAAGCCCTCCGCCCATCTGCTGCTGCTCAAGGTGGCCGACTTGATCGGGAAGAGCTTCGTCAACGTGAAGGGCCTCGACGACCTCGCGGACACCCCAGAGGGTGTAGCGATGGAGATCGCCTCGACGCTCCAGGACCACGTCATGGACAACCTCAACACCACCTGGCCCGAGGTGGCCGTCGACGGGCGGACGGTCGTTCTCGAGCCTCGGCTCGGCCCCGACGGGACGCCACGATGGGAGGGCCGCGGCGTCGAGCCCTGCCCGTTCGGCCAGCTCGCCTACCGTCTCACGTAGGGGCCCTGCCATTTCTACCGAGAACTGACCGGTCCGCTCGGCTCGGACTGGGGAGCGGGTACGAACCCTGCGTCACCGGGAGACGGAACCCTTCGCTTCGAACACGACGGTGTAACGCGTTCAGCGATGCCCCGCCGGGAACCGCTCCCTTTACGTAGCGATTGGTAGGTCCGCCGCGGAGGGCTCCGACCGGCTGGGGACTCACCGCTGCGTGACAGGTGTCTGTCAGGTGGGATCAGTCTGGCGATGAGCCCTAGAAGGTCAAACATCCGGTTCGGGTGGCGGATGGGATGCTGGTTGCCAGCGTGACGGGCCGTGCGCCCTTGGTCGGCTTGTGCTGTCGGGGGTGGCGAAGGTGGCACGCGGTCTGTCGGGCCGGGAGGTCCGGGCGTTCGCTGAGATGTTCGGGGACTTGATGTCGGCGGGGCCGCTGTTGGTGTCGGTTGACCTGCCCCGGCGTAGCCAGCCCGCCTGGCATGGGCTGAGTGCGGAGGAGTTCTGGTGGGAGGTCTCGCGGCTGCTCGCGGCCGGCGCGGTCCGCGATGGTAGGCGTCGGCTGTTGGAGGCAGCCCGCGAGCAGTTTCCCAGCAACGAGGTCTTTGCCGCGGGTGGGGACGATGGCCCGGCGGGGCCGTCGGTGTGGAACGTCCCGCCGCCGGTGGTGGGGTTCGTGGGCCGCCAGGAGCAGTTGTCGGAGTTGGCCAACAAACTGACCGCGGGGGCTGCGGTGTCGGTGGTGGCGCTGGCCGGGATGGGTGGGGTCGGTAAGACGGCGTTGGCGGTTGAGTACGCCTACCGGCATGAGGACGAGTTCGACGTGGTGTGGTGGGTGCCGGCGGAGCGGGCGGATCTGATTGCTGGCCGGTTGGCTGAGCTGGGCGAGGCGTTGGAGTTGCCCACCGGGGCGGAGCCGGCGGCGGTGTTCGCGGAGCTGCGGCGCCGTGGCCGGCCGTGGCTGCTGATCTTCGACAATGTCGAGGATCCGGCGGCGGTGGCGCCGTTGCGGCCGACGGACCGGTGGGGCCGGCTGCTGGTGACCTCGCGGCGGGCCGGCTGGGGTGGGCCGCGCGCGACGGTGCAGGTACCGACATTGCCTCGGGCGGAGTCGGTGGCGCTGTTGTCCGACCGGCTTGCAGGGGTCGATCCGGTGGTGGCGGACGGGGTGGCCGATTTGCTCGGCGATCTGGCGTTGGCGTTGGAGCAGGCGGCGGGGTTCTGTGCGCAGACCGGTACGCCGCTGGCGGAGCTGGCGAGCTGGCTGGTCGAGCGGTTGGAGGACGTGATCGCGCTTGGGGGGGTCGCGGATCGAGCTGGGGAGACGGTCGCCACGTTGTGGGACCTGTCCATCGAGCGGCTGTCGGTGACGGCGCCGGCGGCGGTGGAGTTGCTGGAGCTGTTGGCGCTGTTCGCGCCGGAGCCGGTGCCGTTGGACTTGTTCGAGGGCCGGGCGGAGCTGCTCGGTGGCGGGCTGCTGGCCGAGGCCGCGGGCGATCGGCTTGCCTGGGCGCGGTTGGTGGGGGCACTGGTCGGCTACAGCCTGGCCAGTCGGGACACCGCGGCGGTGTGGGTACACCGGTTGGTGGCCGCCGCGACCCGCCGCAAGCTCGGCGAGGTCCGCCGCGCGGAGCTGGTGGCGGTCCTGGTCGGGCTGCTGCGTGCCGACCTGCCTGAGAACATCACGCGTGCCCCGGAAGGCTGGCCACGCTGGTGGGCGCTGCTTGCCCACGCCCGCACCGTGCTGGACAGCGCCGACGATCCGACTGGTCTCGCGGCACCCTGCCAGGCCGACCCGCCTGCTACGGCGGGCGACCTGTCCTGGCTGTGTGACCGGACAGCGACGTTTCTCCAGGAGCAGGCCCAACCCGCCGAGGCGTTGCCGCTGTTTCAGCGGGCGCTCGCGATCGGTGAGGCTGCCTATGGCCCCGACCACCCCGTCGTCGCCACGCGCCTGAACAACCTGGCGTCGGTGCTGCAAGACCTGGGCCGGGTCGGGGAGGCGGTGCCGCTGTTCCA